>DASRKB010000208.1:0-22051 GCA_035649175.1 Burkholderiales bacterium | reverse complement strand
CACCGCGCCGACCACGGCGATGCCGAGCAGCGCGACCGCCAGGGTGGAGCCCAGGCGCCCGAGGCGCAGCCGCTCCAGCCGCCGCGCGGCCGGGGCGAGCAGAAAGGCGAGCAGGATCGCGAGCGCAAGCGGGATCAGGACATCGCGCGCGAGGTGCAGCACGGCGACCACCACGACGAGGGCGATGAGCGGCGAGGTCTTAATGACGGAAGGAAGGAGCCACTAGTGGCTCAGGACGAGCACGAGCAGAGAGCGCGCCGTCACCTGGTAGACATGCCCGAAGGGAAACGTCTTGTCCTCGGGGAGGTCCGCCATGTTGGTGTCCGCGACGAGCAGCCAGCCCTTGCCGCCCGGCGCCTCGGGCAGCGTGAACTTCACTACGTCCTGCCAGGCGTTGAAGACGAGGAGCACGGTGGTCTCGTGCCCGCGCTGGCGGATGCCGGTGGGCTGGGCGCGGCCGTCGAGCAGCATGCCGAAGCAATGGGTGCCGCCGTTATGCCAGTCTGCCTCGCCCATCTCGGCGCCGTTCGCGTTCACCCAGGTGACGTCCTTCATCCCGAGCATCTCGTTGTAGACCCCCGAGAGAAAGCGCCGGTGGCGCAGGATCGCGTACTTGCCGCGCAGCCCGATCAGCTCCTTCACGAAGGCGATCATCCGCTCCTCGCGGTCGCCGTGGTTCCAGTCGAGCCAGGAGATCTCGTTGTCCTGGCAGTAGGCGTTGTTGTTGCCGCGCTGCGTGCGCCCGAACTCGTCGCCGGCGGTGAGCATCGGGGTGCCCTGCGCGAGCAGCAGCGTGCCGAGCATGTTCTTCATCTGCCGCTTGCGCAGGCCGCGGATCGCCTCGTCGTCGGTCGGGCCCTCGACGCCGTGGTTCCAGGAGCGGTTGTGCGAGTGGCCGTCGCGGTTGCCCTCGCCGTTCGCCTCGTTGTGCTTGTCGTTGTGGCTCACGAGGTCGTTCAGCGTGAAGCCGTCGTGCGCGGTGATGAAGTTGACGCTCGCCCAGGGCTGGCGCCCGCGGTGGTCGAAGACGTCGGGCGAGGCGCAGAGGCGCGGCGCGAGAGCGGCCGCCGAGCCCTGCATGCGCCAGAAGTCGCGCACCGTGTCGCGGAACCGGTCGTTCCATTCCGCCCAGCCGGGCGGGAAGCGGCCGAGCTGGTAGCCCCCCGGCCCGCAGTCCCAGGGCTCGGCGATCAGCTTCACCCGGTGCAGCACCGGGTCCTGCAGGACGGCCTTCATGAAGCCGTTGTAGGTGTCGAAGCCGCCCGGCTCGCGCGCGAGGATGGTGCCCAGGTCGAAGCGAAAGCCGTCCACGTGCATCTCCTCGACCCAGTAGCGAAGGCTGTCGGTCACCATCTGGATCACCACCGGATGCGAGAGGTTGAGCGTGTTTCCGGTGCCGGTGTCGTTGATGTAATGACGCTTGCGCTCCGGCATCAGGCGGTAGTAAGAGGCGTTGTCGATGCCGCGAAAGGAGAGCGTGGGGCCGCGCTCGTTACCCTCGGCGGTGTGGTTGTAGACGACGTCGATCACGACCTCGAGCCCGGCGTCGTGGAAGCGCGCGACCATTTCCTTGAACTCCTGCAGCGAGCGGGCCGGGTCAGCGGCGTAGCGGGGATCGGGCGCGAAGAACCCGATGGAGTTGTAGCCCCAGTAGTTCCTCAGCCCTTTCTTCAGGAGGAAGTCGTCGTCGAGGAACGTGTGAATCGGCAGCAGCTCCACCGTGGTCACGCCGAGCGCCTTGACGTAGGCGATGACCTCCGGGTGCGCGAGGCCCTGGAAGGTGCCGCGCTCGCCCTCGGGTACCTTCGGGTGGAGCTTGGTATAGCCGCGCACGTGGGTCTCGTAGACGATCGTGCGGTCCCAGGGGACCTGATGCCAGCGCTGCTCGCGCTTCCAGTCGAATCCCGGATCGACTATCACGCACTTGGGCACGAAGGGCGCGCTGTCGTGCTTGTCGAAGGAGAGGTCCGCTCGCTCGTCCCGGAGCGCATAACCGAACACCGCGGGATCCCATTTGAGGGCCCCGATGTGCGCGCGCGCATAGGGGTCGAGCAGCAGCTTGTTCGGGTTGAAGCGGTGTCCCTCCTCCGGGGCATAAGGACCGTGCACCCGGTAGCCGTAGATGGTGCCGGGCCCGATGTCGGGGACATAGCCGTGCCAGATCTCGTCGCGGTACTCCGGTAGCTCGATCCGCTCCTTTTCTTTCAGTTCATTGTCAAACAGACAGACCTCGACCCGGGTCGCGTTCGCCGAGAACAGCGCGAAATTGACGCCTTTGCCGTCCCACGTGGCGCCGCGCGGGTACGGCAGTCCTTCTTTCACGGCCATCGCAAATGATCTCCAAAATCAGGGACAGACCACGGTTTATCCGCTGGTCCGCCCGGACTATTCAGGCTGATGCAAGCCACTGGCGGGGGTTCGGAGGGATAATCCGCCCGTGAAAAAGAAGATCCTGGTGGTCGATGACAACGTCGACGCAGCCGACACGCTCACCTTGCTCCTGCGCAACGAGGGTCACGACGTCCACACCGCGTACGGTGGCCGCGACGCCATCCAGATCGCCGACACGGTGAAGCCCGAGGTGGTGCTGCTCGACATCCAGATGCCGCGGATGAGCGGCTACGACCTGGTCCGCGAGCTGCGCCGCCACGAGCGCGCGCCCCGGCCGCTGCTCATCGCGGTTTCCGCCTGGGGCCAGGAATCGGACAAGCTCGCCTCGCGCCAGGCGGGCTTCGACCATCACCTCACCAAGCCGGTCGACCCCGGCGCGCTCCTCGCCCTGCTCGAGCGTCCGCGCTAGGCGCAAAGCAGGAAGTTGGCGAACTCGATCAGCATGCCCGGCTTGAGATAGGCCGAGAACGCCGCCGCGGCGACGAAGGCGAAGAGCGCCACGCCGGCCGCCTTGAGGATGAACGAGGTCCTGTCCGTCACGCGAGCTTCTCCGCCTGGGGCAGGTTGCAGGCGAGGATAGCCTTGCGCAAGGCCTCGATCGCCTCCGGGCGCGGGAAGCTCCTGCGCCAGGCGAGCGCCACGCGCCGTGTCGGCGCGGGCTTCGTGAAAGGCAGGACGCGAATCAGGTCCGACGGGCTGCTCGTCACCGAGGTCGAGGGTAGCACCGTAACGCCCACCCCGCCCGCGACCATCTGGCGGATGGTCTCCAGCGACCCGCCTTCCACCGTGCGCGCGAGGGCGCTGCGCTCCTTGGCGCGCACCACGTGGCAGATGTCGAGCACCTGGTCGCGGAAGCAGTGCCCCTCGCCGAGCAGCAGCAGGCTTTCCTTGGTGAGCTCTTCCGAGCTCACGCCGCGCTTTCTCGCCTCCCAGGGATGGCCCTTGGGCACGGCGACCATGAACGGCTCGTCGTAGACCGCACGCGTCTCGATGCCCGGCTCCTGGAAGGGCAGCGCGATCAGGATCACGTCGACCTCGCCGTTCTTCAGGAGCTCCGAGAGCACGTGCGTGAAGTTTTCCTGGATGTGGAGCTGCATCTGCGGCGCGGCGCGGCGCAGGATGGGAATGAGCTTGGGGAGGAGGTAGGGTCCGATGGTGTAGATCGCGCCCAGGCGCAGCGGGCCGGCGAGCGGGTCGCGGCCCGCGGCGGCGAGTTCCTTGATGCGCGAGGCCTCCTCGAGCACACGCTGCGCCTGCTCGACGATCTTCTGGCCGGCGGGCGTGATGCTCACCTCGCCGGGACCCCGCTCGAAGAGCGCGAGGCCGAGCTCCTCTTCCAGCTTCTTCACCGCGACCGAGAGCGTGGGCTGCGACACGAAGCACGCCTCCGCCGCGCGCCCGAAGTGCCGCTCGCGGGCGACGGCGACGATGTAGCGCAGCTCGGTGAGCGTCACTTCCGCGCGGCGAGGAAGTAGAGCGGGATGCCGATCGCCATGACGACGATGCCGGCGAGCACCGGCACGCCGAAGGACACGGCGAAGCGCACGTAGTTGATGCTCGAATAGAGCATGTACACGCACGCCAGGCAGAAGAGGATCGGGATCACCGGATACAGAGGCACGCTGAAGAGCGGCTTGGTCCCTTCGCTTCTTCTGAAAACGAACAAGGTGAGGGCCGTCAGGAGAAAGAACGTCCAGAACACCGGCGTCGTGTACGCCACCATCGCGGTGAAGCCGTCGGGCGCCGCCGAGCTCGCGGCCACCAGGACGAGCGCGATCACGCCCTGCACGAGGAGCGCGTTGGCCGGCGTGCTGCCCGCCTCGCGCCAGTGGCCCAGCCTGCCGAACATGGAGAAGTCGCGGCCGAGCGCATAGTTGGTGCGCGCGCCGGTGAAGATCGCGGCATTCATCGTGGTGAGCGCCGCGACGCAGACGATGAGCGAGAGCACCACCGCCCCGCGGTCGCCCACCACGACGCGCATCACGTCTGCTGCCACCGCCTGCGACTCCTTCATGCCGCCCAGGCCGAGCGCCATGAGGTAGCCCAGGTTGACGAGGAGGTAGAGCGCGGTCACGACCACGATGCCGCCGATCAGCACGCGCAGCATGTTGCGCCGGGCATCCTGCACTTCGCCCCCGAGGTACGCCGCCTCGTTCCAGCCGCCGTAGGTGAGCAGCACGAAGATCATCGCCAGGCCGAACGCGCCGCCCGCTCCCGCCGCCGCCGGCTTCGCCGCCTCGCCCCCGGACACGAGGCCCGCGATCCCGATGAAGAGCAGTCCCGCGAAGAGCAGGTACTGCATCATCTTCTGCAGCGTCTTCGACTCCACCGTGCCCGCGACGTTGAGCGCGGTGAGCGCGATCACGCCGATCGCGGCGTAGATCGCCGAGCTCTTTTCGCCCAGGCGCAGGATCTCCGAGGCGTAGTCGCCAAAGACATAGGCCACCGCCGCAATCGCGCCGGTCTGGATCACCGTCATGCGCGACCACGCGAACACGAACGCCGTGCCACGGCCCCAGCCGCGCGAGAGGAACGCGTACTCGCCGCCGGTGTCCGGGTGGCGGGAGGCAAGCTCGGCGTACACCAGCGCGCCGCAAAGCGAGACCAAGCCGCCGAGCACCCAGGCGCCGAGGAACCACGCCGCGCTCGAGGTGTTGCCGGCGACGATCGAGGGCGCCTTGAAGATGCCCGCGCCGATCACCATCCCGCACATGAGGATGACGCCGTCGGAGACCGAAAGAAGCGGCTTGGGCGCGGCGCTCACCGCGCCCGTGTTGCGTTCCATGGATAGCTCCTCTGCTCCCGGCCGTCGGATACCGTGAGGGTTCCGGCGATGCGCTGGCCGTCGATCCGGCCCTCGAAAAGGTGGTGCCAGGCGCGGTCGCCGACGATGCCCGTCACCACCAGCTTGATTTCCTCGCCGCGCAGGCGGCTCGCGCGCATCAGCACGTCGCGCCCCTGCGCCGAGACCCCGATGTCCAGCACCTGGAAGGTCTGCGCGATCTCGAAGCGCCATCGCCCGCCGTGCTGCGGCACGTCGCTCAGCCAGACGCCCCGCGCGTCGGCCGGCACGATGTAGAGCTCGACCTTCGAGAGCCCGCTCACGCCCACCGATTTCTCCGGCGCGCGCATCTCGAGCTTCTCGTCGGCGGGCCAGTCGCCGATCTCGCCGTCGTGCGACACGATGCGCGTGCCGGGCTTGAGCGCGAGCAGGCGAGGCAAGAGCTTCCGGTTGAACTCCGGCAGCAGGTACATCGTCACCACCGTCGCCTTCGAAAGGTCGGTCTCGAAGATGTCCTGGACCCGGAACTTGGCCCGATCGGACACACCCGCCTTCTTCGCGTTATCGGTGGCGAGCGCGACGAGCTGCGCATCGAGATCGACGCCCAGGCCGTGCGCGCCGCGCTTCGCCGCCTCGATCACGATGCGCCCGTCGCCCGAACCGAGGTCGATCACGTAGTCGCCCTTCCCCACCTCGCCCATGCGCATCATGCGCTCGACGATGTCCATCGGCGTGACGACGTAGGGCACGGTGCCGTCGTCCCAGGACCACGGCGGCGGCTGCGCTTGGACCGCCGACGCGACGGCGCACAAGAGGAACGCCAGCAAGCGATGAAACACTATGGAAGACCTAGCTCCGATTCAAGGCGGCTAAGTCTACCCTGTCCTGCCTGTAAAATCGGCCTCGCGCCCCGGTAGCTCAGTGGATAGAGCAGCCCCCTCCTAAGGGGCAGGTCGCACGTTCGATTCGTGTCCGGGGTGCCACCGGTTTCAAACATCGGCCATCACACTTCCATCACAGTGGAGGTGCATGTGGCTGTTATACGTCGCTGCCCGAGTCGAGGAATTCGCGCTCGATCCAGACGTTGACGACGAAAGCGCTGCCGGTGATGCGCTGGCAGTCGCGGCAATGGCAGCAATGCACGATCAGCGGCTTGGCCGTCAGCCGGTAGCGCACCGCACCGCAGGAGCAGCCGCCTTCCACGTCCGGCCTCGAGCAGCCAGCGCTACAGCGGCTTGATCTGCACCTTGCGGAACTTGATCGCGCCGCCGGGCTCGCCCTTCGGCGGCAGCGTGCCGTATTGCAACGCGATCGGCCCCTGCTTGAACTGGTCGTGCTGCACGCGCGCGGTGAGGTCGCCGTTCAGCACCACGGTGAGCTGCGGCCCGACGGCGGTGATCTCGTAGGTGTTCCAGCGCCCGCCGGCCTTGGGCATCGGCTGCTTGACCTCGGCGACGTGCACGATCCCGCCAGTGCCGTACTTCGGGTCCGGGCGCCGGTCGAAGATGTTCGCCTCATAGCAGCTCTTGTCGGTGATCTTCGCCGGGTCCGCGCAGCGCATGTAGATGCCGCTGTTCGCGCTGTCGGCCGCCCAGAACTCCACGCGCAGCTGATAATCCTTGTAGGACTTCTTCGAAACCAGGAAACCACCCTTGCCGTTGTCGGCGACGATGGCGCCGTCCTCTACGCGCCAGTTGGCGTCGCCGACGCGGTTCCAGTTCTCGAGGCCCTTGCTCCCGTCGATGAGCGTCTCCCAGCCATCGCCGCCGGACATCCCGCCGCAGCCGATGACGAGCGAAGCCGTCGCGATTGCCGCCAGCAGTCGTTTCATGGTTCCCTCCTCCTCAAGAGACGAACGGGCGCTCAGTCGAAAAGCAGCGCCATGGCGATGAGATTACCTCACTTCCCGTCGAGCCGGACGGCTTTGCTCTTGATGCTTCACAGCCAGGAACTCGCCGTTGCCGACCGGCACGAGGCTGGAGGCGAAGCCGGCATCAGCCTTCACCAGCGCCATGAAAGGCCCCATTTCCGCGGCGTGCGAGATGGCGTTGTCGGCGACGAGAAGACCGCCGGCGTGCAGCACCCGGCGCACATGCGGCCACCAGCGCGGGTACTCCGAGCGCTCGGAATCGAGGAAGATGAAGTCGAAGGCGTCATCTCCCGCGCTCTGCAGCACGCGTGCCGCGTCATCATGCACCAGCGAGATGAACTGCGCGAGACCCGAGCGCGCGAACGTCGCCGCGGCGAGACCCGTCTTGTAGTCGGACAGCTCGACGGTGGTCACCGTGCCGCCGGTCGCCTGCGCGGCCTCGGCGAGCCAGAGCGTCGAGTAGCCGTTCGACGTTCCGATCTCGAGCACCCGGTGCGCGCGCGTCGCGTACAGCAGGAGCGACAGGAACTCCCCCGTGTCGCGCGTGATGTTGAGCATGCGCCGGCCGCGCTCAGCCGTCGCCTTGTCGTTCGCCTCGCCGAAGCGCTCGAGCTCGGATTTCAGGGATTCAAGCACGAGACCAGCTCCATCCATCAGCGTCCAACCGCGTCGCCCACCCGCCTTGCACGATCACTCGATGACCCGGTCAGCCCGCAGAAGAAACGCACTCGGAAGGGTGATGCCCAGTTTCCTTGCCGCCTTGAGGTTCACGACCAATTCGTAGCGCGTGGGAAGCTCGATCGGCAACTCACCTGGGTTCATGCCTTTCAGGATGCGATCCGCGTACAACCCGGCACGCCGGAAGTTGTTCATGATGTCTGGCTGGTAGCTGAAAAGGGCCCCCATCTCGGCAGTGTCTGGCCAGAAGTACGCGACAGGGACGCGCAGCGCCGTCGCGCGCTGGATCAACTGCTTGGCATTGTTGACGCTATTCTGGTCTCCTCCGACCAGGAGGCCGTCCTGCCGCGAACCTTCCAGCGAATCCACGGCCGTGAGGAGCGACGGGCGATCCGTCGCGTGGACCATGGTTAAGCGGATGCCAAGGCGTTGTGCAGCATCACCCACGAGCTTCTCGATCTTCGGCGTCGCGGGGAAATCCGGGTTGGTGAGAAGCGCAACCCGAGTCGCGTTCGGCAATGCGGTCTTCAGCAGTTCAAGGCGCTTGGCCGACGTCTCGTCGCTCAAGTCGGCAATACCGGTGATGTTGCCGCCGGGATGGGCGTAGCTACGGACAATGCCGGCATCCACAAGATCGCTCGCCGTAGCCACGATAATCGGGACGGTGGTTGTCGCGTCTCGCGCAAGGCGGGCCGAAAACAGCCCGCTGACGACAAGCACATCCGGGCGGCTTACAGCCCCTTCCGTGATGAGCGATCTAAGACGGGTGGACTCGCCACTGGCATACCGGACTTCGAGCACATACGTCCTTCTCTCGGCATGCCCTCGTTCCTGCAGGCCGTGCACGAAGCTCTGCAGGAACGGCCGGGCGCCGGCCTCGTCTCGATTGCTCACGAACACGATGCGCGGAACGCTTGCCGCAACGGTCTGGGCATTGGCGCGCATCGCGAACCCGCCGCCTATCGCCAGGAGCCCGACAATGACAGCGCGTCGCGTAGGAGCCATAGGTGCTTTCCGTGCTGCAAGACCTTACGCCGCCGACTGACCCGAGGCAACTCGGGCAATACCATCGTACCGATCCTGAAATCAGGCGTGCCGCAGCGCCTCGATTGTACCGGGTGTCTGGGCAGTGCCCTCTGGCCCCATCCCGGCCCCGCTTAGGCGCTCACGAGTGGAGCGACAGCAATCTGTCCGGAGACGCAGCGGGTTTGGCGCAGCGCTTATGCGGATGGCGTGCCGTCAAGTCCCTTGCCGTTGCACCATAGGTGGCAGCCGTGGTCGTCATCACACTTCCATCACACCGCGCGGCGCTGCGCTACGCTTCCGTTCAGGCGAACAAATGCCCGCCTAAGGCATCGAGCGCGTTACTAACCTAGTGATGGTCCGAGGTTTTCGGCGAGATGCTTAGCGGTACCCCGGTAGCTCAGTGGATAGAGCAGCCCCCTCCTAAGGGGCAGGTCGCACGTCCGATTCGTGTCCGGGGTGCCATGCTTCGCCGGTCGCACTGCACGCGCACGCGAGCGATGCGCGCGCCCGCGCTACTTTCGCCGCGGCGTGACGTCGACTTGGGAGATGCGCTTGCCGCTGACGTAGAGGCGCCCGAGGGTGTAGCCGCGCTTGTCGTACCCGTAGCGCTGGATCACGACTTCGCCGTGCCGCAGGCGCGCCTGGAGGCGCTGTCGCGCCTCGTGCCCGCCTGCGTCGTTCAGTGCGGGCGCGCGTAATCCATCGACGCGCACGAGCTCGCGGCCGCAGCGCAGCGAGGCGCCGTCGACCGCGGTACAACGCTCTCCGGCCTGCTGTGCAGCGGCGGCGGGGGAAAGCGCGGCAAGGAGAAGGAGAACGAGCGCATTCGCCATGCGCCCCGAGCTTACGCGCGAACCCGGCTCGCCTTGTGCGGAGAAATGCGCAGAGCCGCGCAAAGGGCGACGCCCGCTGCGAGGAACGCCACGTTCAGCGGGGATTCGACGCCGACGAGAATCGTAGCGCCGCCCACGCCGAGCGCGCCGGCGAAGAGCGCGATCCGCGCAACCGCGCCCACCTGCCGCGCGCCGATGGAGGATTCCACCGCCCAGCCGAGCATCGCGCCCGACAGCAGCACCGTCGTGCAGGCGTAGAAGATGGCGAGCGGCGTGCCTTTCCAGAGCAGCGCCGGGTTGAGCGCGAAGACGAAGGGCAGCAGGTAGCCCGAGGCGCCGAGCCGGATGCCGCTCCAGGAGGTCTGCCACAGGCCCGCGTTGGCGATGCCAGCGGCGGCATAGGAGGCCATCGCGACCGGCGGCGTGAGCATCGACATGAGTCCGAAGTAGAAGATGAACATGTGCGCGGCGAGCGGGACCATGCCCATCTTCACGAGCGCGGGTGCGAGGATCACCGAGAGAAGCACGTACACCGCGGAGGTCGGGATGCCCATGCCGAGCACGATGGCGAGCACCGCCGTGAGGACGAGCATCGCCAGCACGCCCCAGTTCTGCGCCGCCTGGGTGAGGAGCAGCGTGATCGAGAACGACAGGCCCGAGATGTTCAGCGCGCCGATCACTACGCCCGCCCCCGCCGAAACGAGCAGAATGGTCAGCATGTCCTCGCCTACGCCGATGGTCAGGCTGCGCAGCAGGGGCTTCAAGGCGAGAACGCGATTTTTCAGGAACGAAAGCAAGAGCATCGACCCGGCCGAATAGAGCGCCGCCTTGCCGACATTCATTCCCTGCCAGAACATCAGGTAGACGAGGAGCGCGATGGGCAGGACGTAGATCCATCCATTGGCGAAGACGCTCCAGAAGCTCGGCAGCTCGGCGCGCGGCAAACCCTGCAGGCGGTGGCGCGCGGCGTAGGCGTCGATCTGCACGAGCAGCACCACGTAGAAGACCGCCGCGGGCACCGCGGCGGCGAGCACCACCTCCGAGTACGGAATCTGCAGGAACTCGGCGATGATGAAGGCAGTCGCGCCCATCACCGGCGGGGTGATCTGCCCGGCGTTGGAGCTCACCGCCTCGACCGCGCCGGCGTACGATGGCGAGAAGCCGGCGCGCTTCATGAGCGGGATGGTGACGATGCCCGAGGAGACGACGTTCGCCACCGAGGAGCCGCTGATGATGCCGAAGAGGCTGGAGGAGGCCACCGCCACCTTCGCCGGGCCCCCGCGGTAGTGCCCGAGGATCGCAAGCGAGACGCCGTCGAAAAAGCGCCCGGCGCCGGTCGCTTCCAGGCACTTGGAGAAGATGATGAAGGCGAGCACCACCGTGGAAGCGACCGCGAGCACGATGCCGGGAACGCCGTTGGTATCCACGTAAAGGTAGGCGATCAGCCGCCGCGGCTCGGTGTACTGTCCCTCCAGCACGCCCGGAAACCAGTGCGCGGTGAAGGCGTACAGCGCGATGAGCCCCATCATGGCGGCGATGCCGCCGCCGCAGCAGCGCCGGATCGCCTCGAAGAGGAGGACGAGCGCCGCCGCCCCGGTGAGCCACTTCTCGGGATGCTGGTGGCCGCCGAGGATCAGCCACTCCTCGTAGCGCCACGCCGCCCAGCCCCATAGCGCGATCGCGCCGAGCGCCGCCGGCACGTCGAGCCAGGCGGCGCGGCCGCCTGAGCGGCGCGTGAGGAACCCCGCGGCGGTCGAGAGCCCGGCGATCGCGAGATAGAGATACTCGTCGATGAGCGGCAGCCGCAGCCGGATCGGCGCGTCGATGAGCCACAGAAAGCCGAGCACCGAGAGCGCCGCGAGGCACACGGCGCGCAGCCACGCAGCGGCTGAAGAAACTCCGGGCAGGCGGTGCATCGTCGTCCCCGCGAAAGCGGGGACCCCTGTTTTCTTGAGAAAGAAATGGCCCCCGCCTTCGCGCGGGCGAGTTCTTTCGATATCTCCTAGCCGCGCGTGATCTTCTTCTCCTGCGCCTCGTTCCGAGGCGTCCAGAGCCCCTTCGCCTTGAAGTACTCGACCGCAGCGGGATGGAACGGCACCGTGTTGGTCGGCGAGGCAACGCGCGCCGGATCGCCGGCGCGCAGCGCGGGGAAGTCTTTCTGGAGGTCGCCGAAATTCTCGTGCAGCACGCCGAGGATCTTCTGCGCCTCGGCGGCGCTCATGCCGGCCGACACCATCATGAAGACGTCGTAGCCGATCACCTGGATCGGCTCGGTCACCTCGGGCAGCGCCGGCGAGGGCTCGACGCCCAGCGGAAAGAGCCCCGGCACGCGCGAGCCGAGGAACTGCTCGGTAAAGTTCGGTCCCTTGAGGTCGACGTAGCGGATGCCCACCGAGGCATGCGCTTCCTTCACCACCGGGATGCCGACCGCCACCCAGGTGCCGTCGATCGTGCCCTCCACCACCCCGCGCACGCCCTGCGGGATGCCGGCGACGTTGGTCGGGACGACATCGCTTTCCTTCAGCCCCGCGGTCGCGAGCACGGTGGTGTTGATCGGGTCGAGGCCGATGTTCGCCTTGAACGAGAGCACCACCCGCTTGCCTCGCAGGTCGGCGACCGTGCGGATCGGCGAATCCTTGCGCACGAGCAGCGCGTAGCGCAGCGGGAAGATGCGCGCGAGCGAGCGCAGCTTGAGCATCGAGTTCCTGCCCTGCTCACCGCGGTAGGCGCTGCCCGCGTCGAGCGTGGAGGAGAGCGCCATGGTCACCTCCCCGGACTCGACGAGCGGCAGATACGCCGAGGTGCCGGCGTAGGGTTGCACGATCGCCTGCACGCCGAGCTTGTCGGAGAGCAGCTTGGCGAAGCCGCCGCCCAGCTGGTAATAGAGCGTGCCGGCCGGGTTGGTGGCGATGCTGACCCGGCCCTGGGCGCTTGCGGCGCCCGGCACCCCGGCGAGCGCAAGCGCCGACACTGCGATGAATTGTCGTCTGCTGGTCATGTCCTCGCTCCTCCTCGGTGCGGAATGTTACAGCGCCGGTCCTTTAGCCGCACCACCCTGGTACCGTCGACGAGCTCAGAACTCCGTCCCGGCTGGACCGGGTGTCCCTCTAGCGCGCCGGTGCTGCCAGATGGCGAAAGCCATCGAGGCGACCGAAGCGGCGAGCAGCGCCCCCGAGATGGGCCGCGTGACGAAGAGCCACGGGTCGGGGTCCGTCATCACCGAGCGGATCAGGTTCACCTCGATCTGGTCGCCCAGGATCACGCCGAGGATGAAGGGCGCGAGCGGGAACCCGGTCTTCACCATCGCGTAGCCGAGCAGCCCGAAGGCGAGCAGGATGTACACGTTCGACATGGTGTTGCTGAGCGCGTAGGCGCCGAGCGTGCACAGCACGAGCACCACCGGGAACAGCGCCGCCTTCGGCACCGTGACCACGCGCAGCATGAAGCGCGCCGAGAGCGCGATGATCAGCACCATGATCGGGTGCGCGAGCAGGTACGCGGCGAAGATGCCGTAGGCGAGCGGCCCGTTCTGCGAGATGAACAGCGGCCCCGACTGGATGCCGTGGATGGTGAGCGCGCCCAACATCACCGCGGTCACCGCATCGCCGGGAATGCCGAAGGCCATGATGGTGACGAGCGAGCCGCCGACGTTGGCGTTGTTCGCCGATTCCGAGGCGATGATCCCCTCGGGAATGCCGCTGCCGAAAGCCTGCGGGCGGCGCGAGAACTTCTTCGCCTGGTCGTAGGCCATGATGTTGGCGGCGCTGCCGCCGATCGCCGGCAGCACGCCGATCACCAGGCCGACGAAGGACGACCAGATCAGGAGGAAGGGACGGGACACGATGTCCCAGAGCACCTGCAGGTGCGACACCGACAGGCTCATCGCGCGCTCGGCCCCCGCAACCGCCGCCTGCAGGCCGCCCATCTTCTCGACGTCGGTCATGATCTGCGCGAAGGCAAAGGCGCCGATCAGCACCGGAAGGAACGGCACGCCGCCCTCGAGCGCCGTCAGGCCGAGCGTGAGCCGCGGCGCGCCCAGCATCGGGTCGTTGCCGAGCACCGTGACCAGGGCGCCGACCGTGCCGGCGATGATTCCCTTGAGAAGCGACGCGCCGACCAGCCCCGCGACCATGGAGAGCGCGAGGATGAACAGCGAGAAGAACTCCCAGGGCCCGAACTCGAGCGCGAAGCGCGCGAGCGGCGCGGTCGCGGCGATGAGGAACACGCCGCCGAGCAGCCCGCCGAAGAACGAGCCCCAGACGCCGGTCCACAGCGCCCGCCCCGCTTCGCCCTTGCGCGCCATGGGGTGGCCATCGAAGGTGGTGGCGATCGACGAGGGCGTGCCCGGGATGCCAAGGAGCGTCGCGGTGACGAGGCCCCCGGCCGAGCCGCCCACGTAGACCCCGGTCATCGCCGCCAGGCCCTGCAGCGGGTCCAGGCCGAAGGTGAAGGGCAGCACCACGATGATGGTCATCGTGATGGTCACCCCGGGCAGCGCCCCGCCGACGACGCCGACCAGCGTGCCGAGCGCGAGCGGCAGCAGGTACTTCGCCTGCAGCAGGTCGAGGCCCGCCTGCCAGAGAAGCTCGAGCATCCTAGAAGTCCGTCCAGCGCCCGCGCGGCAGCAGCACCGCGAGGTAGCCCTCGAAGACGTACCACGTCGCCGCGGCGGTGAGCGCTGCGAGCAGCGGCGCGCGCAGCCATGCGAGCGGCCGCCGCGGTGGGTCGAGCAGCAGGTTCGCCGCGGTCACGTACGCGAAGGTGGCGATGCGGAACCCGAGCAGAGGCAGCGCACCCGCGTAGACCGCGAAGAGGATGAACTGCGTCGCCACGGCCAGGTAGTTGGCTTTCGTGCCCTCGGAGGGTTTCTTCTCCCCGAAGAAGTCGAAGAGCACCAGGCACAGGGAGAGAAGCGCCGTGAGGCCGAGCACGATGCGGGGATAGAAGCCCGGACCGACGGGGACGAGCGGGTTGCGCTCCAGGCCGAGCGTCAGCCAGAAAAGAAAAAGGCTCGTCGCAAGAACGACGAGCCCCGCGATGCCGTCGCGGCCGAGCATGCCTAGCGCTTGAGCATGCCCAGTTCCTTCGCGAGGTCCTTGTTGAGCGCATCGTTCTTGCGCAGGAACCCGGTGTAGCCGTTGTGGTCGAGAAAGCGCACGAGCGTTCCGTGCTTCTTCATCTGCCCGGGGAAGCCCGGGTCCTTGGCCGCCGCGGTGCATGCCGAACGCAGCTTGGCGAGCACGTCCGCCGGAGTGCCCTTGGGCGCGAGCAGGCCGCGGTTCACGGCGTACTCCACGTCGATGCCGAGCTCCTTCAGCGTCGGCACGTCGGGGACTTCGGGATGGCGCTTGTCGGAGGCGATGGCGAGGAACTTGAGCTGCCCCGCGTCGGCCTTGCCCTTCTGCGTGAGGTTGGACTCGGCGAGGTCGATGTGGCCACCGAGCAGCGCGTTCATGCGCGGCGCGGTGCCTTCATAGGAAACGTACTTGAACTTGAGGCCGGCGGCCTGTTCGACCATCGCGGGGAAGAAATGGCTCGTCGAGCCCAGCGTCGCGCCCACGGTAATCTGACCCGGCTTCTTCTTTGCATCGGCGATCAGGCTCTTCATGTCCTTCCACGGCGTCTTCGGGCTCGCGGTGACGATCGAGGGGGTAGAGGTGACGAGGCAGATCGGCTCGAAGTCGCTGTAGTTCACGTCCGCCACGCCCGTGTAATAGGTGGAGTGGATGGAGTCGTGCACGGCGAAGATGGTGTAGCCGTCGGCGGGGGCATCCTTCGCCTCGCGCGCGCCCTTGGTGCCGGAGGCGCCGCCTACGTTGGCCACGACGATGGTGCCGCCCAGCTCCTTCTGCATGAGGGGCGCAAAGGTGCGGTAGATGACGTCGGTGTCGCCGCCCGCGGCCCAAGGCACGATGAGCTTGATCGGGCGCTCGGGATAGGCGGCCGAGGCGACCGAGGCGGAAATGGCGGCGACGGCGGCGAGGACTGCGGCGAGAAGCGCTCTGGTGGAACTCATGGGACCTCCTCCAAGGTTATGCGCATAATAAGTCATGTTCCAGGGCAAGTGGTACGACCAGGTGGCGCTCGGGGAGCGCTTCGGCACGAGCGTCACGGTCACCGAGACGCACCTCGTGCTGGCCTCGGGCATGTTCGGCGACTTCAACCCGCTGCACGTCGACGAGTCGTTCGCGGCCAAGTCGCGCTTCGGCGGGCGCATCCTCCACGGGCCGTTCACTTCGGCGCTCGTCTCCGCTCCCGTCGGCATGTACTTCTCGCGCAGCGCGATCGCATATCTCGAGCACGCATGCCGCTTCAGGGCCCCGGTGCGCCCGGGCGATACCCTGGCCACCGAATGGACGGTCGTGGAGAAGCTCGACAAGCCCAAGCACCGCGGCGGCATCTGCGTGCTGCGCGGCGTGGCGAAGAATCAGCGCAGCGAGACCGCCGTCGAGGCCGACGGGAAGATCCTCGTCAGATCGAAAGGCTCTTGACCCAGCGCCGGTCGATCCAGTCCTTCCAGCGCCACACCCACCAGCCTTCCGCCGTCCACCGGCCGCGGTTCGCGATCGCAGTGCGGTCGCCGCAGGAAAGCAGGACCAGGCCGCGCTTCTGCGGCCGGTAGACCTTCAGGGGCTTCCCGTCGATCAGGTGGTGCAGATTGATCGCGAGCGTCTCGCCGTGGCGCACGGAATACAGGCCTGACTTGCGATGAGGCGCGTCCTCGACCGTGGCGCAGTCGCCGACCGCGAACACCTCGGGATGAGAGACGCTGCGCAGCGTGGGATCGACCAGCACGAACCCCTGCCCGTCCGTCTGCAGGCCGCTTTGCGAGAGCCAGCGCAGCGCGGCCGGCCCCGTCGTCCAGATCACGAGATCGAAGGACTGTCGCGCCGTGCCGGAGACCACGACCGGCCCCGGCTCGAGCGCGGTGATCGGCATGCCGGGCCGGTAGTCCACGCCGCGCGAGCGCAGCGCCGCGGTGATGCGCCTGTCGAAATTCGGCTCGAAGCCGCTCTTCTCGGAGTAAAGCGTCACGGCGCTGCCGCGATGACGAAGCGCCATGGCGAGCTCCGCGCCGGCGGCGCCGCCGCCGGCGAGCGCGATGCGCGGCGCAAGCGAGAGCTCGCGCAGGAAGCGGTCGAACGGCTTCGCCAGGAGCGCGTGCTCGGTGGCGCCGGGCACCGAGGTGTCCGGGCGCGAGCCCACATTCAGCGACAGCACGTCGTAGGTCATCTCGCGCCCATCGGCGAGCGCCACGCTGCGCTCGCGCGCATCGAGCGCCGTCACCGCCCCCTCGACGAACTCGACGTACGCGGCCTCGCATAGCCTCGCCACGTCGATCTCGGCCTGGTAGCGGCGGTAGTGCCCGGCCACGATGCCGGGCAGCATCCCCGAGTAGAGCTGCTTCGCCGCGGGCGCGACGAGGGCGACGCGGGCGCCGTGGAGCGGCTTCTCCACCAGCGCACTCAGGAGCACCGTATGGGCGTGACCCGACCCGACGAGTAGGATGCGCTTCACGCCTTCGCGAGCTTCGCTTCCTCGCGCTTGCGCAGCTCCTTGCGCTGCACCTTGCCGGTGGTCGTCATGGGCAGCGCATCGATGAACTCGATCTCGCGCGGGTACTCGTAGGGCGCGAGCCGGGCGCGAACATGGTTTTGAATGTCTTGAACAAGAACCTCCGAGGGAGTGTTTCCGGGCTGGAGAACCACGAAAGCCTTGACGAGGGCCCCGCGCGTCGCGTCGGGCTTGCCGATCACCGCGGCGTTCGCCACCGCCGGGTGCTTGACCAAACAGCTCTCGATCTCGGCCGGGCCGATGCGGTAGCCCGCGCTCTTGATCACGTCGTCGGAGCGCCCCTGGTACCAGAGATAGCCGTCCTCGTCCCTCTTGCCCTGGTCGCCGGTGCAGCCCCAGTCGCCGATGAACTTGTCCCGGGTCGCCTGCGCATTCTTCCAGTACTCGAGGAAGAACACCGGGTCCTCGCCCCGTTTCACGGCGATCTCGCCCAGCTCCCCCGGCGGCAGCTCGTTTCCCTTGTCGTCGATCACCGCCACGCGATGTCCGGGATAGGGGCGGCCGATCGAGCCGGGCTTGACCGGCCAGGCGGCCTGGCAGTTGCCCACCACGTAGTTGATCTCCGTCTGCCCGAACATCTCGTTGATCGTCACGCCCAGCTGCTCGCGCGCCCACTCGATGACCGTGACGCCAACCGACTCGCCCGCGCTCATGATGGAGCGAAGCGACAGGTCGTATCGGGACCTTGGAGAAGGGACTGCTTTCATCATCAGCTTCAGGGCGGTAGGGAAAAGGAATGAGTTGCGCACACCGTATTTCTCGAGCAGGTGGTACGCCTTCTCCGCGTCGAAGCGCCCGCGGTAGCCGAGGATCGGGATGCCGAAGAGCCACGCGGGCAGCAGCGCATCCATGAGCCCGCCGGTCCACGCCCAGTCCGCCGGCGACCAGAACATGTCGCCCGGCTGCGGGAAGAAGTCGTGCGAGTGCACGAAGCCCGGCACGTTGCCGATCAGCACGCGGTGGGGCTTGAGCGCGCCTTTCGGCGGCCCGGTGGTGCCGCTCGTGTAGATGATAAGCGAGGGGTCTTCCGCCGCAGTATCGACGCAAGAGAAGCTCGAAGCCGCCCGGGAAAGCAAGTCTTGATAGTCGAAAACCCCGGCTTCCCGCGCGCCGCCGACGCCGATGACGTGCTTCAGGGTGGCGAGCTTGTCCTTGACCGCCCACAGGTTCGGCAGCGTGGTGGGCTCCACCAGCGCCGCGCTCGCCTCGGCGTGGTTGAGGCGATACTCGAGCGCGTCGGGGCCGAAGAGGTGCGAGAGGGGCAGCGCGATCGCGCCCATCTGGAAGATGGCGACGTACGCGATCGCGGTCTCGGGGCGCTGCGGCAGGCAGATCGCCACGCGATCGCCGCGGCGCACGCCGAGCGCCGCGAGCGCGTTGGAGAGGCGGTTCGCGGCCTGCTGGATGTCCCAGAAGGTGTGCGCGGAAGTCGCGCCCGACTCGTCCTCCCAGTAGAGCGCGAAGCGGCCGCGGTCGGCCGCCCACTGGCGGCAGCAGGCGTGCGCGATGTTGTAGCGCTGCGGCACGCTCCAGCGGAAGCTGCGGTAGAGCTCGGCGTAGCGGTCCACCATGTTCTAATTGAGTTTACATGAGCCTTGACGCTCTGGTTTTCGACGCGTACGGCACCCTGTACGACCCGCTCTCGGTCGCGCGCCGCGGCGAGTCGTTCTGGCCCGGCAAGGGCCAGGCGCTGTCGGCGCTGTGGCGCTCGAAGCAGCTCGAATACACCTGGCAGCGCACCCTGATGCAGCGCTACGTGCCTTTTTCCCAGGTGACGCGCGAGGCCCTCGCCTACGCCTGCGAGGCGCTCGGGCTGGAGCTCAGCCCCCAGCGCATGGAGGCGCTCATGGGCGAGTACCTGATGCTCGCCTGCTATCCGGACGTGGAGGCCGCGCTCGGCAAGCTTTCCGGTTACCGCACGGCCATCCTCACCAACGGCTCGCCGGACATGATCGAGCCTCTGGTGCAGCACTCGGGCCTGCGCTTCGACGCGGTGCTCTCGGTGGACGCGGTGAAGCTGTTCAAGCCCGCGCCGCAGGTGTACGAGCTCGCGAGCGCCCAGCTCAACGTGCCGGCGAGGCGCATCGGGTTCGTGTCCTCCAACTGCTGGGACGCGATGGGCGCGAAGTCCTTCGGCTTCGCCGTGTACTGGATCAACCGGGCCGGCGCCCCCGTCGACCGCCTTGGTTTCCAGCCCGACGGGATCCTGAAAAGCCTCGGGGATCTTCCTGAAGTTCTGCTCTAACTGCGCGGCCCCGGTCGCCCGGCGCGTGCCGCCCGGCGACAGCCTCGAGCGCTGGGTCTGCGACCAGTGCGGGGAGATCCACTACCAGAACCCGAAGCTGGTGGTGGGCACGCTGCCGGAGTTCGAGGGGCGCATCCTGCTCTGCCGGCGCGCCATCGAGCCGCGCTACGGCTACTGGACGCTGCCCGCCGGCTTCATGGAGAACGACGAGACCGCGGCGCAGGCCGCGGCGCGCGAGACGCTCGAGGAGGCCGGCGCACGCGTGGAGATGGGCGCGCCCTTCACGCTCATCTCGGTGCCCCACGTCAACCAGGTGCACCTCTTTTACCGGGCGCGGCTCGCGGACCTGAACTTCCGGCCGGGAGAGGAGACGCTGGAAGTGGCGCTCTTCGAGGAGCCGGCGGTGCCGTGGAAGGACGTGGCCTTCCGCACCGTCGCCAGTACGCTGCGCCACTGGTTCGCCGATCGCAAGGCGGGCAGCTTCGGCTTCCACGCCGAGGACATCACGCTCCGCTGAATTTCGTTCTGGTGTAGATTTACAGCGGCATTAACCGAGGGGGGAGTCATGAGAAGAATACTGCCGCTGCTTCTGCTCGTCGTTGCGCCACCGGTCCTCGCCGCCGACCCCCCGAAGATCGACGGGGCGAATACCGCCTGGGTCCTGACCTCCACGGCGCTGGTGCTGTTCATGACGCTGCCCGGCCTCGCGCTCTTCTACGGCGGCCTGGTGCGCGCGAAGAACGCGCTCTCGGTGCTGATGCAATGCTTCTCGATCGCGTGCGCGGTGACCATCGTCTGGGTGCTCTTCGGCTATAGCGTCGCCTTCGGCGAGGGCAACGCCTTCTGGGGCGGGCTCTCCAAGGCCTTCATGTCGGGGGTGGACGCGAAGGCGGTGAGCGGCTCGATCCCCGAGACGGTGTTCTCGATGTTCCAGCTCACCTTCGCCATCATCACCCCGGCGCTGGTGGTCGGCGCGTACGCCGAGCGCGTCCGGTATTCGGGGATGCTCGTCTTCAGCGTGCTGTGGCTCGTCGTCGTCTATCTGCCACTCGCGCACTGGGTGTGGGGCGGCGGCTGGATGCAGAAGATGGGCGTGATGGACTTCGCCGGCGGCCTGGTGGTGCACCTGAACGCCGGCATGGCAGCGCTCGTGTGCGCTCTGGTCCTCGGCCGCCGCCGCGGCTTCCCCGACACGGCGATGCCGCCGCACAACATGACGATGTGCGTGACCGGCGCCTGCATGCTCTGGGTCGGCTGGTTCGGCTTCAACGCCGGCAGCGCGCTCGCCGCCGATGGCGCGGCCGGGATGGCGATGCTGGTGACCCACATCGCGGCCGCCACCGGCTCGCTCGCCTGGCTCGCGTGCGAGACGATCAAGTACGGCAAGCCTTCCGTGCTCGGCATCGTGACCGGCATGGTCGCGGGCCTGGGGACGATCACCCCGGCCTCCGGCTTCGTCGGCCCGATGGGCGCGCTCGCGATCGGCGCGGTGGCGGGAGTCGGCTGCTTCTTCGCCACCAGCTACATGAAGCGCGCCCTGTCGATCGACGACTCGCTCGACGTCTTCCCGGTCCACGGCGTGGGCGGAATCATCGGCACGATCCTTACCGGCGTCTTTGCCGCCGCCGCGCTCGGCGGCACGGGCTACGCCGAGGGACAGACCATGGGCGGGCAGGTCCTGGTTCAACTGGGCGGCGTACTCGCCACGGCGCTATGGACCGGGATACTGACCTGGATCCTCCTCAAAGTCACCGACGCGGCGGTGGGCATGCGCGTTGCTGGCGAGGAAGAGACCGAGGGCCTCGACACCGTGCTGCACAACGAGAAAGGCTACAACCTGTAGTGGAAAGGCGCCGCTTCCTGCAGCTTTGCGGCGCCGCGGCCGCAGTCGCAGGTTCGGGGAGCCTGGCGGCGGATGCGCGGCCGCAGCTGTATGCGCGCGCGAAGCTCCTCGAGCCCGGCGGGCGCCCGATGCGCGCCTCGCAGGTGCCGGCCAACCGCACGCTCGTCTTCCATTACCCGTTCGCCGCCACGCCCTGCTTCCTCCTCAACCTCGGTCGGCCCGCCAAGGCAAGCGCGACCCTGAAGACCGCGGACAACCAGGCCTACGAGTGGAAGGGCGGCGTCGGCAGCGGCCGCTCGGTGGTCGCCTACTCGGCCATCTGCGCCCACAAGCTCACCTATCCGACGCGCGACATCAGCTTCATCAGCTACCGCACCGAGAAGACCGCGGCCAACCGCCACGTCAACGTCATCCACTGCTGCTCCGAGCACAGCCAGTACGACCCGGCCGAGGGCGCGCGGGTAGTGGCGGGCCCCGCGCCGCAGCCGCTGGCGGCGATCCTGCTGGACTGGAATTCTTCGACGGACGAGATCCACGCGCTCGGCACGCTCGGCGGCGAGATGTTCAACGAGTTCTTCGAGAAGTTCGCATTCCGCCTGCAGCTCGAGCACGGCGCCCGGGCGAAGGAGGCCGTAGAGGATGGCTGCGTCGTCCAGGCCCTCGAGAATTACTGCAAGCAACAGGTTAAGTGCTAGCGTGGCTCGGGCGCTCTGATCCATTTCCTCCGGTTGAACGGGCGCTGAAGGAGCCCAACGGGCTCCTCGCCGCAGGCGGCGATCTCTCTGTGCCGCGGCTGCTGGAGGCCTAC
>DASRKB010000207.1:0-3360 GCA_035649175.1 Burkholderiales bacterium | reverse complement strand
AAGCGCAGCCTGCTCGAGCTCGCGACCGAGCTCGGCAACATCAGCAAAGCCTGCCGGGTGATGGGCTACTCGCGCCAGCAGTTCTACGAGATCCGCAGGAACTTCCAGACCTACGGCGCCGACGGGCTGCTCGACCGCTTGGCCGGCGCCCGCGCGCCGCATCCCAACCGGGTCGGCGCCGCGATCGAGCAGGCGATCCTCGACCACGCGCTGGCTCACCCCTGCCACGGGCCCATGCGGGTCGCCCAGGAGCTGATGCTGCGCGGCATTCAGGTCTCCTCGGGCGGGGTCCGCGGCGTCTGGCAGCGCCACGGACTGCTGACCAAGCACGAGCGCCTGCTGCGCCTGGAGCAGGCCACCGCCGAGCGCACGCTCGAGCTGTCCGACGAGCAGATCCGCCTGCTCGAGCGGTTCAGCCCCGAGTTCCGCGAGCGCCACATCGAGGCGCCGCACACCGGCGCCCTGGTCGCGGTCGACACCTTCTTCATCGGCGTGCTCAAGGGCGTGGGCAAGGTCTACCTGCAGACCGCGATCGACTGCCATTCGCGCTTCGCCTGGGCCAGGCTCTACCCGAACAAGCTGCCGCTCACCGCGGTGCAGCTGCTCGACAGCGACGTTCTGCCGACCTTCGAGGCCCACAGCGCCACGATCGACGCCGTGCTCAGCGACAACGGCCGCGAGTTCTGCGGCCGCCCGGACCGCCATCCCTACGAGCTGTTCCTCCAGCTCGAGGACATCGCCCACAAGACCACCAGGGTCAACCGGCCCCAGTCGAACGGCATCGTCGAGCGCCTGCATCGTACCCTGCTCGACGAGCACTTCCGGGTCGAGGGCCGGCGCACCTGGTTCGAGACCATCGACGAGATGCAGGCGGTTCTCGACACCTACCTGCACGGCTACAATCACAACCGGCCGCACCAGGGCCGCGGCATGGCTGGCCGCACCCCCGCCCAGGCCTTCACCGAAGGCCTGCCCCGCACCCCAGCAGAGGAGGGCCACGCTAAAACCCCAGCACCCAAGCACAAGGCCGCCTGACCCAGCGCCCGAGGGTCGTGTCCCTGGACGTGGTGTAGGAGTTGGGCGACCGGGAACTCGGTTGCGGGTCGGGCCGCTCTGGTTCATGCGGCCGCGGTGGGCAGCATGAGGGCGAGATCATCGCGCATCGGTGCGATGGTTTCCAGGGTCATGTAGCGGGCCCGCTGCACGGCCCACTCGTCATTCTGCTCGAGCAGGATCGCCCCGACGAGGCGGGTGATCGCGGCCTCGTTCGGGAAGATGCCGACCACCTCGGTGCGGCGCTTGATCTCGCCGTTGACGCGCTCCAGCGGGTTGGTCGAGTGGAGCTTGGCCCGGTGCTCCTTGGGGAAGCTCATATAGGCGAGCACGTCCTCCTCGGCCTCGTCCAGCAGCGCTGCGAGCCTGGGCAGCTTGGGCCGGACCTGGTCGGCGACCTGGCGCCACTGGGCCTTGGCGGCGTCGGCATGATCCTGGGCGAAGGCGGTGGCGATGAAGGCCGACACCACGCGCCGGCCGCTCCTGCCGGCATGGGCGAGGGCGTTGCGCATGAAGTGCACCCGGCAGCGCTGCCACGTGGCCCGGAACACGCGCGCGACGGCCGCCTTGATGCCCTCGTGCGCATCCGAGATCACCAGCTTCACGCCGGCGAGCCCGCGGCGCTTGAGCCGGCGCAGGAACTCGACCCAGAAGGTCTCGGCCTCCGAGGCGCCGATCGCCATGCCGAGGACCTCGCGGCGGCCGTCGGTGTTGACGGCGACGGCGATGGTTACCGCGACCGAGACGATGCGCCCGGCCTCGCGCACCTTCACGTAGGTGGCGTCGATCCAGAGATAGGGCCAGTCGCCTTCGATGGGGCGCTCGAGGAAGGTCCGCACACGCTCGTCGATCTCGGCGCACAGGCGGCTCACCTGACTTTTGGAGATGCCGGCCATGCCGAGCGCCTTGACCAGCTCGTCGACCGAGCGGGTCGAGATGCCCTGCACGTAGGCTTCCTGGATCACCGCCGTCAGCGCCTTCTCGGCCACCCGGCGCGGCTCCAGAAAGCCTGGAAAGTAGCTGCCCTTCCTGAGCTTGGGGATGCGCAGCTCCACCGTCCCGGCTCGGGTCGCCCAGTCCCGATCCCGGTAGCCGTTGCGCTGCGCCAGCCGGCCTGGCGAGCGCTCCCCGTGCGCCGCGCCGGTCAGGCCCTGCACCTCGAGCGCCATCAGCCGCTCGGCGGCGAAGGTGATCATCTCGCGCAGCAGATCGGCGTCGGCGCTCTTCCCCAGCAGCTCGTGAAGGGCGATCCTGTCGTCGGTCATCGTGGTCATCTCCGGGTAGTGGTTGCTGGTCAGCAACCCAACCCTACCGGAGATCCCGCGGTGACCGCCCGCTGTGGATAGCTGGCCTGCCTACGCCAGACTCGTGGCGGTCGCTCCGGCAGGCCAGCTACCCACAGCTCCTACACCACCACCCGGGACGTGACCTTGGCAGGCTCGGCTCTGACGTTCACTCGGCAGAAAAACACCTCCACCTCACGCTGGTTGGACCCGCTGGCCAATAGCCGTTTGAAGGCGCAGCGGGAGTGAGACCCAACACGATAATTTCCCCGAGAAGAAGTGGACACAAGAAGGACAAGCTGTTGTTTTTCTTTGGGGGCAGCGCTGTAGAATTCCTGTATATCGCTGAACTGGCTATCCATAACGAACCGGTTTGCCTTGGCGGTTGGTTGAGGTAGCCTGGCAGCGAAGACGCGTGGGTTGGAGGACGCGATGCTGCCGACGGAGTTGCCGGGCGACCTGCCGAGCTTTCTCGAGCGGTTCGGGAGTGACGAGAAGTGCCGGGACCACCTGTTCCGGGCGCGCTGGCCAGAGGGCTTTCGCTGCGCGGCCTGCGGCCATGAGCGGGCGTGGGCGCTGCGATCGCGCCTGATCTACGAATGCGCGGCCTGCGGCAAGCAGCACGCGCTCCTCGCCGGTACGATCTTCGAGCAAACCAAGACCGGGCTCGCGAGATGGTTCCTGGCGATCTACCTGGTGACCTCGAGCAAGGGCGGGATCTCGGCCATGGAGCTCAAGCGCCAGATGGGCTTCGGCAGCTACCAGACCGCCTGGACCTGGCTGCACAAGATCCGCAGGGCGATGGTCCGGCCGGAGCGAACGCCGCTTGCCGCGCGGGTCGAGGCCGACGAGACCTACGTCGGCGGCCCCAGACTCGGGCGCTCGGGCCGCGGCGCCGCCGGCAAGATCAAGGTCGCCGGGGCGGTCGAGAGCGGCCGCGGCAAGGCCAGGGGCCGCCGCCTGGGCCGGCTCAGGCTGGCGGTGGTGCCCGACGCCTCGGCCCGGAGCCCTCGCCGGCTTCCTC
>DASRKB010000206.1:0-55054 GCA_035649175.1 Burkholderiales bacterium | reverse complement strand
CTCGGGCGAGCTCGCCGCGTTCGAGGGCATGGTCTCGGAAGAGGACCTCTTGCGCGCGTACCCCGAGGCGCGCCTGGAGGACAACGCGGTCCTCGAGCGGCTCGAGGCGATCAAGGAGGCCGCCTTCGCGCGGCGCGTGCGCGAGCGCGTGCTGCCGAGCGCCGAGGTGCTGATGGCGCGCCTCGCGGAGCTCGAGCACTACCGCGCCATCGTGCAGGAGCTGCAGGCGCGGCTGCGCGCCCCGGAGGGCTCGGCGGGACTGATCGAGTGGCTGCAGCAGCGCCTCGCCCCCGCGGCCCCGGGCGGCGCGCCGCTCCTCGCCCAGGATAGCCTGCTCAGGATCATGTCGGCACACGTCCAGGTTCGGCCGAGCGGCCACGAGTTCTTCGTCGACGGCAACGACAGCCTGCTCGAGGCGGCGCTGCGCGCGGGGCTGTCGCTCGACTACGGCTGCAGCGCCGGCAGCTGCGGCAAGTGCAAAGGCCGGGTCGTGTCGGGCCAGGTGCACCGGCTGCGGCATTCGGACTACGCGTTCACCGCGGCCGAGAAGGCCGCGGGCATGGTGCTCATGTGCTGCCATACCGCGGCGACCGACCTCGTAATCGAGGCGCGCGAGGCGCACGGCGCGGCCGACATGCCCCTGCAGACGATCGACGCGCGCGTCAAGGCGCTGAGCCCCATGGGCGAGGACATGCGCCTGCTGCACCTGCAGACGCCGCGCACTAACCGGCTGCGCTTCCTCGCCGGGCAGTCGGTGCTTCTCTCGCTCGGCGGGGGCACCGCCTCCTTCCCGGTGGCGAGCTGCCCCTGCGACGAGCGCAACCTCCATTTCCACGTGCGCCGGCGCGCCGGGGACCCTTTCGCCGAGCGCATCTTCGCCGGCCTGAAGGACGTGGACACGGTGCGCATCGAGGGGCCGCGCGGCGAGTTCGTCCTGGACGAGGAATCGACCCGTCCGCTCGTCTTCGTCGCCTTCGACACGGGATTCGCGCCGATCAAGAGCCTGATCGAGCACGCGATGGCGCTCGATGCCTCGGAGTCGCTGCACCTTTACTGGATTGCCGGCGGCGAAGGGGGGCACTATCTCGACAACCTCTGCCGCTCCTGGAACGACGCGCTGGACAACTTCCGCTACGCCCCCTTGAAGACCGAATCCGCGCTGGGCCGACTGCTGGAAGACCATCCGCGATTCTCGGAGTGCGATGTCTACCTGGCAGGGCCGGCGCAGGCGGTGCACGCGGCGGAGTTCGCGCTGCTCGAGCACGGCCTGCCGCGCGCGCAACTTCGGCTCAGCGCGACCGAAGCCTGATCAGGGCGCGGCGCGCCGCTTGCGGCCCAGCCCGTGCTCGACGGCGGCCACGGCCGCTTCCACGCGCGAGCGCATGCCGAGCTTGCGCAGGATCGCCTTGACGTGCAGCTTCACCGTGCCGTCGGTGATGTCGAGGACGCGCGCGATCATCTTGTTGCTCATCCCGTCGGCGATGCACTCCAGGATCTCGTGCTCGCGCGGCGTGAGCTCGGCGAAGGGCGCGGCCGGCCGGGGCGCCGCGGGCGCCGGGCCCGCCTTGCCGCCCACGAGGCGCGCGAGTGTCCCCACCAGCTCGCGCGCCACGACGTTGTTGCCTTTCACCGTCGCCTCGAGCGCGGGCACGAGCTCCTCTGGCTCGATGTCTTTCAGCAGGTAACCCTGCGCGCCGGCGCGCAGCGCCGCGGCGAGATCGGCATCCTCGCGGCTCATGGTGAGCATGACCACGGGCGCGCGCACGCCGGCGGTGCGAAGCTCGCGCAGGGTGTCGATGCCGGTCATGCCCGGCATCTTGAGGTCGAGCAGGATCAGGTCGGCGGGCAGCTCGCGCGCGCGGCGCACGCCCTCCTCGCCCGAGCCGACCGAGGCCACCACCTGCACGCCTCGGCTCTGCAGGAGCTCCTCGATGCCCTTGCGCACCAGCGCGTGGTCGTCGATGAGCAGCACCCGCATGTCAGCACGGCTCCGCGCCGGCGCTCGGCGGCGCGTTGAACATGAGCACGATGCGCGTGCCCTCGCCCGGCTCGCTCTCGATCACGATCTGGCCCTGCAGCCGCTCGGTGCGCTCGCGCATGATGGCGAGCCCGGCGTGCTCGCCTGGCGCCGCGGCAGCGGCATCCGCCATGCCCAGGCCGTCGTCCTCGATGAGCACGGTATACAGGTCGCCCTCGTTGGCGAGCATTATGCGCACGTTGCGCGCGCCGCTGTGCTTGCGGATGTTGGCGAGCGCTTCCTGGACGATGTAGAAGACCTGGATCTCCTGCGCCGGCGAAAGCTCGAGCCCCGCGCAGTCGTTCTGAAAGAACACGGCGATGCCGCTGTCGCGGCGGAAGCGCTCGAGGAGCTCGGCGAGCGTGCGCGCGAGCCCGCCTTCGCCGATCCTCAGGCGGTAGTTGGTCAGGAGCTCGCGCACGTCGTCGTTCGCCTGCTCGACCGCGCGACGCAGCCGGCGCATCTCGTACTGCGCGCGGCCGAAGTCCTGGCGCCCGAGGTGCTCGCCCAGCAGCTTCACCTGCAGCCGCATGCCGATGAGCGACTGCGCGAGCGAGTCGTGCAGCTCGTTGCCGATGGTGGCGCGCTCCTCCATGATCGCCACGCGGCGCGCCTCGCCCTCCAGGCGCGCCTTCTCGATGGCGAGCCCGAGGTGCCGGCCGACGCTGATGAGCAGCTCCGGCATATCCTCGCCCATGGCCGAGAGCGGCCGGTCGAGGAACAGGTTGTACACGCCCAGCACGCGGTCCTGGTATTGCGCGGGTACCGCGACGAACTCGACGCAGTCTCGCTCGAGCATCGGCCGGCCAACGAGCGCCGCGCACGGCGCTGTGCCGGGCTGCAGGTGCAGCCGCCCGTCGGCCGCCGCCCGACTGCAGGGACACTCGCCCGCAGGCATCAGCCGGTCACGCTCCACGATCTCGGGCGCGAGCCCGCGGCTTGCGACGAGCCGCGTGCCGCCGCTTTCGGTGGCCACGCGCACGCTCGCAGCGCGGGCATCGACGAGCTCGATGAAGGTGTCGACAAAGCCGTCGAGCACCTGCTCCAGGGTCCCGGGCTGACTGAGGCTCGTCGCGACCGCGTACAGGATGTCGAGCGACTGCGTCTTGCGCGCAAGGCGCACCGATTGCGCCTGCGGGGCGCCGGGCTTCGGAGTGTTGGTGTTAGCCATGCCGCGGGCCAGCCTAACGCCGCGCCGCGGCGACGTCCAGCGGCGCGCGACCGTCCTTCACTTCAACTGAAGATAGTCGCCCATGCGGAACCACTTGCGGGAAAGGATGAACCCGGTCACCGGTTCCGGGGAGAGACTGGTGACTTCTTCGGTCATGTTTTTCCTGTAGAACGCGGTGCAGGTGGCGTTCTGCCAGACCGTCTTCTGCATCTTTCTTCTCATGTCGGCGACGTAGGCATCCTGCAGGTCGCGCCGGGCATCGATGGCCTTGATGCTCTCGTCCCGTTTCACGGCGCAAATGGCCTGAACGATGTAATCGGTTGCCGCCTCCATGTAGGAGATCTGCGAGCTGTGTCCGGTGCCGGTGTTCGGACCGTTCACCTTGAAATAGTTGGGGTAGCCGGAAACGGCAATGCCCTTGTAGGAAACCGCCTCCCTTTCCCATTCGCCGTTGAGGTTGCGGCCACCCAGCCCATGGACCTGAAACGTCAGCGCCCTCTTCATGTCCGAGTACGCGAAGTATCCCGTGGCGTAGACGATGACGTCCAAGGGGATATCCTTGCCATCCTTTGTCCTGATGCCCTGCGGCGTGATGCATTCGATCCCGCTGATGTCCACATCGACGTTGTCACGGGACAGCGCGGGGAGATAGGTATTGGTCGGGATGACCCGCCGGCAGCCCAGCTCGTAGTCGGGCATCATGTGCCGCCGCAACTTGTCGTCCTTGATGTACTTGTCCAGATGCTTCTTCAGCCTTCTCCGGTAATGGTCCTTCATGAGCCGGCTGATTCCCGAGGTCCCCGGGTAGCGACGGAAGGCGATGAACCTGATGTCATAGAAAGCGAAGACGAGCAGACGGATGAGATGCCGTATGCCCGGGAGCGTTCGAACGAAACGCTCCACGACGCCGTAATGCCGGTCCGAGCGCGGGAGAATCCACTGCGCCTTGCCCATGAACAGGGTCAAGCGGGATACCTTGCCGGCAATGGCCGGAACGATCTGCGCTGCCGAGCATCCCGAGCCGATCACCCCGACACGTTTTCCTTCAAGGGCGACCGAGTGATCCCAGTGCCCGGAGTGGAATATCGGTCCCCTGAACGTTTCCGCGCCTTTGATTCCGGGAACGTGCGGGTTCGCCAGCACCCCGCTGGTGTCGATCACGAAGCGGGCGCTATACCTCTCGCCTGACGCGGTCTCCACGTGCCACAGGCGCTCGCGCTCGTCAAAAGCGAGCCGGGTCACCGTCCGGTTCGTCCGCGCGTGCTTTCGCAAGCCGAACCGGTCGATGACATGGTTCGTGTAGGCGAGCAATTCGCTTTGCGGGGCAAAGGATTTTCTGAACGGATAGGGTATGAACGAGATGCAGTAAAGACTGGTTGGAACGTCCACCTCTGCGCCGGGATAGGAGTTGGCCTGCCAGGTTCCACCCAGCTCGGCGCTTCGCTCCAGCAGAACAAAGTCGTTGCAGCGCTTTCTCTGCAATCGGATGGCCGCCAGCAGTCCTGAGAACCCGGTCCCGATGATCACGGTCTCGAAGTGCCGCGGCTGCGTCGACATGGCCGCGAATGCTAGCCACCGAGAATTAACAGAGCATTAATCCCGCCCTAGCGAGCTTCCTTGGGCGCCTTGTGCGACGGGTCGTTCGGGTTGATGAAGATGAAGTGCCACTCCCCAGGATTGAGCTCCACGTAGTCCAGGGTAGCGCCGGTCAGGAGCTCGACGCTGCCGGGGGAAACCAGCACCTTGACGCCGGCGCTCTCGAACTGCGCGTCGCCCTCGGCCTTGTCGTCGAAGCCCATGCCGTACTCGATCACGCCCTTCGCGTCCAGCCGCGCGGCGAGCCGCAGGCAGGCGCCGCCGGCGCCGGACTGCGTGGCCGACCTGGCGATCTGCTCGGCGGCCTGCGGCGTGACGGTGATCATCAGCCGGTGCTCCAGGCGCGCGGCCGGCGCATGCCGGCGATCTTGCAGGCCTGCTTCACGTAGCCGTAGGGGAAGAGCCGGAAGAGATCGTTGCGGTCCGCCTTCTCCGGGCCCCGGTACTCGGCGAGGTGCTTCATGACGTGGCGCGCGTCGGGCGCGATGTGGTGCTCGTCGTAGTACTTGCGCATGAAGCGCAGCACCGTCCAGTGCGCCTCCGTGAGCGCGATGCCCTCCTTGCGGGCGAGCGCCTCGGCCACGCTCTCGTTCCAGTCGGCGGGGTCGACCAGGTAGCCTTCTTCGTCGAATGTCGTCATCACGCGTGGGTTCTCGCAGTCACAGCGAAGTTCACGAAGCGCGCGGCCCAATGATGGCCGGCGACGTCGCGCAGGTGCGCGTAGGAAGCAAGCAGGTTCTTGTACACGATCCCGTCGTGCCGGCCGTCGATGCCGTGGCCGCGCTCGACGTCGTAGGCGAACTCGAGCCCCGGCGCGAGGTTCTGCACGCTCGAGTAGTGGAACTCGTGCGCGCGGATGAGCGTCGCCGCGCGCGCCGGCCAGGGCCCGCGGCCGGTTTCGCGCAGGTGCACGTAGCCGCGCCCCACGGGGCGGGCGTGCATGACGATGTCCGCGGGCAGCACGCCCGCCATCTCGGCACGCCGGCCGTTCCATTCGATCGAGCGCGCGAGGTACATCAGGCCGCCGCATTCGGCGTAGGCGGGCATCCCCGCCTCGATCGCCTCGCGCACCGCGGCACGCATCGGGGCATTCGCGGCAAGCGCGTCCATGTGTGTCTCGGGGAATCCCCCGCCGATGAACAGCGCATCGACCGGGGGCAGGCGCTTGTCGCGCAGGGTGTCGAAGGCGACGAGCTCGGTGCCCGCCTCGCGCAGCGCCTCGAGGTCACCCGGGTAGTAGAACCCGAAGGCCGAGTCGCGGGCGATCCCGATACGCAGCGGCGTACCCCGCAAATCAGGGACAGATCGCGTTTTCCTTTCATCGACTGCCGCGTAAGACGTGGTCTGTCCCTGATTTTCGGAACGGGCGACGGCGAGGACCGCGTCCAGGTCCACCTGGGCCGCGATGCGCGCGGCGATGCCCTCCACGCGCGCGCGTGCGGCGTCGGCCTCGTTGCTCGGCACGAGCCCGAGATGGCGCTCGACGATCGTCAGCTCCTCGTCGTACTGCACCGCGCCCAGCACCGGCACGCCGGTGTAGTGCGCAATCACGGCGCGCAGCTTCGCCTCGTGGCGCGCGCCGCCGAGCTGGTTGAGGATGACGCCCGCGATGCGGATATTCCGGTCGAAGGCCTGGAAGCCGAGGATGAGCGGCGCGATGCCGCGCGTCATGCCGCGTGCGTCGATCACCAGCACGACCGGCGCGCCGAGCATCGCCGCGAGCGCGGCGTTGCTGTTGCTGCCGTCGAGCGCGAGGCCATCGTAGAGGCCCTTGTTCCCCTCGACGAGGCCGAGCGAGGCGCCCTGCATGCGGCGCGCGAACTCGGCGCGCAGCTCATCGGCGCCGCTCAGGTAAGGATCGAGGTTGTAGCAGGGGCGTCCCGCGGCGAGCCCGAGCCACAGCGGGTCGATGTAGTCGGGCCCCTTCTTGAAGGGCTGCACCGTCTCCCCGCGCGCGCGCAGCGCCGCGGCAAGCCCGATGCACAGCGTCGTCTTGCCCGAGGACTTGTGCGCGGCGGAGACGAAGAGCCGGTTCATACCTTGGTCGGCAGGAACGGCAGTACCTTGAGCCCGACGAGCGTCAGGGCGAGCGCCAGGCCCACGCCGCCCAGGCCGAGCGCCACCTCGGGCAGGCTCGGGGCGTAGCTCGCCGCCACGCCGTCGAAGAAGCTGCTCGAGACCTCCTTCCCGGGGAAGATCTGCTGCGGATACGCCTGCCCGCCGATGATGATCACATAGAGCTGCGCGAGGCCGCCCGCGATCACGCACCCGGCGGCCGCGGCGAGCGCGCCGCGAGCGCGCACCGCGAAGACGAGCACGAGCGGCACCACGCCGCCGACGAGGACCTGGCCGACCCAGAAGAGCCCCGTGTAGATGCCGCCCTCGACGAGGAGGAATTTCTCGAGCTCGAGCTGGCGCGCGATATAGAGGTTGGTGAGGTGGTGCACCGCGACGAAATAGAGCACCGCGGCGACGAAGATGCCCAGGAGATTCCCCAGGCGCGCGAGCAGCGCGTCGTCGAGCGGCCGTCCGCTCCAGCGGCAGGCGGCCATCAGCACCAGCAGGAACGCCGCGGTGCCGAATGCGAACGACATGACGATGAACAGCGGCGCGAGGAGTGCGCTGTCGTAGGGCTCGCGCGCGACCAGGAAGCCGAAGATCGAGCCCGTGCCCGTGGTAAGCACGAGCCGCCACAGGAAGGCGAGCACGCCCGCGCGCGCGGTGTAGCCGTTCATGCGCCGCTCGAACATCGTCCACAGGTAGAGCGCCACGACGGCGAAGAAGCCGGTGTAGAGGAAGATGTTCCAGGCGAAGATGGACTTGAAGTTGTAGTGCGTCATCGCCACGATCAGGCGGTCCGGGCGCCCGAGGTCGAGCACCAGTACCGCGAGGCCGCCGGCGAGCAGCGCCACGGCGAGCAGGCCCGAGAGGCGCGCGAGCGGCTTGTAGAGCTCGCGCCCGAACACCGAGGCGACCGAAGCGACGTTGAGCGCGCCCGAGGCCGCCACGATGAGGAACACGGCGAACACGTGCGGCGTACCCCAGACGATGCGGTTGGTCATGCCGGTGATGACGTGCCCCTGGTGCTCCATCGCCCAGGCCGCCGCAAGCCCCGCCGCGATGAGGATTCCCAGGATGATGAGGAGCAAGTAGAAGCCGCCGCTGCGGCCCTCGATCTCGCGGTACTGGACGCTCGCCATGGCTAGAGCCTCTGGTAGCGCACGCCGGTATTGAGGGCGAGATCGGCGCGCAGCTGAGTCGAAGGCTCGCTTTTCAGGCGCCGTCGGATCTCCGAGGAGGGATCGGCGAGATCGCCGAACACCATCGCCTGGCTGCATGCCTCCACGCAGGCCGGGGTCTCGCCCCGGTCCACGCGGTGCACGCACAGCGTGCAGGATTCGACGGTGCCCTTGCCGCGCGGCACGTCGGGCTTCTGGCCCGTGACCGGCTCGTGGATGAAGGAGCGCGCGCCGAACGGGCAGGCCATCACGCAGTAGCGGCAGCCGATGCAGGTGTGCTTGTCGACGAGCACGATGCCGTCGGCGCGCTTGAAGGACGCGCCTGTGGGGCAGACGTCCACGCACGGCGGGTGCTCGCAGTGCTGGCACATGAGCGGCAGCGTCTGCACGTGGCCGGTGGCGCGGTCGCGCAGGCTCACCTTGCGAATCCACTGCGCGTCGGTCGCTGGCCGCCCGTGCGAGCTGACGCCGTTCTCCTCGTGGCAGGCGCTGACGCAGGCGTCGCAATCGGAGCAGCTCTCGATGTCGATCAGCAGCCCCCAGCGCTTGAGGGTGGAGGCCGCCTCCTCGGGAGAGCGCGCCTGCGCCAGCTCGATCAGCCGCAAGCCAGGCGCGAGGACCGCGGCCGCGGCGAAACCCAGGAGCTGGCGGCGATCCGGGTTCATCGGGCGCGGTCCTCGCGCAAAGGCGTATGACATTCGAAGCAGTCGATCTTCACCGAGGCGTAGGCGTGGCAGCTCGAGCAGAAGCCCTCCTCGCCCAGCACGCTGCCGGTCTTGCTGCTGGCGTGGCAGTCGACGCAGCCCTTCAGGCTGAAGCGCGTGGCGCGGATGCCCTCGCGCATCGTGCGGTCGCGCTGGTGGAAGAGCATCTTCATGTGCTCGCGCCGCATCTCCTCGACGGGCGCGACACAGGCTTCGCCCTTTTCGATCTTGACGACGGGGAGCGGGACGCGCTCCGTCTGCCGGGAGCCGGTATCGGCAAACCCCGCTATGGCAAGCAGCACTGCAAGGATTCCTGCAGCAATCCGCGTCATCGGCGGGCGATCAGTGGTCGCCCATCCCCATCTTGATGTAGCCGGTGGGGCAGACGTCGGCGCAGATGTGGCAGCCGATGCACAGGTCGTAGTCGGTGTAGACGTAGCGGCCCATGGTGGACTCCGACTTCGGCGTGCGCTTCACCGCGGTCTGCGGGCAGTAGATCACGCAGTTGTCGCACTCGAAGCACATGCCGCAGCTCATGCAGCGCTTGGCTTCGTCCACCGCCTGCTTGTCGGTGAGCCCGACCATGCGCTCCTCGAAGTGCCCGAGCACCTCCTCGGCGCCCGGCCCGATCTCGGTGCGCTTGATGCGCTCCTGGTAGGCGAAGTGGCCGAGGAAGAGCTCGTCCGACTTGCACACCTCGGCGGCGCTGCGATCTTCGTAGTTGTGGATGGCGAAGCCGCCCACGGCCTTGCCCGCGAGCGAGGTGCCGCGCACCCCCTGGTCGATCGGGCGCGGGCCGTTCTCCGGCGAGGCCTCGAACTTCGCCGGCTCGAGCTTCGCCTCGCGCAGCTTCTCCAGCAGGTTGAAGTGGTGCACGTCCACCTTCGGGCGCTTGGCGAACTCCTCGCCCTTCAGGTAGCGGTCGATGCTGTCGGCGGCGATCGAGCCCTGGCCGATCACCGTGGTGAGCAGGTGCGGGCGGATGATGTCGCCGCAGGCGAACAGGCCCGGGCGGTTGGGCAGCTGGTAGTACTTGTCGGCGGCGACGAACCCCTTGCCGTTGTTGAGCTCGTCCATGCCCGAGAGGTCCCCCGCCTGGCCGATGGCCACGACGACGAGGTCGGCCTCGAGGTCGCGCTCGGTGCCGGGCTTCTCGGTGAACTTGCCCTTGTCCCACTGCACCTCGATCACGCGCAGCGCCACCGCGCGGCCGCTTTTCTCGTCGACCACTACCTTCTTCGGCAGGAGGTTGCCTTCGATCTTCACGCCCTCGCGCTGCGCGTCCTCGATCTCGTGCTTCGCGGCGTTCATCTGCTCTATGGGCTGCATCGACGTGAGCATCACGTCGGCGCCCTCGCGCGCGGCGAGCCTGGAGGCGTCGTGCGCCGTGTGGCCCATGACCACGTTCTCGGGCCGCTCGGTCTCCGCGACGTCCTCGACGTAGCCCAGGCGCCGCGCCACCGACACCACGTCCACCGACGTGTCGCCGCCGCCAACCACGACCACGCGCCCGGCGACCGCCTTGAGGCGCCCCTGGTTGAAGGCCTCGAGGAACGCGACGCCGCTGATGACGTTGGGCGCGTCCGCGCCCGGCACCGGCAGCGGGCGGCCGGACTTGCAGCCGATCGCGATCAGCACCGCGTCGAAGCCGGTCTCCAGGTCTTTCAGGGAAATATCCCTGCCGACGCGCGTATTGGCCCGGACCTCGACCCCCATGCCGATGATGCGGTTGATCTCGCCGTCGAGGTGCGTGCGCGGCAGCCGGTAGCCCGGCACGCCGTACTTCGCCATGCCGCCGAGCTCTGCGTGATCGTCGAAGAGCGTCACCGCGTGGCCCTTGCGCCGCAGCTGGTACGCGGCCGAGAGGCCCGCCGGGCCGCCGCCGACGATGGCGACGCGCTTGCCGGTGTCGGGGCCGGCCTCGAACTTGTAGCCCTCCTTCAGCGCGTGGTCGCCGATGTACTGCTCGACGGCGTTGATGCCCACGAAATCCTCGACCTTGTTGCGATTGCACCCGGTCTGGCAGGGCGCCGGGCACACGCGCCCCATCATGGAGGGAAAGGGGTTGGCGTCGGTCGAGCGCCGGAACGCGTACTCCTGCATCGCCACGCCCTTGGGCGGCTTCTCCACGCCGCGCACGATGTTGAGCCAGCCGCGGATGTCCTCGCCCGAGGGGCAGCTCGCCTGGCACGGCGGCGTCTTGTGCACGTAGGTCGGGCACTTGTCGGACTCGTCGCCGGCGAAGATGCGCTCCTGGTTCGAGCGCCACTCGTGGTCGCCGTCCTTGAAGCGGCGCAGCGTGTGGCCGGTTTTTGCCTCGGGTTTCGCGGTGGGTGCAGACATTTTTGAGTTCCTCTAAGGCTTGGGACCGAGAACGATCGCTTTCGCTACGAGGCCGTGCACGCTGCCGATCATGTCCATCGGGTGCTTGTAGTAGGGCAGGACCTTGGTGAACTGGCTCTTGCAGATGGCGCAGATGGCGGCGAGGTAGTTGACGCCCTGGCCGTCCACCACCTGCTGCAGCGCCTGCATGCGCGGCAGCGCGCCTTTCACGCGCAGCTCGACGAGGTCGTCGGTGAGCAGCCCCCCGCCCCCGCCGCAGCAGAACGTGGCCTCGCCGATCGTCTCGGGCGGCATGTCGACGAACTTGTTGACGCAGGCGCGGATCACATCGCGCGGGATGGTGAACTGGCCGCCCGGCACCCCGCCCATGCGCGAGCCGCGCGCCACGTTGCACGAGTCGTGGAAGGTCACCACCTTGTCGTCGTTCGCGCTCTTGTCGAGCGTGAGCGCCCCGCGCTGGATCAGGTCCCAGGTCACCTCGCAGATGTGCTGCGGCGCCGGGTAGCGCGGGTCGAGGAAGTCGAAGGGGCCGATCAGCGTGTTCCAGAAGCTGTAGGCGACGCGCCAGGCGTGGCCGCACTCGCCCACCACGATGCGCCTTACCCCGAGCTCGAGCGCCGCCTCGCGGATGCGCGCGGCCACCTTCTGCAGGTTGTCGTGGTTGCCGATGAAGAGCGAGAAGTTCGCCGCCTCCGAGGCGTGCGAGGAGAGCGTCCAGGAAATGCCCGCGGCGTGGAACACCTTGGCGTAGCCGATCAGGCCGTCGATGTGCGGCTCGGCGAAGAAGTCGGCGCTCGGGGTGATGAGCAGCACCGCGGCGCCTTTCTCGTCCAGCGGGAAGCGCACGTCGACGCCGGTCTCCTCCTTCACGTCCTCTTCCAGGCCCTCGAGCGTGTCGCGCAGCGCGGGCTCGGGCAGCCCCAGGTTGTTGCCGATCTTGTGCACCTTGCCGATGATCTCGTTGGAGTACTTCTGCCCCAGGCCGACGCTGTCCATGATGTCGCGCGCGGCCATCGAGACCTCGGCGGTGTCGATGCCGTAGGGGCAGAACACCGAGCAGCGCCGGCACTGGGAGCACTGGTGGAAGTAGGCGTACCACTCGTCGAGCACGTCCTTGGTCATGTCGCGCGCGCCGACGAGCTTCGGGAAGAGCTTGCCCGGGAGGGTGTAGTAGCGCCGGTACACCGAGCGCAGCAGGTCCTGGCGCGCCACCGGCATGTTCTTGGGGTCCGCGGTGCCGAGGTAGTAGTGGCACTTGTCGGTGCAGGCGCCGCACTTCACGCAGGAGTCGAGGAACACGCGCAGCGCGCGCGACTCCTGGACGAGCTCGCCCAGGCGCGTCACGGCGACCTTCTCCCAGTCGGGCGCCAGCGTGCCGGGAAAGCCGAGCGGCGCCTGGTGCTCGGGCTTGGCAACGAACGGCTTGCTGTGCGCCATGGCGTCCTGGCGCAGCAGCGGGATCACCGGGTACTCGCCGAGCTTCGGCGTTTCGAAGGCGGCGGCCATGTCAGCCCGTGCGCGCCGACCAGCCTGCCGCGTGGCGCCGCTCGCGCGCGTCGTCCACCTGGTTGAAGCTAGGGCTGAAGAACACGCCCGGCGCGTGCAGGAGCTTGGACACCGGGAACACGATCATCAGCGCCGCCACCAGCGCGAGATGGATGAGCAGCGGCGGATCGGCCGGCAGCGGCCGCCAGTCGAAAGCCATCAGCCCGAGGAAGAAGGCCTTCAGCGCCACGATGTCGGTGTGCGCCACGTACTTCATGGCGAGCCCGCTCGCGGCAATGGCGACGAGCAGCGCGAGCATCAGGTGGTCCGACGGGCTGCTGATGTAGCGCACGCGGTCGACCAGGAAGCGCCGCGCCCACAGGCCCGCCAGCCCGGCGAGCATGGCGAAGCCCGCGTACACGCCGAAGGGCTGGATGAGCGCCACCCAGGACCAGACCGGCTCGGTGAAGTAGCGCAGGTGCCGCGCGAGCACGAGCGCGAGCGCGACGTGGAAGGTCCAGCCGAAGAGCCAGATCCACTTGTTGGAGCGGTACAGGCTCCGGAAGAGCGTCACCTCGGTCGCCATGCGCAGCACGACGCCGCCGCGCGTGGTGGGCGCCGGCGGCACCGGGATCTTGAGCGGCTGCGGCGTGCGCGCGTAGCGCCACACCCGGTACGCCACGCCGCCGACCAGCACCGCCGTCGCGGCGTAGAAGAGAACCGCGTACAGGACGGTCAACGCGGTCAAAGCTTTCTACCTAGACACAGCCCGTCGGCTTCGGCAGGCCCGCGTACTTGCACGCCTGCTTGGCGGGGCCGTACGGGTAGAGCTCGTACAGGTACTTGCTGTTGCCCTTGTCGGGCCCGAGCTTCTTGCCGATCGCCTTGGTGAGCACGCGTACCGCCGGGGCGATCTGGTACTCGTCGTAGTACTCGCGCAGGAAGTTGATCACTTCCCAGTGGGCGTCGGAGAGCTCGCAGTTGTCCAGGCGCGCCATCTCCTTGGCGAGGTCCTCGGACCAGTCGGAGCGGTTGGCGAGATAGCCTTCCTCGTCGGTTTCGTACGTTTGACCATTCACTTCGATGCTCATGTCGTGTCTTCCCTCTAGTGTCAAAGCCAGGACTGCACGGCGTCGTGCTCCACCACGAGGTCCACGAACCCCCCGTAGTCCACCAGGCGAACGCCGTCCATCACCCGGTTCTGCATGCCCCGCGCCTCGACGTCGGGCTTGAGCGCGTACACCTGCACGTGCTTCAGGGCCTCCTGCATCCTCTCCGCCACGGCGGTGCCGCGCGCCGCCGCGTAGACGCCGTCCTCGATCAGCAGCACCGCGCTTCCGGGCCGCGCGTAGCGCAGGCAGGCCTGAAGCGCGCCGTGATCGAAGGGCGACTTGTTCACCGTATGCAGCATCTTGCGCATGCTCAGAAGCTCAGGACCACGTCCTGGCTCTCCATGATCTCGGCCATGCGCTCGGCGCTCACCACCTCGACCGGCACCAGCAGGTCCTCGGCGGAGAGGCCCCGCGCGCGCAGCGATTGCTCGTCCACGTAGAGCTTGTTCACGTCGTAATCCTCGAGCGCGCGGAAGGCGGGCGAGAAGTTCTTCACTTCCAGGCCCTTCGTGTCCTGCCCCTTCGCGAGCTGGTAGACGCCGTCGTCGATGAACGCGAGGCTCACGTCCTGCTCGAAGGCCGCGCCGATCAGCACCACCTCGAGCGATTCGAGCGCGTAGATCGTGCCGTACGGCGCCTTGCGGTTCACGTACAGGAACTTCTTGACCGTGCCGCCCGCTTCCTCAGTCACCGAACACCACCAGTCGGTCGGCCTCGATGCCGGCCTCGATCAGCTGCCCGAGGCCCGAGATGCGGAAGCCGGGCGCGAGGTTGTCGGCGTCCTTGGCGTGGCGCTTCGCCTCCGCCTTGTCCATCAGGCCGCGGCGCTGCGCCGCGGCGATGCACACCACGAGGTCGAGCTTGTGCTCGGTGGCGAGCTCGCTCCAGCGCTTGACGATGTTGCGGTCGTCCTGCGGCGGCACGGTGAGGCGCGTCCCGTTGTTCACCCCGTCGTGATAGAAGAACACGCGCGAGATCTCGTGCCCCTTGGCGAGCGCCGCTTTCGCGAACTGGTAGGCGCTGTCCGAGGCCTGGTGCGTGTAGGGCCCCTCGTTCACCAAAATACCGAGCTTCATGCGCTAGGGAAGGCCTGAGTCGCCCCCGCGAAGGCGGGGGTCCAGTTTTTGGAGAACGGGGTTCCCGCCTTCGCGGGAACGACGAGTTGCCGCCTTTTCATGGATTCCCTAGAAGCGGATGTGGGTCGACGCGTTCAAGCTGTTGCGCGCCCCGCGCCAGTTGTCGATATGGAACTTGGTGAAGGGCAGCCCCGTCAGCTCGAAGAACCGCGGCCAGCCGATCCTCTCCACCCAGTCGCCCACGCGCTCCCAGTGGCGCGCGTCCTTCTTGTAGGTGTAGAGGATCTTCTTCACCACCTCCGCCACCTCGGGCCAGCGCGGCGGGTTGTTGGGCAGCCCCGCGGCCACCAGCTTCTGGAACATGGGCTTGGAGCGCGCGTTGGAGTTCTTGCCGCCCACCCAGATGGCGAGCTTGGAGTGCTGCGGGTCATTGATCTGCATCGGCGGGCACGGCGGATAGCACGCGCCGCAGCAGATGCACTTCTTCTCGTCCACCTCGAGCGAAGGCTTGCCGTTCACCATCGCCGGGCGGATCGCCGCCACCGGGCAGCGCGCCACCACTGAAGGCCGCTCGCAGACGTTCGCCACGAGGTCGTGGTTGATCTTCGGCGGCTTGGTGTGCTGGATGTTGATGGCGATGTCGCCCTGGCCGCCGCAGTTGATCTGGCAGCAGGAAGTGGTGATGTGCACGCGGTTGGGCATCTCCTCCTTGATGAACTCCGGGTACAGCTCGTCCATCAGGGACTTCACCACGCCGGCGGCGTCGGTGGCGGGGATGTCGCAATGCAGCCACCCCTGCGTGTGCGAGATCATGGTCACCGAGTTGCCGGTGCCGCCGACCGGGTAGCCCGCGTCGTTGAAGGCCTGGATGAGCGGCCCGACCTTCTCCCACTTCGACACCATCACCTCGAGGTTCGAGCGGATGGTGAAGCGCACGTGCCCCTCGCCGTACTTGTCGACGATGTCGCAGAGCAGGTTGATTTCGTAGGGCCCGAGCTGGCGCTGCGTGCCCACGCGCACCGTCCAGATCTCGTCGCCCGAGTGCGCCACGTGGTGCAGCACCCCCGGCCGCGGCCGGTCGTGGTACTTCCAGTTGCCGAAGTTCTTGACCATCAGCGGATGCATGTACTGCATGCCGTCGGGGCAGCCGCTCTCGATCGGCGTGCGCATCTGCTTCTTTTCCACCGGCTTGGTCTGCACAGTCTGGCTCATGCCGCCTTCTCCTTCTGCGCTCGATCCTGCTTCTGCCTCTCAACCCATTTCTGCGCCTCCTGGTCCCAGTCGTCCAAGCGCACGTAGGAGCTGGTGCGCGGGTGGGCGATCATGTTCGGGTCCACCTCGACGCCGATGCCCTCGAGGAAGCTGGCGAGGCCGATGCGCTCGATCATCTCGCCGCAGCGCTCGTGCTCCAGGCCGTTCTCGGCCCAGAAGTCGATCACCGTGGCCGCGAGACTGCGCAGCTTCTCGAAGTCCTCGTCGGTGTCCATCTTCATGAACGGCACGATCACCGTGCCCATGGTGTCGCCGATCTTGAGCGTGCGCTTGCCGCCGATCAGGACGGTGACGCCGCGATCCTTGCCGGGCTTGAGCCCCTTGGTGATGACGTTGATGCAGTGCATGCAGCGCACGCAGCTCTTGTTGTCGACTTCCAGCGTATCGTCGTCGTTCAGCGAAAGCGCCTTGGTCGGGCAGCGCGTGATCACGTTGTCGATCGTGTACTTGCGCCCGTGGCTCTCGACGTACTCCTTGACGCCTTTCTGGTCGACCTGCATGTCATCGCGCCAGGTGCCGATCACGGCGAAGTCGGCGCGCTGGATCGAGTTCATGCAGTCGTTGGGGCAGCCCGAGACCTTGAACTTGAACTTGTAGGGCAGCGCCGGGCGGTGCATGTCGTCGATGAAGTTGTTGACGAGCGTGCGGTGGATGCGGTGCTCGTTGGTGCAGGACTGCTCGCAGCGCGCCGCGCCGACGCAGGACATCGCCGTGCGCACGCAGGGGCCCGCCCCGCCCAGATCGAAGCCGTACTCGTTGATCTCGTCGAAGAAGTGCTGCGTGTTCTCAGTGCTCGCGCCGATGAACATGATGTTGCCGGTCTGCCCGTGAAAGGCGATGAGGCCCGAGCCCCACTTGTTCCAGGAGCCGGAGAGCTGGCGCAGCAGCTTCGTCGTGTAGTGGTTCCCGGCGGGCGGCTGTACGCGCAGCGTGTGGAATTCCTTCGATTCCGGGAACATGCTCGCCACTTCGGAGAAGCGCGGGATGATGCCGCCGCCGTAGCCGAACACCGAGACGGTGCCGCCTTTCCAGTAGCCCAGCCGCGTCTTGTACGAGTGCTCGAGCTGGCCGAGCAGGTCGACCATCATGTTGTTGTCGTGCGCCAGGCGCTTCAGCCCGGTGACGAAGCTCGGCCAGGGCCCGCTCTCGAGCTGGTCGAGCATGGGCGTCGGGTGGAACGGCTTCGTGGACTTCTTTTCCTTGGGCAGGAAGGTGCTATGCCGCGACGGGTCCTTCGGCGGCTTCTGCGCTTCAGCCATGCTCTCCTCCACGGATTGCGAACTCGCTGGCGCAGTCTAGGACGCCCCTACTCGGTACCTGCGAACGAAGAAGGGATATTCCGGGCGCAGGATACCCCTCCCTTTGGGGATAGGACGAACCGGGAAAAGGCATGCATTCAAGCGCTTGCCGGCCCAGCCGCCCGTCTTATGCGTCCATCAGTCCCGCTTGGAGAACGATGTCGCGCGCCAAGTCCTTGCGGTACCGTTCTGCTCCCTGCCATGAGCGCCGTTCTTACTCGCCCGGATACTTATCAGCGCTGGCGCGAGCGCAAGCTCGCCGCGTACCCGCACCGCGCGGAGGACCTGGTCGTGGAGGTGCGCGATCCCCGCAACCTGTCCGACAGCGAGGCCGCAAAGCTCCGCGAGATCTGCGCGCGCGCGAACATGGCGGTGTACTCGAGCCCCCTCGCGCATCCCGCCGACAAGGACATCGTGCGCCGCATCGGCGCGCGTCTGGGCCTTTCGCGCCTGCAAGCGAACCCGTTCGCCGACGAGGACGGCATCAGCTCGCTCGAGACGGCACCCGAGAAATCGGCGCGGGGCTACATTCCGTACTCGAACCGGCGCCTGCTCTGGCACACCGACGGCTACTACAACCCGCCGGCGCAGCGCATCCGCGCCTTCATCCTGCACTGCGTGCGCCCCGCGGCCTCGGGCGGCGAGAACCGCCTGCTCGATCACGAGCTCGCCTGGCTGCTGCTACGCGACGCCGACCCCGAGCACGTGCGCGCGCTCTCGGCCCCTGACGCCTTAACCATCCCTCCCAACACCGGCGAAGGCATGGAGTCGCGCCCCGCGCAGAGCGGCCCGGTGTTCTCCGAGGACGGCGGCGCGCTGCACATGCGCTACACGGCGCGCACGCGCAGCATCGAATGGCGAGCCGACGAAAAGACGCGCGCCGCCATGCAGCGGCTCAACGAAATCCTCGAGTCGGCCGCGCCTTACGTCTTCACGCTGCGTCTTGCCCCCGGCCAGGGGCTGGTATGCAACAACGTGCTCCACGATCGCAGCGCCTTCACGGACGCGCCGGGCGCGGGCCGGCTCGTTTATCGCGCTCGCTATCTCGACCGCATTGCGCCGGCATGAAGCACATCGCGCTCAAGTACATCCGCGAAGACCCGTCGGTCGGCAACGCCGACGACAGCTCCGATGCGAAGGAATCGACCGCGAAGCTCGAAGCGCTGGTCGCGCACCTTGGCGAGGAGCTCGAGGCGCTCTCGAGCGGCGCAGCGCCGCTGCGGCGCGCCGACCTGCTGCTGCAGCTGGGTCGCGCCCTCGTACGCCTGGAGAAGGGGCCGGAAACCTGGGCGGCGGCGCGCGAAGCGTTCGACCTCTACCTTGCCGAGCAGGCCTGGGAAGGCGCCGCGCAGTGCTGCGACGTCCTCTTCCTCGCCGAGCAGGCGGAGTCGCTCGCGGCGCTCGGCCAGGGCATTTGGCTCGCCGTGACCTTCCCGGTGGATCCCGAGCTGAGCGTCGCCCTGCTGCATCGCGTGGTGGAGGAGACGCCGCCCGACGCCGACGGCGCCGCCGTGGCGGCGATCGCCGCGTACTACATCGTCGACCTGCGCGCGCGGGAGCCGCAGCGCGAGCACCTGCTCCTCTACGCCAACCAGGTGCTCGCGACCGTCGCACGGCGCCACAGCGGCGTGGACGGCCAGGAGGCCTTCAACCGCTGGATCCAGGACATGGAGCTCGCCGACCCGGCGAAATTCCTGCTGCGCCTGCGCAACGTGGTGGACGTGCTGGTGCAGGACGACTGGTGGTTCGACCGCGAGAAGCTGCAGGCCGCGCTGCCTGCGGATTGAAGCATGGACGAGGTCGTGGACGCGGTGTTTGCGATCGAGTGCCGCAGCCTGCCGGTCGACCACGCCTACGCGCTCTCGCAGGCTGTGCAGGCGGCGCTGCCATGGTTCGCGGAGGAGCCGCAGGCCGGGCTGCACACCGTGCACGGGGCGGCCTCGGGCGCGGGCTGGCAGCGGCCCGAGGGCAGCGATGCCGAGCTGCGGCTTTCCCGGCGAACCCGGCTCGTGCTGCGGCTTCCCGGGCATCGCCTGGCGGATGCCGCGGCGCTCACCGGCCGGACGCTGGAGGTCGCAGGCTCTTCCATGCACGTAGGGCGGCTCTCTGCGCGCCCGCTCCTGCGCATCGCGTCGCTCTTCTCGCGCAGCGTGATGTTCGCCGACGCAGCCGACGAATCGGCATTCGTCGCCGCCGCGACCGAGGGACTGCGTGCGCTCCGGGTCGAGGTCTCCACGCTGCTCTGCGGGCGCGACGTCACGCTCGCCACGCCCGGAGCGACCTACCGCACGCGCAGCCTGATGCTGACCGTCGCCACCCCCGCGCAGTCGCTCGCCCTCCAGGGCCAGGGCCTGGGCGAGGCGCGCAAGCTGGGCTGCGGCGTCTTCATCCCCCACAAAGACGTGGGTGACCTGCGCGGCGAAGCGCGCGCGCGCGAGGCGTGGGACTAGCCTTGGCCTTCCGGCTCTCCCTGCCAGAGCATGTCGTAGCCGAGCTCCTTCGTCTCGGAGCACATCTTCGCAAGCGCCTCGAACTTGTTCTTGAAGGTGGCGTCGGCGTGCGAGCGCTCGTGCTCCTCGAAGGAGCGCCAGTAGGTCACGATCACGTAGTGCTCGTCCGCTCCCTTCGAGGCGTTGAGCGAGCCTTCGTCGGACAGGAAGCCGGAAAACTTGAACACCTGGCCGGCGAGGAAGCCGCCCTTGTCGCCTCCGTAGGTCTCCTTGACGACGTTGCACATCTCGCCCACGGCGAGCTCGACGTCCTCGAACTTCACGCCCGGCTTGAGCTTGACGGTGTTGAACAGCATCTTCGCGCCGAAGGGCAGCGTAATAGGATCGAACATGATTGTTAGAGATGGCTTTCTTTTCCGAGTTCAGAGGCTACCATGAGCTACGAAGTGAACGGCAAAGTCCTCGAAGCCACGGAGAGCGGCTTCCTCGTATCGCAGGACGAGTGGGACAAGGACGTCGCCGCCGCCATCGCCGCAGCCGACGGTCTCGCGCTCACCCAGGACCACTGGGACGTCATCGACTTTCTGCGCGAAGCGTATTTCGAGCACAACGGCGAGCAGCCCAACAACCGCGCCATCCTCAAGGCCATGCAGGAGAAGTGGACCGGCCGCCCGGTCGACAACAAGACGCTCTTCGCCCTCTTCCCCGGCAACCCCTCCAAGCAGGCCGGCAAGATCGCCGGGCTGCCCGAGAGCATGCGCAAGGGCGGGTATTAAGAGCAGCGACGCGAGGGAGAGCTCTTGGTTCGCTCCAGCTCGTCAAGTACTCGAAGTTGGCTGAGTCCCGACCGCAAGCGGTATTCACGCAACGTGGGCCCACCTGCCTGCAATCCCGCGGCGCACTGCGAGTCCCGTCAAGCGTGACCACCGCGTCAGCGCCTTCAGAGAGCGCGAGCGCGAATCATTCATGCTTGCGGCTGCCAGGGGCGGCACACAAGCGGTGCATGGCAATTGTTATTTCGCGGGATGCCGGACAAAAGCCTCCAGCGAGACCGTATACCTGCCGACCCGGTCCAGGTAACGGACGCAGTACTTGGTTGGATACAGGCCGGCGACCTCCCATGCTTCCGGCTGCTTGATGTTGGCGCACATGTTGGGATTGCCGACGAGATAGGCGTGGGTGATCATCGGCTCCAGGAAGGTGATGCGGCCATCATAGGCGCCGAAGATGAACGTATGCGTGAACGGCGGGCCGTTCTTCGCTAGCTCCGGGGCCTTGGAATTGATCAGATGATTGCCCATGTCGGGCACTGCGGCGCCGACGTCGATGTGGTCACGATGGATATACTTCGCCGGGACCGCCTTGGTCGCCTTCTTGAAGTCGTCGCAATCGATCAATTCCCCGCAGGTGCCGGTCCGGATCTTCCTCACCGCTTCTCGCTCGTCGATGTAGAAGTGGAAGTCGAAGTGAGGCGCGGCCCACGGCGGCGGGGCCGGAGCGATGTGCCCGTGCGGATTCCAGTTGAGGCTCACCCATCTGAACGGCGCAACTGCCTTCGCCGCATCCCCTTCGGGCAGCGCAAAGATGAACGCATAATCTCCGAGACATTCGTGCTCGTCCATCTTCCCGTTGCCGTTCTTGTCGAAGCATCGGCTCGTACCATTCGGTTCTCGGGGTAGCCCCGCCAACGCATCCTTGTCCAGGCTCACCCCCAGCGCGAGCGGATCTCCGTTCGCATCCAGCGCGACATAGGCGCGGGCCCAGCCGTTCCCTACTTGCTGGGGCTTCGTGGCGATCACTTTAGGGTCCGCGGCCGTCGCCACTTCGCCCTGGACGAAAAGAATCGGTGCAGCAACCAGTGCGGCGATCAATCCTCGTGCGAGCTCCATAGCACCCTCCTTTGCAGGTGTTTTCGTTGTCAGTCGCTATCGTGCATTAGCAAACAACTGCCGCCTACCTCGCGTTTGCGTCTTCGAAAAGGCGCATGTTCTTCTGCACGTCGTAGGCGCGCTCGGTCAGGCTTTCCGGCTCCCACTCGCTGCGCGCGATGCCGAAGAAGTCTCCGCCATAGACGTGTATGGCGCCGGTGAGGCGAGGGATCGGATTGGTGACGGAATGAATGATGTCCCTCCCGAGCGGCTCGGCGTCCTTCGCGCAAAGCGCCTTGGCACCCGCGGCCTCCACCTTGCCGCCCTCGCTGTGCGGGACCCGGCGCCAGAAGATGTTGTCCTCGCGGCCGGTATAGACCCCGATGACGGCCCACATGCGATGATTGTGCGGCATGATCGTCATGTACGGGGCCCAGACGACATTGAGGATCGTGAGCTCGTTCGAGTGGAAAATCTTCTGGACTTCGGCCTTGGTCGGCGCTCCCAGTTCCTTCAAGACCGCCGCAGGATCGCTGACGGCACGGGCAACGACTTCCCGCACCGACTTATGAGACGAATCGGCCGCGAGGGCCGCGCGGCAATCGGCGATGAACCGGTCTCGATCAAACATACGGCCTCCGTTGGGTTGACGCCGGCATTCTCAGGCGTAGTGCTTGCGCTGCGAGCGGCGCCGGCCGGCGCGCTGCACGACGCCGCCGCGGATCGTGTAGGGCGGGATGAGCTCGAAGCCGCCGTACTTGGGGTTGAGCGGCTCGAGGAAGCGGCGCTCGCCGTCCACCACCAGCTTGCGGAAGAAGATGTCGCCGGCGTACTCGACGATCACGAACGAGCCGTGTCTTGCGACGTGGCCGGGGTCGACGATGACGATGCAGCCCTCGGGGAACTCCGGCTCCATGCTGTCGCCGAGCACGCGCAGCGCGTAGGGCTCGAGCTCGCTGCAGGCGCTCTCAGCCATTGTCGTCGGCATAGCGCGGGCGCGCGCTCGGGTCGCGGCCGGCGGCTTGCGCGAGCTCGCGCTCGCGCGCGCTGATCAGCGCCAGGCACTGGCGCAGGTCCTCGATGGTCGCGTCCGAGAGCGGGTGGCGCATGCCGTGCGGGGTGGCGGTGTCGCGGATGACGCCGGCGAGCGTCAGCTTCATCGCCCGCAGGATTCGCTCCTCTTTCGACAGCTCCGTCTCGCTCACAGGTCGGACCACATGCGAATCAGGTTCATATAGGCGGCGTTCACTTGCGCGGTCTCCTCGGCGCCCGGCGCGCTTTGCAGCAGCTTCTCGCGCGCCGTGTTCAAGCCGTAGAGCAGCTCGCGCCGCGCCGGGTCGCGCACCACGCTCTGTACCCAGGTCACCGCCACCAGACGCTCGCCGCGCGTCACCGGGCTTACGTGGTGAAGCGTGCCCGCCGGGTAGAGCACCGCGTCGCCGGCCGGCAGCTTGATCCTTTGCTCGCCCTGCGCACCTCGGATTACCAGCTCGCCGCCATCGTACTCCTCGGGCGCGCTGAGAAAAACCGTCACGGCGACGTCGGAGCGGTACATCACGCCTCCCACGCCCATGATCGGATCGTCGAGGTGCTCGCCGTATTCCATGCCCGGCGCGTAGCGGATGTACAGGGGCGTCGCGGCGTGCAACGGCAGTGCGCCGCCACGGTATGCCGGGTGGCGCGAAAGGTTGCCCATCACCATCTCGTCGAGCCGCTCGAGCCCGGCGGCGCCGCGCTCGGCCTCCAGGTTGTGCTTCACACGCCGCGCCGCCGCGCCCGCCGAGGCTTTGCCGTCCACGAAGCGCGCGCCCGCGAGCCATGAGCGCGCGAGTGCCACTTCATCAGGCTTCAGGAGGTCGGGAATGGTGAGCAGCATGGGGTTTCAGGCGAAGCACACCCAGGTGGTGGCGATGTACTTGACGCCCTGCTGCAGCGTGGCGCCGCGATGCACGTGCGTCCAGAACGGCGGGAAGAGCACGAGCTTGCCCTCCTCGGGCCGCAGCGAGACGCCCTGCAGCGGGAACTCGGTCTCGCCACCCGGCCCCGGCACGTCGTTCAGGTACCAGATCGCCACCAGCTGGCGCTGGCTGAACTCGCCCGGCCCGGCATCCACGTGCCAATGGTAGTACTCCCCCGGCAGCGTGCGCTGCAGGTTGTAGCCGAGGTCCTTGAAGGAATTGGCGGCGAAGAACGGAAACTCGAGCCCGAAGGCGTTCACCGCGGCGGCGAGCTGGCGCGAGAGTGTCTGATCGATGTCGCGCCAGCCCTCGCGGCCGCTGATGTGCAGGTCGGTGGAGCGCTTGACCTGCGGCGCCTCCTCGACCGCGGCGCCGATGCGCCCGGCGACCTGCTCTCCCGGGCTCGCCTCGAAACGACGGATCGCCTCGCGGCACACGTCGGACGGGAGCGCCCGCGGCAGCTCGTAGATGAAGCTGAGCGGCTTCAGCTCGCGGATGCGCGTGCCGGCGAACGTCGCCATCTAGGCGTAGAGCACTTCGGTATTCTGCATCTCGCCCTCGGCGTCGATGTCCACGCCGATCGCGCCCGGCATGCGCAGCGCGATGTATGAGGCCATAAGCATTGCTGTTGCCTGGTTATCCTGCAAGAGGCTGGTGAGCAGCTTGTCGGCGACGATCTGGCAGCGCTGCAGGCGATCCGGCTGCGCGACGAACTCGCGGCTCATCTGCCAGCCGCGGTCCATGTCGCGATCCAGCTTGTCGTGGAAGGCCCGCGCCTCGCCGAGGAGTTCGTCGGGCACCTCCACGGCGTAGACCTGCTCCCCCACGATCACCTTGAATCGCATGCGCGATTTATTACCATATGCGGATGGACAAGCTTTACTACGAAACCATCGACCGGATGGAAAAGCAGGGCGTCGATCCCGAGTACATCAACGGCTGGGCCTCGGGCTTTCTGCACAACCCGAAGCGCGAGGAGCAGCGCGTGAGCGATGCCTACGAGGCGGGCTACGCCCACGGCAGGGAGAAGAACGCCGGCGGCTTCGACGCCTGGATCAGGAAGTAGCGCCCGCGTCCTTCTCGGCGCGCGCGCGCCACTCGGCGGCCTGCGCCGCGTCCTGCGCCACACCGACGCCTTTTTCGTACATCGTCGCCAGCATCGCCTGCGAGCCCGCGAGCCCCTGCTCCGCGGCGAGGCGAAACCACTTCGCCGCCTCGGCGGGATCCGCCTTGGTGCATTCGCCCTGGAAATACATGAAGCCCATGCCGTGCTGGGCGAGCGAGTAGCCCTGCTCGGCGGCGGCGCGCATCCACTTCACCGCGTTGGCGCAGTTCTTCACCACGCCGAGGCCGACCTGCGCCATCACCGCCACGCGGTACTGCGCCCGCGGCTCGCCGCGCTCGGCGAGCGGGAGGAGCAGCTGCATCGCACGCGCGAACTCCTTCGCCTCGAAGGCGGCGATGCCGCTCGCCAGCTCCATATCCGGCCCTGACATGTCGTAACCCCGCCGCTATTATCCGCGACATGGCGATCCTCAGCAGCCGCCCGTCGATCCGGCTCATCAAGACGCGCTGGCGCAAGAAGGGCCCGCGCAGCCTCGCCGACCGGGCCGGCGTGATCGGCGCAAACGTCTGGAAGCTCGCCGTGGAGTTCTTCAAGCACCTGGAGAAGGACGGCTTTCGCTTCGGCTCCGATCGCCTGGTGACCGACGTGCTCACCGAGTTCATCGCCTTCCTCGTGCAGCTCGTCGACCGCACCGTGTACGGGCGGCTCGCCGAGGCCGACCGCGCGTTGCTCGTCGCCGAGCTGGTGCGCCATCTCGCGTCGACCATGGAGAACAACCAGATGGATCTCTTCGGGCCGGGCGAGTACCGCAAGCCCTTCATCGACGCGATGAACGCGCGCTTCGGCGAGTACGCCGAGCTCGAGTACAAGGACGGCGAGCCGAGCTACGCCTGCCTGCGCTACTTCGCCTCGCGCGTCGCCGAGGTGATGGCCGAGGGCGACAACCGCTGGGTGATCGAGCAGATGATGGACGTCGAGGCGCCCGAGATGGTGCGCCTGGTAAAGAAGCTCGTCGAGCAGACGGTAGAGCCGACGCCGCAGTCTCCCTAAAGCAGCGAGCGAGCCTCGGCGAGGAAGCGCTCCGCGCCCTCGCGCGCGACGCGCGCGAGCGACGCCAGCGAGCCGCTGCGCAGAAACTCATCGTATGCGACCAGCGCCTGCGGGAAACGCTCGCGGCGCGGCGCGTCGAAGGTGGCGAAGTGGAAATGCAGCGCGGGGAAGTTCCCACGCTCGACAAGGGCGGGCAGCGTCGACAGGCAGTCGGCGAGCAGGTCGCGCACCGCGCGCGCCTGTGTCTCGGCGCCCGTGCGCGCCACCGCGGCAATCATGTCCTGCCACGCGCCGCCCAGCAGCTCGCCGGCGCGCGCCTCGCCCAGCTCGTGCAGGATCATGCTCTCGGTCTCGTTCTCGGCCATGCGCGCGAGCGCACCCTCGGGGTCGGCGACGAAGTCATAGCCCGCGAGCGCGCGCGCCATGCGGTTGTCCGCCTTTCGCCACTGCGACTCCTCGATCTTCTCCCAGAGGTAGCGGCGCACCGACTCCAGGCGCACGTAGATGGTGCGCCCCTGCAGCATCGCCGGCGGCGCGGCGAGCTCGCGCGCGTACTCGCAGGACGAAATGATCACCCGGCAGCCCTCGCGCTCCTCGACCCGCAGCAGCGCGCCGAGGAAGAACACCGGCTTGCCGAAGCGCGCGTAGCCTGCGCTGTACACCAGTCCGCGGGGCAGCAGCTCGCGGTTGGCGGCGTCGGCGGCGAGGGGCTCAAGCGCGCCGCCGCCAATCGGCAGCGGCCGGAACTCCTCGTCTTCGATCGCCCGCCACTGTGCCTCGCGCGCACTCAGCCAGTCACCGACTTCGGCCCTGGGCAGCGGGCGCGTGAGCGGCAGCTCGTGCTCCCAGCGGTAGTACTCGCGCATCTTGAGCAGGAACGTGCACATGCCGTAGTCGCCCGCATAGCGCGCGTCGGAGATATCGCAGTTGCGCTGCACGGTTTCAGCGAGCTCGGGAAGATTGCGCAGCATCACGACGCGTATATACTGACTCTAGCATCGCACGCCACGTTCCCGGCATGGCTAGAACCGCAAAACTCAAAGCGCACGTCACGCTCGACATGAAGGGTGCGGCCTGCCCCGGACCGATGCTCGGCGCCCGCCGCGTACTCGACGGACTGCTCCCCGGGGAGGTGCTCCTGCTCATCTCCGACTGCTCGGCGACGCGCGACGACCTCTACTCGTGGCCGAAGTACGCCGACGTCGAGATCCTCAAGGCCGAGAAGCGCGCGAAAGGCGCCACGGCGTACTACATCCGCAAAGGCGGGGGCCGGCGCGTCTCGCCCAACGCCGTGCTCGACGCGCGCGGCGCGACCTGCCCGGGCCCGGTGCTCGAGGCGAAGACGCTGCTCAAGCGCATGCAGGCGGGCGAGGTGCTGCAGCTGGTGAGCGACTGCCCCGGCATCCGCTCCGACGTGCGCAGCTGGGTCAAGGCGACCGGTCTGGAGCTCGCCGATGCGCGCGAGCGCGCGCCGGGCGAGTACGAGTTCCATATCCGCAAGCGCTGAGGACACCATGAGCCTGATCGACGAAATCCGGGCGGGCGGCAACGCCGCTGCGCCGGACCCGGCGTTTCCACATGCCCCGGAGGGCTGGACGCGCGCGCGTGCGCTGGAGACCGCCCAGCAGGAGGCGCTCGAGCTCGGCGAGGAGCACTGGGCGGCGCTGCGCGCGCTGCAGGAGTACTTCGCGCGGCACGAGCCGACCGCCATCCACCTGCGCGAGCTTCACGATGCGCTGGACGAGAAGTTCCATCGCCTCGGAGGCATCCGCCACCTCTATCGGCTTTTTCCCGGCGGGCCGGTGGCGCAAGGCTGCCGCATCGCCGGCCTCAGGGCGCCGGCGGGCGCCACCGACAGGGGCTTCGGCAGCGTCGCCTAGCCCCTCCGAAGCGCTACTTGCGCTTCAGGAAGAAGGTGAACTCCCTGTCCGCCTCGGCCTGCGACAGCAGCTCGTTGCCCGTCTGCTTGGAGAAGGCCTGGAAGTCCTTCACCGAGCCCGGGTCGGTGGCGATGATCTTCAGCACCTGCCCCGACTGCATGTCGGTAAGCGCCTTCTTCGCCCGCAGGATGGGTAGGGGGCAGTTGAGGCCCCGCGCGTCGAGTTCCCTGTCGAAATTCATGGTGAGCCTTCCCTCCAAAGCGTCAGTCTATCCAAATCGCGTGAGCAGGTCGGCGACCCTGGCCGCCCCGCCCGGCTGCTCGCGGATCATGCAGGAGACCATCTCGTAGAACGCCCGGTCGAGCGCGCGGCGCGCCGCGGAAAGCTGCTGCGCGATGCTCTCGCAGGCCTCGTCCTCGCCGATCATGCGCCGCACCGCGCGCACCTGCCCCTCGATACGCGCGAGCCGCGCATCCATGGCCTTTTTCGCTTCCGGGTCGTGCATCTTCGGGTCGGTCACCGCCGTCCTCCGCTGTCGTGCAACGGGCGGCAATATACACTGCGGGGTATGTGCCTCGCTAGCCCCTATGAGCCGCTGCGCCGCAGCATGAAGGAATCGAGATGCTCACATAGAGTAATCTGATCATCGATACTCCCACGCAGTATTACAGTCACCGGAGGTTTTCCATGTCCGCCCAGATCGACAACGCCAGCATCGACCGCCTGATCAGCGAGCGCCTCGACGCGCTGCTGCCGAAGAAGCTCGCCGAGCTTCGCGAGAAGCAGACGCCGTCCATGACCATCATCGCGACAAAGGGAACGCTCGACTGGGCGTATCCGCCCTTCATCCTTTCGAGCACCGCGGCCGCGCTCGGCTGGAACGTCTCGGTGTTCTTCACTTTCTACGGGCTGAACCTGCTGAAGAAGGACCTGAGCCAGCTGAAAGTGAGCCCGCTCGGCAACCCAGGCATGCCCATGAAGATGCCTTTCGGCCCGGAGTGGTTCAAGCACATCAACTGGAACATTCCGAACGCGGTACAAGGCATCGTGCCGGGCTTCGAGTCGCTCGCCACCGCGCTCATGAAGCAGACGATCCACAACAAGGGCGTAGCCGGCGTCGAGGAGCTGCGTGCGGCGTGCATCGAGGGCGGCGTGAAGCTGATCGGCTGCCAGATGACGGTCGATCTCTTCGGCTTCGGTCGCGACGATTTCATTACGGAAGTGAAGGAGTACTGCGGCGCGGCGACCTTCCTGCCGATGGCGCGCGACGCGGACGTGAGCCTGTTCATATAAGAAGTTCTTTCAAGGGGGGAGGGAAGGTGAAGAACTCGCTGCTCGTCGCCGCCATTGCGGCGGCTATCGCGCCGCTCGCGGCGCACGCCACGACCGGTTATTTCCAGCACGGCTACGGCATCAAGGCCAAGTCGATGGGCGGCGTGGCCATCGCGCTGCCGCAGGACGCGCTCGCCGCAGCCACCAATCCCGCCGGCATGGCTTGGGTCGGCAATCGCGTTGATCTGGGGGTCGACTGGTTCGCCCCCGACCGCGGCGCAGAGATTGTCGGCAACGGCTTCGGGCTGAACGGCAGCTACGACGGCAGCGGCACCAAGAGCTTTCTTATCCCCGAGTTTGGCTACAACCATGTGCTGAGTCCCAGCCTCTCCCTCGGGGTCTCGGTGTTCGCCAACGGCGGGATGAATACCACCTACGACCAGAGCCCCTTCGCGGCCTTCGGCGGAAGCAGTCCCGCGGGGGTGGACCTGATGCAACTTTTCGTGGCCCCCACCGTGGCATGGAAGACGGGTAATCACGCCTTCGGGGCCTCGCTGAATCTCGCCTACCAGCGCTTCGAGGCTCGGGGCTTGCAGCCTTTCGCCGGCTTCTCCTCCGATCCGGCCAACTTCACCGACAAGGGCCACGACGAGTCCACCGGCCTCGGCGTGCGGGTGGGCTGGACCGGGCAGATCTCCAGCACCGTGACGCTGGGCGCCACCTATCAGACGAAGACGCGCATGAGCAACTTCGACGACTACCGGGGCCTCTTCGCCAACGCGGGCGAGTTCGACGTCCCGGAAAACTACGGCATCGGAATCGCGGTGAAGGCGACGCCCAAGCTCACCATCGCCGCCGACATCCAGCGCATCAACTACGGCGACATCCCGGCGGTCGGCAATCCCATCGACTGCCTTTTCACCGGCTGCCAGCTTGGCGGCCCCGACGGCGCGGGGTTCGGGTGGCAAAACACCACGGTTTACAAGATCGGCCTTGCCTACGAGGTCAATTCAACCCTCACCCTGCGCGGCGGATTCGTCACACTCAAGCAGCCGATTCCGCAAAGCCAGACGTTGATCAACATTCTCGCCCCCGGCGTAGTGGAGGATCACCTCACGCTCGGCGCAACCTGGCGGCTCTCCGAGGCGAGCGAGCTCAGCGTCGCGTACATGCACGCGTTCGAGAAAACGGTCAACGGCTCCGGCTCGATTCCTCCCGCGTTCGGCGGCGGCGAGGCAAACCTGCGCATGGATCAGGACGCGCTGGGCATCGCCTACGGCTGGCGCTACTAGGCTTCGTCCGGCACGCCGAAGCCGCCGAGCTGCTCACTGCTCGACCATAGGCCGGACTGATCCACCGATCAAAAAGATCGGCTGCGGATCAGCCCTCGAGCTTGCCATGATCTGGCTTTCCAGGGGAGGAACCTCATGAAGCCGATCGTGATACTCGCTGCCCTACTCGTGGCCGTCACCACGGGCTGCTCCCAGTTGCCCATGGCGCAGCAGGAGCGCCAGAAGGTCGTGTTACAGGTGAGCGACGCCGATCCGGCGAAGTGGAACCTCGCGCTGAACAATGCCGAGAATATCCAGCAGGCGCTTGGCAAGGACAAGGTGGATGTCGAGATCGTCGCCTATGGGCCGGGGCTTGGGATGCTCCTTGCGGAATCGAAGGTCGCTCCGCGCCTCAATGGGGCGATGGACAGCAACGTCGCGTTGCTCGCCTGCGCCACGACGATGGCAAAGTCTAAAGTCACTGAGGCCGACCTCGCCGGCGGCGTGAAGGTCGTCCCCGGCGGCGTCATTCACATCATGAACCGCCAGCGGGAAGGCTGGTCGTACGTGCGTCCCTAGGACCGCTCAGCTGCCGAGCCCGAGGTCTTCGACGATCGCGTCACTTCATTCAAGCGCTTCGCGCGCGATGCCGTCGAGGAGCGCCTCGACTTCCTTGAGCGACGCCCTGGAGGCGGCGGAGCCGTCGGGGCGCCAGGGCCGCTTGTAGGAGACGTGCACCGTGCCGGGCTTGCCAGCCGCCTCGTACACCACGATGGTATAGGGGCACAGCGAGATGTTCGCCGGATCGGCCTCCATGGTCTTGCGCGAGAGCGCGGCGCTGCAGAAGACGAAGGCCTGCGCGTCGGCGTAGAGCTTGCGCGAGGAGCCGACGTCCTTGCCGGTGCGCTCGAGCATGCGGTTCACGAAGGACTCATAGTCGATCACGAGGCCCCTGCCCTCGATCGCGAGCTTGAGGTCGTCGCGTACGTCCTCGAACTTGGCCGCTTTCGAGTAGGTGACGATCGGGTGCGGGTCGGCCATGGAAGGCTCCTAGAGGGAAGCCATGACCCGCTCGAGCCTCGAGCGCACTTCCCCGGCGATCGTCGCGATCTCCGGACGGCCGACGAGCTGCAGCACCGCGTTCGGATCCATGAACTCGACCATCGTCTTGCCCGCGGCGTCCTGTCGGACGACAACGTTGCAGGGCAGGAGCGCCCCAATCTGCGGCTCGGCCTCGAGCGCCTTGGCGGCGAACTGCGGGTTGCACGCGCCGAGGATCTTGTAGGGCGGCCGGTCGAGGTTGAGCTTCTTCTTCAGCGTCGCCGCCACGTCGATCTCGGTCAGCACGCCGAAGCCCTCCTTCGCGAGCGCCTGCGTCACTGCCTCGATCGCCTGCTCGTAGCCCAGGGAAACGGTCTTGCCGAATGCATATTTCATGAAGGCCTCCAATTCATTGCGGTGTTGAATCCCGGGCGCGCGCGCATGCGCGCGTACCAGTCCGTTACCCGCGCGCGGGGCGCGAGCATCTTTGCGTCGAGCGCGGCGATGCGGTGCACGAAGGGCGCCATGTCGACGTCGGCGAGCGAGTATTCTTCGCCGGCCAGCCACGGCCCGTCGGCCAGCGCCGCCTCCATGCGATCGAGCGTGCCCGCAAGCCGGTCGAGCGACGCCTGGATCTCCGCCATCGAAAACCCCTCCTTCACCGCCTTGACCCAACGCGAGGCGGTCTCGCGGTTCGGCATCTTCGCGGCGATGGCGCGGATCTCCTCGTCCGTATAGCGGTCGGCAAGCTCCGGGCGGATGTTCTTCTGGAACGACGGCACCTTCACCGCCCAAGTCGGCTCCTCGGCGATATAGAGCGTCCACTCGCGCATGCGCGCGCGCTCGAGCGGCGAGCGCGGCCGCAGGCGCGGCTCGGGGTACGCATCATCCAGGTACTCGTTGATGACCATCGACTCGCGGATCACCTGTCCCCTTTCCCTTAGGACCGGCACCACCGCCGCCGGGTTCAGGGCCAGAAACCCAGGCTCGAGGTGCTGGAAGCGCCGCAGGTCCACGAGATGGCTCTGCCAGGCGAGGCCCTTCTCGGCGAGGCACAGGCGCACCTTCTGCGAGCAGGTGGAGTGCGTGGCGTGCCAGAGCTCGATCGCTACGGAATCGCCTGTTCGGCTCATGCGATCGCCTGATAGTAGAGGTTCTGCGGGTGCCGCGCGTCGGCGAAGAAATACCAGCGCTCGGCAATCAGCCCCGCGTACTGGGCGAGGAAGGCGGCGGCCGGTTGTCCGAGGAGGAGGAGCAGCGCAGGAGCCGGAAACACCAGCGCGACCAGCGCCCAGCGCGCCGCGAGCACCACTTCGCGCGGCCGGCCGTGGAAGAACTCGCGCGTATTGAACGAGCCGCCCATCGCGCCCTGCGCGATCTGGCGGATGCGCGGGTGCTTCACGCCGATGGCGGTGGCAAGCGTCGACTTCGGCCGCAGGCGGGCGTTGCGGGCGAGTGAGGCGAGCCTCAGGGCCCAGGCGAGCGCGCCTGCGGCGAGCGCCGCCGGGATGAACGAAGGCATCAGCACTGCCGCGAGCGTCGTTCCCGACGCGATGCCGAGCGCGGTGTAGTTCACGACCGTGAGCGGCGTGTGCCATTCCTGCAGGAACTTCAGGCAGGCGTAGATCATCCCGGTGCAGACGAAGAGCGCGATCGCCAGCGCCACACCGATCCAGCCGATCCATGGCTCGGGAAAGACTGCCCAGGCCGCGACCGCCGCCATGAACGCGGGCAGCACGATCACTTCCCGCGAGAGCCAGGAGGTGCGCCACATCGCGGCGCTGCGCCAGGCGCGCTCCGGGCGGCCCAGGTGGAAGAACGACGCAGCCAGTCCGGCCGCTGCGAGCGCCAGCGCAATCAGCGCAAACAGTCTCGGGCCGCCGGAAAGGAATCCCGCGAGAAAAAGCCCCTGCGCGGCGCCGATGAGCGTGGTGAGCAGGATCACCGACCAGGCGGGCTTCATTACCAGCTCGTCACGTCGTCGAGCGCCGGCTCGCCCGTAGCCGGGCGCGGCAGCTTGCCGTCGACCTTGAGCGGGTTGTCGTGGCGCTCGAGCTCGTCCGGATGGATCTGCTTCGCCGTCTTGCGTCGCGGCAGGTAGTGGTTGGCCGGCTGCGTACCCCACTCGGGCATGAGCGCGTAGCCGCCCTGCTCGCGAATCGCGCGCGAAGCCTCGGACGCCGGATCGTGGATGTCGCCGAAGATGCGTGCGCTCGTGGGGCAAGCAAGCACGCAGGCCGGCTTGCGCTCCGCGGGGGGCAGCGCCTGGTCGTAGATTCGGTCCACGCACAGCGTGCACTTCTTCATCACCTTCTGCTCGCCGTCGAGCTCGCGCGCGCCGTACGGGCAGGCCCACGAGCAGTACTTGCAACCGATGCACTTGTCGTAGTCGACGAGTACGATGCCGTCCTCGGCGCGCTTGTAGCTCGCGCCGGTCGGGCAGACCGGCACGCAGGGCGGGTCCTCGCAGTGCAGGCACGACTTGGGGAAATGCACCGTCTCCGTCCGAGGAAACTCGCCCACCTCGAAGGTCTGCACGCGGTTGAAGAACGTGCCCGAGGGATCGGCGCCGTAGGGGTTCTGATCCGTGAGCGGGCCCGCCGATCCTTGCGTGTTCCACTCCTTGCAGCTGGTCACGCAGGCGTGGCATCCCACGCAGACGTTCAGGTCGATCACCAGGGCGAGCTGCTTGCTCATGCCGGGGCGATCCTCACGCGCACGTCGTACCAGCCGGCCTGCCCGGTGACTGGGTCGGAGTTCGAAATCCCGCCCGGCAGCTCGTCGCTGATCAGCGAGTTGAGGATGAAGCCGCGCGTGAACTCGTTCGCGTCCGGCGCGAGCGCCCAGGCGCCTTCGTGCTTGCCGATGGCGTTCCACGTCCACACGGTGCCGGGCTCGAGCGCCTCGCTGTGGCGCGCCATGCAGCGCACGCTGCCCCACGGCGATTCGACCCGAAGCCAGGATCCATCCGCGATTCTCTGGGCAATGGCCGTCGCGGGGTTGATAAAAAGATAGTTGTGCGCGTGGATCTGGCGCAGCCACGCGTTCTGCGAGTCCCAGGAGTGGTACATCGCCATGGGCCGCTGCGTGATTGCGGCGAGCGGATAGCGCTCCAGATCCGTGAACTGATGCTCCAGGGGAGGAAACCAGAACGGCAGGGGATCGAAGAATCTGTCCACTCTGGAGCGCAGAGCCTCGGGCGGCTGGCGGCCAGGCCACTTTCCCTGCGCGGCGAGGCGGAAGCGCTGCAGTACCTCGGAATAGAGATGCACGAGCACCGGGTCGCCCCAGCGGCGAAGCCGGGCGCGCTGCGCCCACTCCATGTAGCCGCGGTTCCAGTTGCGCATGTAGCGGTAGGAAGGCGCGAGCTCATGCCGGAAGACGCAGTCGTTCTCCGCGTAGCGCTCCCACTGCGCGGGATTGGGCTCGCCGCGCATTGACTTCGTACCGTCGGCGCCGCGCCATCCGGCGAGGAAGCCGATGCCGGAGCCCGGCTCGGTCTCGTGCCGGACGATGAAGTCCGGATAGTCCTTGTACCTGCGAGAACCATCTCTGTTGGTGAACGCGGGGAGACCCAATCGGCCGCCCAGCTCGATGAGCACTTCCTGGAACGGCTTGCACTCGCCCAGCGGCGGAACGACCGGCACGCGCACCGAGTCCACGGGGCCCTCGAACTCCGAGATGGGCCGGTCGAGCATCGACATCACGTCGTGGCGCTCGAGGTAGGTCGTGTCGGGCAGCACGAGGTCGGCGAACGCCGTGGTCTCGGACTGAAAGGCATCGCACACGACGAGGAAGGGAATCTTGTACTCGCCGTCGACATCCCGGTCGTTCAGCATGCGGCGGGTCTCGGTGGTGTTCATCGCCGAGTTCCACGCCATGTTCGCCATGAAGATCATCAGCGTGTCGAGGCGATAGGGGTCCCCGCGCCACGCGTTGGCGACGACGTTGTGCATCAGCCCGTGCACCGAGAGCGGGTACTCCCACGAGAAGCCCTTGTCGATGCGCACCGGGCCGCCGTCGGCGTCGACGAAGAGATCCTCGGGGGAGCCGGGCCAGCCGAGCGCGAGGCCGGCGAGCGGCGTGTTCGGCCGCACGCTCTCCGGCCCGGTCGGCGTCTTCGCGGAAGGCGGGATCGCGCGCGGAAACGGCGCCTTGTGGCGGAAGCCCCCGGGGCGGTCGATCGTTCCGAGCAGGCTCATCAAGATGGCGAGCGAGCGCACGGTGTGGAAGCCGTTCGAGTGCGCCGCGAGCCCGCGCATGGCATGGAAGGCGACCGGGTTCCCCGTGACGGTCTGGTGCTCGTTCCCCCAGCAGTCGGTCCAGGCGATCGGCAGCTCGATCTTCTCGTCGCGCGCGGTCACGCCCATCTCGTGCGCGAGGCGGCGGATCGTCGCCGCCGGCACGCCGGTGATCTTCTCCGCCCATTCCGGCGTATGCGCCTGCAGGCGCTCGGCGAGGAGCTGGAAGGCGGGACGCACGCGCGTGCCGTCGGCGAGGCGGAAGTCGCCGAAGAGCGCCGGGTCGGATTCGGGCGTGTGCGTGAGCACCGGGCCGCCGCTCGCGCGGTCCCACCAGAGCTGGTTCTGCGGGTAGAGCGGATTGACCGGATCGGCGCCCTCGTCGAGGGCGAAGAGGCCGTGCCGCGGCGAGGCCGGATCGACGACGACGAGCTGGCCGCCGTTGGTGTAGCGCGCGACGAACGGCCGGTCGTATAGTCCCTGGGCGACGATCTCGTGGTTGAGCGCGAGGAGCAGCGCCCCGTCCGTGCCCGGCCGGATCGGCACCCATTCGTCGGCGATCGCCGAGTACCCGGTGCGCACCGGGTTCACCGACACGAAGCGCCCGCCGCGCCGCTTGAACGCCGAGATGGCGATCTTCAGCGGATTGGAATGGTGATCCTCCGCGGTGCCGAGCATGACGAAGAGCTTCGCGCGCTCGAGGTCGGGGCCGCCGAACTCCCAGAACGATCCGCCGATGGTGTAGATCATTCCGGCGGCCATGTTCACCGAGCAAAAGCCGCCGTGCGCGGCGTAGTTGGGCGTGCCGAACTGGCGGGCAAAGAGGCCGGTGAGCGCCTGCATTTGATCTCGCCCGGTGAAGAGGGCGAACCTCTTCGGGTCGCTCGCCCTGATGGCTTTCAGTCTGGTCTCGAGAACCGAAAAAGCCTCTTCCCAGGAGATGCGCTCGAAGTCGCCCGCGCCGCGCTCGGCGCCGGGCTTGCGCCGCAGGGGATGCGTCAGGCGCGCGGGCGACACCTGCTTCATGATGCCGCTCGCGCCCTTCGCGCAGATCACCCCCTTGTTGAGCGGGTGCGCGGGATTGCCGTCGATGTAGCGCACCTTGCCGTCCTGCAGGTGCACGCGGATGCCGCAGCGGCACGCGCACATGTAGCAGGTGGTGGTCTTGACCTCGGCTTCCAAGCCCGGGATTGTCCGGCCCTGCCCCCGCGTGGGGCCAACGAGTTAATCTGATCTAGTCATAGAATAGGGGGCCATGGAGCACCTCGAGCCGAAACAAGCCCAGGAATTCCTGGGGAAAAACCCCGACGCCCTCTTCATCGACGTGAGGAGCGAGATGGAATATCTCTTCGTCGGACACCCGCTCGGGGCGCTGCATGTCGCGTGGAACGACGGCCCGGACTGGGAGGTGAACCCGCACTTCGTCGGCCAGGTGAAGAAGCTCGCCGGCACCAATCACGCGATGCGCCCCATCGTGCTCATCTGCCGCAGCGGCAACCGCTCGCAGGAGGCGGGCGAGGCGCTCGAGCGCCACGGCTTCGCGCGCGTCTACAACGTCGCCCACGGGTTCGAGGGCCCGCTCGACGCGAAGCACCAGCGCAACTCCCTCTCGGGCTGGCGCAAGGAAGGCCTGCCCTGGGAGCAGTGCTAGCGCTATTTGCGGCTTCTATGGGCGCATAGCGAAGTTGAGACGGCCCGCGGACCGCGGGCGATTAGAATCGTCGGCGCAAATCAGCGAGGAGACTGATGTTCACCGCCAATCCGTTCGCTACGCTCGCATCCTCCATCTCGCCCGTCGCCATGCAGACCTACGTGCTGCTCATGATCGTCCTCGTCGTGGCGGGAACGCTCTTCGACGTCGTGCACAAGGGCAGCGCCAGGTACTTCTTCGACAACTGGCGCAAGAAGCGGGGCGCGCGGTCGGTGGGCGGCGGCGAGCTGGCGTCGATCGCGGTGCAGACGGCGGTGGTCGACGTGCTGGCCTCGGGCGAGTTCTGCAACGCGCGCCGGCGCATCGCGCACCTCCTCGGGATGTACGGCTTCGTGCTCTACGTGGTCGGCACGGTTGCTCTCGTCTTCAATCCTGAAGAAACAGGTCTGATGGCCACGCTGTGGTGGCTCGGCGCCGCGATGATCTGCGTGGGCGGCTACTGGTTCTGGTTCTTCATCCGGGTGGACGTCGCTGCCGAGGGCCACTCGCCATTCCGTCTGGTGAAGGCGGACTTGTTCATCCTCTCGCTGCTCGCGAGCGCGACGTTCGGCCTCGTCTGGGCCGCGGCGGGGGGCGGCGCGGGCGTGCTCTTCTGGCTCTACATTGTCGCCACCACGGTGCTCTTCGCCGGCGTGCCGTGGTCCAAGTTCGCGCACATGTTCTTCAAGCCCGCGGCGGCGTTCGAGAAAAGGGTGTCCAGGGCCGACGGGTCGGCCGAGAACCTGCCCACGCTGACCCGGGACGATCCCGAGCAGCAGAAGAGACACTCCATGGAGCTGTTGCGGGAAGCTCCGATGGAAATGGGGCTCGGCATCAAGCGCGAAGCGCCCCGCCACTACTAGAAACCATCTCAAGGATCCGGCTCATGCCTACCTTCGTCTACATGACAAGGTGCGACGGATGCGGACACTGCGTCGACATCTGTCCCTCGGACATCATGCACATCGACGAGACGTATCGTCGCGCCTACAACATCGAGCCGAACATGTGCTGGGAGTGCTACTCCTGCGTGAAGGCTTGTCCCCAGCACGCGATCGACGTGCGCGGATACGCCGACTTCGCTCCGCTGGGCCACAGCGTGCGCGTCCACCGCGACGAGGAGAAAGGCACGATCGCCTGGAGGATCAAGTTCCGCAACGGCACGGAAAAGAACTTCCTCTCGCCCATCACCACGAAGCCCTGGGGAACGGCGATCCCGAAGCTCGCGGACGCTCCCGGACCGAGCAAGGAGATGCGCGACAGCCAGCTCCTGTACAACGAGCCGAAATGGATCCGCATGGATGACGGCGGCCTGCGTACCCTCGAGGACGCGGGTCTCAAGCTGAAGAAAGGCGTGTACTACTGATGGCTTACAAGACGATCGTCGAAGACGGCATCGACATTCTGGTCGTCGGTGCGGGTCTTGGCGGCACCGGTGCCGCCTGGGAGGCGAGATTCTGGGGCCAGGACAAGAAGATCGTCATCGCCGAGAAGGCCAATATCGATCGCTCGGGCGCGGTCGCGCAGGGCCTGTACGCCATCAACTGCTACATGGGAACCCGCTGGGGCGAGAACAACCCCGAGGACCACGTCCGCTACGCCCGCATCGACCTGATGGGACTGGTGCGGGAAGACCTGCTGTTCGACATGGCGCGTCATGTCGACTCCACGGTGCACCAGTTCGAGGAGTGGGGTCTGCCCATCATGAAGGACCCGAAAACCGGGCGCTACCTGCGCGAAGGGCGGTGGCAGATCATGATTCACGGCGAGTCCTACAAGCCCATCGTGGCCGAGGCCGCCAAGAAATCGGCGGACAAGGTCTTCAACCGCATCTGCGTCACTCACCTGCTGATGGACGACAGCAAGCCGAACCGGGTTGCCGGTGCCGTCGGCTTCAACGTCCGCACGGGCAACTACCACGTCTTCAAGTCCAAGACCGTGATCTGCGGCGCGGGCGGCGCCTCCAATATCTTCAAGCCGCGCTCGGTGGGCGAAGGTTCCGGCCGCACGTGGTATGCGCCCTGGTCGTCCGCGTCCGCCTACGGGCTCATGATCGACGCCGGCGCCAAGATGACGCAGATGGAGAACCGCATCGTGCTGGCGCGCTTCAAGGACGGCTACGGCCCGGTCGGCGCCTACTTCCTGCACCTGAAGACCTATACGCAAAATTGCCTGGGCGAGGAATACGAATCGAAGTGGTTCCCCGCGCTTCAGCAAATGGTCGGCAAGGAATATCTGGATCCGGAAGCTTCGCACCTGACCCACCGGCCGATCCCGACCTGCCTGCGCAACCACTGCATCATCCAGGAAGTGAACGCCGGCCGCGGCCCGATTCACATGGTGACCATGCGTGCCTTCCAGGATCCGCATCTGGAGGAGGTCGGCTGGGAAAACTTCCTCGGCATGACCGTCGGCCAGGCAGTCCTGTGGGCCGCCACCGATGTCGATCCCAAGAACGAGAATCCCGAGCTGACCACCTCCGAGCCCTACGTGATGGGCTCCCACGCGACCGGATCGGGCGCCTGGTGCTCGGGTCCGGAGGACATTTCCCCTCCCGAGTATTTCTGGGGCTACAACCGCATGACGACGGTCGAAGGCCTGTTCGGCGCCGGCGACGCGGTCGGCGGCACGCCGCACGCGTTCTCGTCGGGGTCATTCACCGAAGGCCGCCTCGCCGCGAAGGCCGCCTGCAAGTACATCGACGACGGTAAGGCCGAAGGCATCGTCGTATCGGACGAGCAGATCCGCCGCCGAAAGGCGGAGGTCTACAAACCCCTGGAGCATTACAAGACCTACCGCAATGCGATCGTGGCGGGCGACGTCAACCCGCACTACATCAACCCCAAGCAGGGCCTGGACCGCCTGCAGAAGCTGATGGACGAGTACTGCGCCGGCATGACGGTCAACTACATGACCAACGAGAAGCTCCTGAATATCGGCCTGAAGAAGCTCAAGATCATGGAGGAAGACCTCGAGAACCTGGCCGCCGAGAACATTCACGAGCTGCTGCGCGCATGGGAGCTCAAGCACCGTCATCGCGCGGCGGAGTGCGTCACGCAGCACACGCTGTTCCGCAAGGAGACCCGCTGGCCGGGCTACTACTACCGGGGCGACGCCATGAAAGTGGACGACGAGAACTGGCACGTGCTGACCGTTTCGCGTCGCGATCCGCAAACCGGCGAGTACACCATGGAGAAGGCGCCCTGCTATCACCTGGTGGCCGACGAGGAATAGCAGGACGACCAGTCGCAGTTTGAATATCATCGAAAAGACCGACAAAGAGATCTTCGCCATCGCCGCGCCCTTGTGGCGCGAGCTCCTCATAGCCTCAAACGAAGGCAAATATGGGGACTTCGCGAAAAACTTCTCCAGCTCCCTGGCGCTCGCCATGGACCAGGTGGCGTTGAACCACCAGTTCGCGAACAGCGAGCTGGCGAGGAGCCTCAGCGAGGACGTCGACGCTCTCGGCATCATCCGCCGGGGCGAGCATGTGACGGTTCTCTACCGGCAGCGCAGCACCAAGAAGCCGGGCGAATGGCTCGGCCGGCTCGTCCTCGGCTATGAAAACGGCAAGGTCAGGATCTTCGGTGCTTCCATCTTCTGAAATCATCGGGCACGGCAAATTTGTCGAGCTCACGTACAAGGTGACCGACAGGAAGTCGGGGCATGTCCTCACCCGCGTCGAGTTCCCGCTGGGTTATGTCCACGGGCACAACGAGATTCTGTCCCCTTCGGTCCACAAGGCGCTGGAGGGCAAGTCCGCCGGCGATATCATCGAAGTGCCGATCGATGGCCATCGAATCTTCGGTGCCAGGGACGAGTCGCTGGTCGTCACCGATCGCCTCGAGAACGTCCCCGAGGAGTATCGGAGAATCGGCACCTCCATCCTCATGGAGAACGACAAGGGCCAGACCCGCAGCTTCCTCGTGACGCGGATGGACGACGAGACGCTGACGCTCGACGGCAACAATCCGCTTTGCGGCCGAGAGGTCGTCTTCACGCTCGAGATACTCACCGTGCGCGATGCGACCGACGAAGAGACAAGAGCGGGCGGGGCGATTGTCGCGGGCCCGGCGATCGACCCATCGCTCATGAGACCGGTTTGACCAGAGGTGACTTATGAATGAGGAAAAAAAGAAACCCGCCCCCAAGGTTCCCGACGGCCATGCGCGCTTCGTGACGACGCGCCAAATGCCGGCGAACGAAAAGGGCTTCGTCGGCTACGAGACCATCTGGGCGCCGTTCCAGAAGGAAGCCGAGTACAAGACGCCGAAAAAGCCGTAGGCGTTCCGAAGAGACACGGCCATCGATTGACCTGATCCAGATCAAGGGCGCCTGCCAGGGTGCGTGCTGGACTGCACGCTTCAGGAGGCGCTCATGGATCCCGTTGCACTTCTCGCGGTAGCCAGCAGGCGGATGGCATGTCCCGGGCTCGCGGCTTTCGCCGTGCTGCTCGCGTTGCATGCCCCGCCAGGCTTCGCGCAGCCGCCGTTCTTCTTCGAAGGCGACATGGTGACCGGGCGTCCGCCAGCCGGCGTGAAGGCGCCGGTCTGCGTGCTCGCGAGCCAGTTCAGGCGCAACGAGACGGTGGTATGGCGGGTGCGCGTGCTCGATGCCGCCTCGGGGCAGGCCCTCGACGACAAGACGCTGAAGACGGTGCACGTCGAACTGCCTGACGGGCAGAAGTTCCCGATGAAGTTCGGCCCGCATCCGCCGAAGGGGCAGCCCGCGGATCACTTCTGGGCGATCTCGTGGCGGATTCCGGCCGACTACCCGACCGGAACGCTCTCCTACACCGTGTCGGCCGTCGATCAGCAGGGCCGCAGCGCGACCTGGCAGCCCTTCAGGATGGCGCCGTCGCAGCTCACCGTCGTCCCATAGAGGCGCCATGACGGCAAGGGCGGGACTCGGCGCGCTGCTCTGGCTCGTCGCCGCGCCGCTTGCGCTCGCCCAGTACGTCGGAAAACTCACGCTCGAGCCGCAGCACGGGCCGGTGGGAACGCCGGTGCTCGTGCGTGGCACAGGCCTGCCGCCCGCAACGCGCCTCGAGCTTGTCTGGACCACGGTGCGGGGCCGCTGGAAAGTAGACGGCGAGCGCTACCTCGGCCGCGAATACCTGCCCGCTTCCGAGCCGCTCGCCACGGTGCACACCGACGCCTCCGGCGGCTTCTCGGCGCAGTTTCGCGTGCCCGAGGACTTCGGCTTCATGCATGACGTCGAGCTGCGACAGGGCGATCGCGTCTTCACGCGGGCCGGATTCAGCGTCGACATGACGATGACCATCTCGCCGGCGAGCGGGCCTGCGGGCACGCCGATCACCGTGGAGGTGAAGGGCATCGGCTGGCGGCACCTGCAGAACAGCTGGCTCCTTCTCTACGACAACGCCACCACCGGCTGGGTATCGGCCGTGACAACGCGCGGCTCGACGCGCTTCACCATTCCTGCGGCCGGCAAGCCCGGGGTGCACGTGCTCGAGCTGCTGCACGGCGACTTCACTTTCCCCTACCGCAACATGCAGCAGTCGCCGGAGCCGGATCGCCCACGCTTCGTCAAGCACTTCAGCGTGACTCCCGGCGCGCCCGTGCTTCCGCCGCCGGCGAGCGCGCAGGCGCAGCGCGCGGTGAAGCGGCTGCCTGCGTCCCAGGGCGGGCTTGCGGTCTCGCCCGCCTTCGCCGCGGTAGCAGCGCCGGTCGCGGTTCGCGCGAGCGGCCTCGACCCCGGCAAGCGCTACGAGCTCGCATGGAGCACGGTCCTCGGCAACCGGGTCGCCGGCGAAGGATGGGGCGAGGCGACGCGCGTGATCGCCTCGGGCAGGGCCGACCTGCAGGGCGCCCTGGAATTGCGCTTCTCCGCGCCCGACGACCTTGGCGGGCTGCACGCGCTCGCGGTCGGCCGGGGCGCGCAGAAGAAGACGGGCCTGCTGTGGATCGCGCCGAGCGCGCGCCCGCTCACGGTCAACCGCGGCCCGGCCGGCACGCCGTTCACCATCCAACTGAAAGGCGTCGGCTGGACCGAGACGGCGAACATCTACACCGTCGTCTACGACAACCGCTACATCGGCTATGCCTGCGGCTTCAACAGCCAGGGCGACGTGCAGATCGAGCTCCGCGCGAGCGGCGAGCCCGGATGGCACTTCATCGACCTCTACCCGGCGATCTACAAGGGCACCGAAGCGCGCCCGGTCAACTTCCGCCTGCCGCAGCTCACGTACGAGGCGGACCATCCTGGCGAGGACCTGCCCGCCTTCCGCTTCGCTTTCGAGGTTACCGCGCCCGCGGGCGCGCAATAACCCCGCGGCGGGCCGAGCGCCGCGCCGCCGAAGGCGGCTCGCCGAAACGCTGCCGGTACTGCTGCGCGAAGCGCCCGAGGTGAGCGAAGCCCCACCGCAAGGCGATTTCGCTTACCGAACGGCCGGGTTCGCGCCGCAGGTCTTCGCGCACGCGCTGCAGCCGGTAGTTGCGCAGATAGCGCATCGGCGAAACGCCGTGCGCGTCCTTGAAATGCTTGAGCAGCGTCCTCCCGGCCACGCCCGAGGCGCGCACCAACTCGCCGAGCGTGAGAGGCCGGTTCGCGTTGGCGTGCAGGAACTCCACGGCGCGGCGCACATCGCGCGGCGCGAGCCCGCGATCGAGGCGACTCAGCGCGCTGGAATGGTTGTGCGGCACCGAAAGCAGCACGCTCGTCATGATGAGCTGCTCGAAATCGGAGGCCACCAGCGGGTGCGAGAGGGCATCCGAGACGCACACGTCCCGCGCCATAGCGTGGAGCAGCGTCGCGAGCGCCCGACCGAATCCGGCGTCCAGGCCGATCGTGCACGACAGGCGCAGCGGTTCGTGGACTTCGGCGCCGAGCATCTCCGAGAGGTGGCGGGTGAGCGCCTCGCCGCCGATCGAAAGGCTCATCCGCGCGCCCAGTTCGCCGGTGCGAAGGCTGTAAGCATCGAGCGGCGAGGTGACGGCGGCGTGCAAGGGGTCGTATTCCTGCGTGCGCCAGCCATTGGCGATCTCAAGCCGGCCGTGCAGCGGGAAGTGGACCCAGTAGTCGCCCCGTGATGGATGGATGAGCGCGGAGACGGCCGCGCCGTAGCGCAGATAGCCGAACCACAGCCGAGGAAGGTACACGCCGTTGTAGCGCACCTCGAACGCCTCCCGCTCCCGCTTGCCGCCGAGCACATCGAGCCGGACGCCGCGCGGCGCAAGGAAGGCGCGCGCCTCCTCGATATCCCGGCTGTGCAGGATCGGCTTGCACGGCAGCAGCTCGACCATGTCGGCATCGTATTCGCGCGCGCGGTCCGGCACTGTATCGGCTCCGTATCGCCGGTGTTTCAGTCGGGTAACCCGTGCGATTCGCGGATAGTGCCTGCGCTGCGCGGATATCGCGGCCCGGCATTCGTGGCTAAGGTGGGAGCCCCACTTGAATGGAGGGCTGCTCACCGTGACGCTGAGGATCAACGACATCGCGCCGGATTTCGAGGCCGATACCACCGAGGGACGTATCCGCTTTCACCGCTGGCTGGGCGACGCCTGGGGTGTGCTTTTCTCGCACCCGAAGGATTTCACCCCGGTGTGCACTACCGAGCTCGGATACTTGGCGAAGCTAAGAGCCGAATTCGATCGCCGCCACTGCAAGGTGATCGGCCTGAGCGTCGACTCCGTCGAGAGCCACCTCGCCTGGTTCAAGGACATCCACGACACCCAGGGGAAGGCCCCAGACTATCCCGTGATCGGGGACGCGGATCTCGCGGTCTCCCGCCTGTACGGCATGCTGCCGGCGGACGCGACCGGAACCGCGGCCAAGCGGACCGCTGTCGACAACGCCACGGTGCGGAACGTCTTCGTCATCGGGCCCGACAAGACGATCAAGCTGATGGTCGCCTACCCGATGAGCACCGGGCGCAACTTCGACGAGATCCTGCGCGTGCTGGACTCGCTGCAGCTCACCGCGCGCCACAAGGTGGCAACGCCCGTCAACTGGCGGCAGGGCGAGGACGTCATCATCCTCGCATCCGTGCCGGAGGACGAAGCGCGACGGCAGTTCCCGTCCGGCTGGAGCGCGCCGCGCCCCTATCTGCGGATCGTGCCGCAGCCGCGGTGAACGCCGCCGGCGACGACGGCAGCCTCGCGCGGCTTGCCGGGAGCCAGGCGATGCTGTTCTCGGTCACCTCTACGCTGGTGGCGGTGAACGGCCTCGTCGGGCTCGCGCTCGCGCCGAGTGCCGCACTCGCCACCCTGCCGGCGAGCTGCGTCGTCCTCGGTACGCTTGCCGCGACGCTGCCCGCGTCGCTTTACATGCGACACACGGGGCGCCGCACCGGGCTCGTGCACGGCGCGCTGATCGGCGTCGTCGCGGCAGCGGCGTGCGCACTCGCCGTCCGGTTAGGGAGCTTCTGGCTCCTGTGCACCGGGGCGCTCGCCTTCGGCGCCTTCAACGCTTTCGGCCAGTATTACCGCTTCGCCGCGGCCGACGCAGTGCCCGCTGCGGCACGCGGAACCGCGGTGTCGCTGGTGCTCGCCGGCGGCCTCGTGGGCGGCTTGATAGGCCCGGCGGCGAGCCGCCTGACAATCGACGCCCTCGAGCCGAGGTTTGCCGGCGCGTATCTCTCGCTTGCTCTGTTCGCCCTCGCGGCGGCGGCGCTGCTGCGCCGTGGGCGCTTGGCGGAGCCCCCACCCGAGAAAGCGTCGGGGCCGGGGCGGCGCTTCGCTGAGGTGGCGGCGCAGCCGCGATACCGGGTCGCCGTCCTGGCGGGCGCCGTGGGCTACGGGGTCATGAGCCTCGTGATGACCGCAACGCCGATCGCCATGCACGCCTGCGGCCATTCCTACGGCGACGCCGCGTTCGTGATCTCGTCGCACGTCGTAGCGATGTTCGCGCCATCGCTCGCGACCGGCGTTCTGCTGCGCCGGTTCGGCGTGCTCCCGGTGCTGCTCGTCGGCGTGCTGCTCAATCTCGGCGCGGTGGGCGTCGCGGTTTCCGGCAACCAGGTTCGAGAGTTCTGGTGGGCGCTCGTGCTGCTCGGGGTTGGCTGGAACTTTCTGTATGTCGGCGGCACGACCCTGCTCGCCGACACCTACCGGCCGCAAGAGCGCGCTATCGCGCAGGGCGCAAACGAGCTCGCGGTCTTCCTCACGCAGGCACTGGCTTCCCTCGCCGCCGGCGGTATCGTCGCGGCTGGCGGCTGGCGCGAGGTAAATCTCGCGGCGCTCCCGGCGCTCGCCGCCGTGGCCGGTGCAGCAGCGTGGCTTGCGCTGAAGGAGCGCTTGCGCGCTCCGGCCCACGCGGAACGAGGCTAGCGCTCCTCCGACCGCGCCGCGGGGAAGCGCGCCGAGCTGTAGCGCACGATCAGGTTGGCGAGCGCGAGCAGAGTGGAACGCGTCGACCAGGATGCCGCCTGCGCGGTTGAGGTGCCTCTGTTCTTTCACCCCCCCTCCCCTTAGAGTCGGTCGATGAACTCGCGGAGCACGCGCGCGAGTTCCTCCTCCCTTCCGATGTAGAAGTGGTCCGCCCCGCGGATCATCACCTGCTTCGCCGCCTTGCGCCCGGGCGCGGACTCGAGCACTGCGAGGTTGTCCTTCTCGCCGTGGACGTCGAGCACGGGCAGCGGCAGCGCAGGAATGGGGCCGCTGCGGCCCATGGCGACCCAGCCGGCAAACGGCGGAGACCGCGTCTGCTCGAGGTAATGCTGACTCATCCACGCGCCCAGGCCGTGGGACACGAGCACGATCCTGCGCGCACCGGATCGCTTGAGCCACTCGGCGGCGGCGGCGATGCGCTGCGACGCATCCGGGAAGAGGGCAGGATAGTAGTCCTCGGCCGGCGCGTCGGAGGCGAGCACCGGCATCTGGATCGAAAGCGTGGCGTAGCCCATGTCGGAGAGCGCGACGCGCAAAATGCCGATCACGCCGTGGTCGGGATGTACGCCCAGCCCGTGCACCAGCAGCACCGCGGGCTTGTCCGGCTTTCCGTCCTTGTAGATGCCGAGAAACGCATGCCCGGAGGGCGAGGCAATCCGCAGCGCGTCGCCCACAACCAGGTTTGCGAGCACCTCGGCTCTCCAGCGCTCTTCCCGGGCGTAGTCCTGCGCATGCGCGACGCCGGCGAAGAGGAGGAGCATGAGGAGGACGAAGCGCACGGGACCGAAAGGTAATATACCGGCACCATGGCCGATCGTCGCCTCCAGGTCTTCCACGCGGTCGCGAAGCACCTGTCCTTCACCAAGGCAGCGGAGGCGCTGTTCATGACGCAGCCGGCGGTCACGTTCCAGATCCGCCAGCTCGAGGAGCAGTTCGACACCCGGCTCTTCGACCGGGCGCACGGCCGCATCTCCCTCACGCCCGCGGGCCAGGTGGCGCTCGACTATGCCGAGCGCATCCTCGGACTGTCCGCGGAGCTCGATACGCGCCTCAAGGAGATGAGCGGGCAGGTCGCCGGCCCGCTCCTCATCGGCGCGAGCACCACGATCGCCGAGTTCCTGCTGCCGCAGGTGCTCGGGGAGTTCAAGGTGCGCAACCCCGCGGTCGTGCCGCGCCTTTTCGTCGCCAACTCGGAGTCGGTGCAGACGCGCGTCGCCGAGCGCAGCCTGGATCTGGGCTTCATCGAGGGCGACTCGCACCTGCCCTCGCTCGTCACGGACGTCTGCTGCGAGGACGAGCTGCGCGTGGTGTGCGCGCCCTCGCACGCCCTCGCGAAGCTGAAGACGGTGGAGCCCGCGGCGCTCATGGAGCACGCATACGCGAGCCGCGAGCCGGGCTCGGGTACGCGCGAGGTCATCGACCTCTACCTGCGAAAGGCTGGCGTGCAGCCCGACGGTCTCCAGGTCGTCATGGAGCTCGGCAGCCCCGAGGCGCTGAAGGGGCTCGTGGCCACCGGCCTGGGCTTCACCATCATGTCGAGGGCGATCGCGGCGCTCGAGGTGAAGCTCGGGCGGCTCGTGCAGGTGCCGCTCTCGCCCAGGCTCATCCGCAAGCTCTCCGTGGTGTATCCGAAGGAGCGGTTCCACTCGAAGCTGGTGAACGGCTTCGTGCAGTTCGCCAAGGAGCGGCTCGCCGCCATGCAGGCGGCAGCGTGATACGCGCAGCGGCCTTCCTTCTGGCCGTTCTGGCGGTAATGGCGGGAAGCACCGCGGCGCAGCCTGCGCCGTGGACCACGACGCGGTTCCCGCAGGACGAGGACAAGTCCTGGTGGGACGATGCCTGGTGGGAGCGCGGCGAGATCGCCGCGCCAGGCAACCACGCGGTGACGAGCCGTAGCGCGTACTACCGGAACGGCGAGGTCGAGATCCCGGTGGAAATCTTTGCCGCGCAGGGCGGGCGCTTCCCGGTGGTGGTGTTCCTGCACGGACGGCGCGGCCTGGACGAGCTCACGCGGCTCGTGCCGCTGCGCCTCGCGGCGCGCGGCTTCGTGGTGGTGGCGCCGGATCTTTACAGCGGGCGCTTCATCGACAAGTTCCCGGTGCACCACGACGAGGCGCTCGAGGAGGACGCGGCGCGCGCGATCGACTACGCCCTCTCGCTGCCCGAGGCGCGCGGCCAACAGAAGACCTGCCTCGTTTCCCATACCCGCGGAGGCTACTACGCGCTGAAGGCGCTGGTGACGAAAGGCCGTCAGGACAAGGTCGCCTGCTACGTGTCGTACTACCCGCACTGGCAGCATCCCGAGGCGCCGGAGGCGATGCAGGTATACCAGTACGCCCCGGAAGTCGATGGCCTGCGCGTGCCGGTGCTCGTCTTCCTGGGCGAGCATGAGCAGTACCAGCGCACGCGCCCCATCATGACCGGCATCGAGTCGCTGAAGGCGAAGCGCCGCGACGCGGCCGTGGTCGTCTACCCGGGCGTGGGGCGCGGATTCGACTTTCGCCCTCGCGAGGTGCGCACGCTCGCCGACGACCTCGCCGCGAAGGACTCGCTCGCGCGCGCGGCGGCCTTCATCCGCGGCCAGCTTACAAGGTAGCGTAGTACGAGCGCAGCACTTCCAGCACCTCGGGCCGGCTGAACTCGGCCGGCACCGTCGTGCCCTCGGAGAGCCACTGACGCAGCTGCGTGCCCGACACCTGCAGCCGGTCGGCATCGCCGTGGGGACAGGTGCGGTCCGAGGCCATGCCGTTGCAGCGGTAGCACCAGAACGTGACGCCGATCTTCAGCGCCCGCGTATGCAGCGCGTCGGGCGGGATCTCGTCGAAGATGCGGTGCGCGTCGAAGGGCCCGTAGTACTTCCCCACGCCGGCATGGTCGCGCCCGACGATGAGGTGCGAGCAGCCGTAGTTCTGCCGGAAGAGCGCGTGCAGCAGCGCCTCGCGCGGGCCCGCATAGCGCATGTCGAGCGGATAGCCGGCCTGCACCACCGTGCCTTGGCGGAAGTACTTCTCGATGAGAACGCCGATGGCGCGGGTGCGTACGTCGGCCGGGATGTCCCCGGCCTTCAGGGCGCCGAGCAGCGAGTGCACCAACACGCCGTCGCAGGTCTCGATCGCCACCTTGGCGAGGTACTCGTGCGAGCGGTGCATCGGGTTGCGTGTCTGGAAAGCTGCGACGCGCGACCAGCCGAGCCGCTCGAACTCGGCGCGCGTCTCGGCCGGCGTCATGAAGAGCGCGCCGTATCTCGCCTTGAAGCCGCCGTCGGAGAGCACGTTGACCGCGCCGGCGAGGTTCCATTCCGGCTGCGCCATCACCATCGCCACGCCGGGGTGCGCGGCATCGGTCGTGCGGAATACCGATTGGCACTCGAGCGCCTTGTCGACCTTGTAGCTCTCGCGCACCTGCATGGTGGCGAGCGGCTCGCCTCCCTCCGGATCGACGAGCGCAATCTCGCCGCCTGCGGCGATGGCTTCCTTCGCGGAGACAGTGATGGGAATCGGCCAGAAGAGCCCGCTCGCCGTGCGATAGTGGCGGCAGACACCTTCCCAGTCGGCGCGGGTCATGAAGCCCTCGAGCGGTGTGAAGCCGCCGATGCCGAGCATGATGAGGTCGCCTTTCTCGCGCGAGCTGACAGGCAGCGCGGGAAGGGATCGCGCGCGCTCGCGCTCGGCGGCGAGCGCCTCGCCATGGAGCGCCAGCGGCTTCAGAGCGGCCGCGCCATGCGGCGGGACGAGCCGGGAGGCTGGCATGGGGCCGTATTCTCGGGAGCGCGCCGGGCACGAGCAACCGCGATCTGCTAATCCGCCGATAAGGCGGCCTGATAAACCTTCTTTACGTGGCCTACGTCGAGCCGCAGAAGCGCTAGCGTTTCGCTTCGCGTACTTCCTGCGCGTGCTGTGCGCGCAGCTCCTTGAGCCGCGCGTCGACCACGGAGAGCTGGTAGAAATCCGCGCCGCCGGCGCGCCGCGCGATCTCGAGCTGCTCGATCGCCGCCGGGAGGCTGCCCTGGAGCGCGTACACCTCGGCCTGGGCCTGATGCTGCTGGAAGCGCTGCCCGAGCTCGGCGTGGCTGCGCGCCTGCAGCGTGCGCAGCCGGGGGTCGCGCGGATGCTCGCGAACCTCACTTTCCAGCACGCCTAGCGCCTCGGCGTGGCGGCGAGCATCCTGCAACACCGTCACTTGCGAATAGACGAGCGCCCGCGAGCGCGGATAGCGGCTGCGCGCCTTCTCGAGAAGCGCCGCCGCGCCGGCCGCGTCGCCCTGTGCCTGGCGCGCACGCGCGTCGGCGGCTTCGACCATGGGGCCGGCCGCGCCGGCGGCGCGCGCAAGCCGCAGCTGCGTCTGCGCCTCGCCCGCGCGGCGTGCGCGCAGCAACGCGAGCGCGAACCCGTAGCGTGCCGCGGCTTCGCTCGCGTAGCGCCGATCGCGCACCGCGGACTCGAAGTGCGCGATCGCGTCGCGTGCGTCTCCGGCCTGCGCGCGGAGCTTGGCGCGCACGAGGTGGAACTCCACGCTGTCGGGGTGCTGCCGGTAGGGCAGCGCCGCGGCCTTGTTCTGCACGTCGGCGATGCGCTCCACCGTGACCGGGTGGGTGCGCAGGTAGCCCGGCACGCTGCCGTCGTCGGCCACGCGCATCGCGCGCTGCAGGCGCTCGAAGAAGACCGCCATGGCGCGCGGGTCGAATCCCGCCTGCTCGAGCGCGCCGAAGCCCACGCGGTCGGCATCGCGCTCGAACTCCCGGGAGTAGGCGAGGGTCGCCTGCACGGCGCCCGCCTGCGCCGCGGCCGCCGCGCCCGCCGCGAGGTCGGGCCGTGCGCGGCCGAGCAGCACGGCGGCGGCGAGCGCCGCGAGCACCGGCAGACTCATCTCCTCCTGCTTGCCGAGCATGCGCGCGATATGACGCTGGGTGACGTGGGCGAGCTCGTGCGCGATCACCGAGGCGAGCTCCGACTCGGTCTCGGCCGCGGCGATCAGCCCCGTGTGCACGCCCATGAACCCGCCGGGCAGCGCAAACGCGTTCAGCGTCGGATCGCGCAGCACGAAGAACTCGAAGTCGTGCCGGGTGCCGGGCATCTCGCGCGAGATGCGCTCGCCGATGCCGCCCAGGTACTCGGCGATCTCCGGATCGTCGAGGTACGAAGGCTCGCGGAAGCGGATCTCGCGCACGATGCTCTCCCCGATGCGCCGCTCGATTTGCGGAGAGAGCACCGCATCGCCCGTGCTGCCGAGGTCCGGAAGGCCCTGCGCCGCAGCACCGAGCGAACACGCCAGGCACGCGAGAATGGAAATCGGTCGCATTGTGTTTATGATAGCGCCGGCCATGGCGCGAACGCTCACTCACTTCGACGCGAAAGGCGCGGTCCACATGGTGGATGTGGGCGCCAAAGCGAGCACGCTCCGCATCGCCGTGGCCTCGGGTCGCATCCGCATGCAGCCCGCGACGCTGCGCCACATCGCGGCGGGGACGGCGCGCAAGGGCGACGTCCTGGGCGTGGCACGTATTGCGGCGATCCAGGCCGCCAAGCGTACCGCCGAACTCGTTCCGCTCGCGCATCCCGTCGCCCTCACGCGGGTTGCGGTGACCTTCGAGCTGGAGAAGCGACTTTCCGCCGTGCGCGTTACGGCGACGGTAGAATGCCGCGGGCAGACCGGCGTGGAGATGGAGGCCCTCACCGCTGCAGCCGTGGGGCTGCTGACAGTCTACGACATGGTGAAGGCAGTCGACCGCGGCATGACGCTGACCGACCTCCGTCTGGAGGAAAAGCGAGGCGGGAAGTCGGGCGTCTACCGGCGAAGACGCGAATAACCGGATAAGAACATTTGATGTTCATGACCTCTTGAGTTATTACTATTCCCCAATGGAAGGAGGGACACGATGAACGACCAACGCAGGGGAGCGCTGCGCATCGCGGGGGCCCTCGCCCTCGCCGCGCTGCTCAAGCCCTTCGCCGCGCTCGCCGCCTGGAACCAGGCCGCGTTCGCTTCGAAGTCGAGCGCCGACGCGCTGAAAAACCTTGGCACGGCAGGCGCCGAGTCGTCGAGCCAGATCCTCATCGAGGCGCCGCAGATCGCCGAGAACGGGGCGGTGGTGCCGATCGAGGTGACGAGCAACATTCCGGGGACGACGTCGCTCGCGGTGCTGGTGGAGAAGAATCCCTACCCGCTGGTGGCGAAATTCGAGTTCGCCGAGGGGGCGGTTCCCTTCGTCAAGCTCAACGCCAAGATGGGCGAGACCTCCGACGTGCGCGTCGTCGCGACAGCCGGCGGCAAGAGCTACCAGGCGACGAAGGAAATCAAGGTCACAATCGGCGGCTGCGGCGGATAAGGAGGAACGGACATGGCAGGACCGATGAAAATGCGCGCGACGCTCGCCGGGGGTAACACCGACGTGCGCGTGCTGATGAGCCACCCCATGGCGACCGAGCAGCAGACCAAGGGCAAGCCGCACTTCATCCAGAACCTCACGGTGAAGGTGAACGGCAAGACCGTGATCGAGGGCGAGATCAGCCAGGCGGTGTCGCGTAACCCGGTGTTCTCGTTCCGCCTCAAGGGCGGCGCGAAGGGCGACAAGATCGAGGTAAGCTGGCTCGACAACAAGGGCGATACCAACAAGACCGAAACCGCGGTCGCCTGACGACCGCCGCCCGCAACAGGAGGAGGAGGATGATGCGCGCAATCATTGGCAGTGCGGCGCTCGCTCTGGCGGTCGTCCCGGCGTGGGCGCAGCAGTCGCCGTTCGCCGATTACCAGCGGATGACGAGGGAGAGCGCGCCGGTGGAGCTCTTCGAGCTCAGCGGCGAGGAGCTCTGGAAAAAGCCCCAGGGGCCCAAGAACGTCTCGCTCGAGAAATGCGACCTCGGCCAAGGCCCGGGCGTGCTCAGGGGCGCCTACGCCGGCCTGCCTCGCTATTTCGCCGACGTCGACCGTGTCATGGACCTCGAGACGCGGCTCCTGCACTGCATGATGACCCTGCAGGGGCGCAGCCGTGAGGAGGCCACCAAGCGCGTCTTCGGCAACGCGGACAGTCCCTCGGAGATGGAATATCTCTCGGCCTACGTCGCCGGCCAGTCCCACGGTATGCCGCTGCGGCCGGGAATGAGCCACTCGAAGGAGAAGGCCTCGTTCGAGCTCGGCCAGAAGCTCTACTTTCACCGGGCCGGCGCGTGGGATTTCTCCTGCGCTTCCTGCCACGGCGAAGACGACAAGCGCATCCGCATGTCTGAACTGCCGGTGCTCTACAAGCCTGCGGTGGCGCGGCCGCTGATCGCCACCTGGCCGGCCTACCGGGTATCCAACAGCCAGTTCAAGACCATCCAGTGGCGCATGAACGACTGCTACCGTCAGATGCGCATGCCGGAGCCGGTGTTCGGCTCCGAGGCGATGGTGGCCCTGGTGCAGTTCCTGACCGTGACCGCCCAGGGCGAGCCCTACCGCGGCCCTTCGGTCAAGCGCTAAGGAGACGAAGATGAGACGATTCCTGCTCCTTCCGCTCACCGCGGCGCTTGCCTCGTGCACCACCGCCCCCACGCTCGGCGAGCGGCACAAAGCCTCCAGCGCCGACCTCCAGCAGGTCACCGCGGTGCTCAAGCGCGACTTCCGAGCGCGCGGCCAGGCGACGATGGATCGCGTCGAGCTCGACGAAGTCCAACGCCTTTGCAACCTGCACGCCGACAATCCCCCCGTCGAGGTCGCCAAGCGCATCGAGGAGTCGCAGCTCAAGGCGATCAAGCTCCCGAGCGGCGGACTCATGGGTGACTGGAAGGCGGGCGAGAAGATCGCTCAGAGCGGCCGGGGAGCGATGTGGAGCGACAAGCCCGGGGTACAGCCCGGCGGCAGTTGCTACAACTGCCACCAGATCTCGCCCAAGGAAGAGGCGTTCGGCACCATCGGACCGAGCTTGGCCGGCTTCGGCAAAACGCGCGGCAACCGGCCGGAGATCCAGCAGTACACCTACGGCAAGATCTACAACGCCAAGGCCTACAACGCCTGCTCGCACATGCCGCGCTTCGGGCATTCCGGCTCGCTCACCGAGCAGCAGATCAAGGACCTGGTGGCGCTCCTGCTCGATCCCGCTTCCCCGGTAAACCAATAGACAGAAGGGATTTTCTCCGCCTCCTCGCCCTCGCCGCTGCGGCGGGGGCGAGTCTGCACCGCGGGCACTCGCACGCGCAGGCGGCCGACGAGCTCTACGAGCTCCCCGCGTTCGGCAACTTGCGGCTGCTGCACATCACCGACGTCCACGCGCAGCTACTTCCCGTCTACTTCCGCGAGCCCAGCGTCAACCTGGGCGTCGACGAGGCATTGGGCCGCCCACCGCACCTGGTGGGTCATCCCTTCCTGAAGCACTTCTCGATCCCCGAAGGCACGGCAGGCTCGCATGCCTTCACCTACCTCGACTTCGCCGCGGCGGCGAAGCGCTACGGCAAGGTCGGCGGCTATGCCCACCTCGCCACGCTGGTGAAGCGCCGTCGCCGCGTCGCTCCTCGGCGTGTTCCTCGCGCTCGAGAGCTGGGGGCCGCTCCTCGCCGGCCGATGCCTCGCCTTCACGCGCGGCCTCCTCGAGCAGGTGAGCGCCGCGCCGAAGCTCCTCGCGGGGCGGGGACC
>DASRKB010000205.1:0-14217 GCA_035649175.1 Burkholderiales bacterium | reverse complement strand
CCAGCGGCCGTAGAGCAAGTTCGCCCAAAGCAGCCGCGCGGCGCGATCGCAGCGGATCGCCGCCGCGGGCATCGTTTCGAGCACCAGCTCGAGGTGGTCTTTGGCGTCTCCCATCCCGGGTCAAGAGTAATGGAGGCGCCCGGGCTGCCATATCGCTGTTTGCACTACAAGCGCAAGCTCGCTCCCTGCCGGCGCAACTCGTCCTGCACCTCATTGACGGCAACCGACCTCGGAAGAATTCTTCGACGCGCGGCCAGCGCGGCGCACACTCCGGCGGCTTGCCCGGTCGCCATCACGATGGGCATCACGCGATAGGACGAATGCGCCTCGTGCGACCCGGAGAGGCAGCGGCCCGCGACGAGCATGCCCTCCACGCCCTTCGGCATCAAGCAGCGCAGCGGGATGTCGTACGCCTCCCCCGGCGGCAGGCGCTTGAGCACGGTGCCGGCGCCCGTTGGGTTGTGGATGTCGACCGGATAGGAGCCGCGGGCAATGGCGTCGCCGAATTTGCGCGCGCTAAGCACATCCTCCGCGGTGAGCCGGTAGTCCCCGACGATGCGGCGTGTCTCGCGCACGCCGACGTTGACGCCGCTCTGCATGACGTAGGAGCGCTCGAACCCGGGGACGTAGCGGCGCAGGAAAGCGGCGATCTGCCGCATCTGGCGGCGGCTCGCCCACTCGGCGTACGAGAGGTCCCACACCTCGGTGCCGAGCACTCGCGTAACGCGTGTGCTGTTCACGCTCACCTCGCGCGCGTGCGGCGTGGCGAAGAACAGCATGTCCTCGCGCGGCAGGTCGAGCTGGCCCTCCTGCGTCGCGCGGCGCACAAGCGCCCAGAGCCCGTGCACGCCACGCCACTCGCCGGGGTTCTCGCGCACATAGGCGTCGAAGGCGGCGCGCTCGAACTCCGCCACGCGGAACATGAGGGTCATCGGCTGCACCAGGCCGTCGGCGCGGCCGATCTCGAAGGGCGCGCCCGCGTGCGCGGCGAGGTCGCCGTCGCCGGTGCAGTCGATCACCGCTTTCGCCTTCACCGCCAGAGGTCCCGATTTGGTTTCGAAGACAGCGCCCTGGACAAGATCTTCTTCCTTCATGATCCCGCTGGCGAACGCGTGAAACAGGAACTGCACGCCAGCTTCGTCGAGCAGCTCGAGCGCCACGAGCTTGAGCCATTCCGGGTCGAAGGGCACCACATAGCCGGTGGCGAGCGAGGGCGGGATGGCGCCGCCGGCGTTCACCAGCTTTTCCAGCAGGCGCTTGAGGACCCCGGCGATGACCGGATCGCCCGGGCCGTGGTCGGCCGGCAAGAGCGTGCTTCCGCCTCTGCGCTCCGGAACGTAACGCTGGGTGTGGAAGGACATGAGCGGCATCACGAGCGCCGCCGTCGCGTTCCCGCCGAGGAACCCGTAGCGCTCGACAAGCACGACGCTCGCGCCCGCCTGCGCCGCCCCGATCGCCGCGCCGATGCCGGCGGGCCCGCCGCCCACCACCAGGACGTCGGTTTCGGCCGCGACGAGCGCGCTGCGCGCGGGCAGCTCGAGCCGGCGCTCGGCGGCCGGGCGCTCGAGCACCGGCATCAGGCGGCCGCTTTTACGTCCCGCAGCCTGCGGTGGCTGAGAAGCTGGGCGGCGATCTTCGCCGTCTGGCGCGCGCGCTCCTGCAGCGCGGGGACGGCCTTCCCGAGCTGCGCCTTGAGCGAGCGCCGCCGGTCCCACGACGCGTCGAGGTGCGCGATGAGCCGGCCCGGGCTGACGAGGTTGAGGGGTGGCGAGGGAAGCTTCAGGTCCTCGAGAAACCCGCTGACCTTGCCCGCGTAGGGCAGCGCCACGAACGGCGTGCCGGTGAGCGCCGCGAAGATGAGGAAGTGCAGGCGCATGCCGACGGCGAACTGGAAGCGCGACATCATCGCGAGGATCTGCCCCGAGCTGTACTCGCCCTTGAGCACGCTTGCGCGCTGCGGCCGCAGCATCTTCGCCACCACCGCGTGGCTGTGCTGCGTGTCGAGCACCGCGCGCTCCATGGGCACGAAAACGATGTCGGCGTCCCAGCGATCGATCATGAAGTCCGCGGCGTTGGCGAGCAGGCCGTGGTACCTGTCGACGTCCAGGTCCGGAGCGGCGACCCCCGGCTCGCGTACCGACATGCCGATGAGGTGGCGGCGGCCCTCGAGCCCTTCGCCCTTCAGGAAGTTGCGTTGCAGCGGCTCGGGCTTCATGAGCAGCGCCGGGTCGGCGGTCACCACCACGTCGCGGTGCACCCCCGCCTCCTCCAGGACCTGCTGGGCGGCGCGCTCACGCACCGTAATCGCCTTGACGCCCTCGAGCGCCTCGCGCACCGCAGCCTGATTCGCCGGGTCCTTGAGCGGACCGGCGCCCACCGCGTAAAGCATCACCGGCACGCCAAGCTCCTTGGCGACCAGCACCTCGCGCAAGTACACCTTCGCCTCGGCGTCGTACAGGATGCCGCCGCCGCCGAAGAGCAGCAGGTCCAGGCGCTGCACCTCGGGTACGACCTCGGCGCGCGAGACCTTGCGCACGGGGACGGAGCGCTCGACACCGTGGCGGCGCTTCGTGTCTTCGGCGTCTCGGGAGAAGACCGTGATCTCCACGTCGGGGATTTCCCGGCGCAGCTCGACGATCATGGACTGCAGGATCGCCTCGTCGCCGAGATTGAGGCCCCCGTAGGAGCCCGTGATGCCGATACGGACCTGAGTCTTGGCGGTCATGGTGCGCCCCGGTGCAATCGCCATTCCCGCTAGGACCGCGGCGCCGCGGGAAGTTCAATCGCTATAGATCGAACTGGACGCCGAGGCCGTAGTAGCGCACCTCGGCGCTGGTGAACTGACCGAACGGCGCGAAGCCGTCGTAGGCCTGGAGGAAGAGGGAGATCCCCCGGCGCTCCGGGTGCGGCGCGCCGAACTGCAGGCCGAGCTTTGCGCTCACGCCGGCTTCCCAGGCGCTCTCCTCGTACCCCTTCACGTCGATGCCGGCGACCAGGCGCCCGCTCGCGAGGAGCACGCGCTCCCCCAGGTACTCGATCCCGCCCTGCGCGCCGGCGCGCTTGGGATTGCTGGCATCGCGGCGCAAGACGTAGGAGCCGCCACCGTAGAGGCGCCAGCCGCCACGCTCCCAGGCGAGCATCGCATCGAGCACCTCCATGCTGAGATCAGCGGGCGGCGGCGCCTCGCCGCGCAGGATCAGCTCGTCGCCCAGATGCGAGCTCTGGTGCCAGAGGCGCACTCGCGCGGAGAACGAGCCTCGCCGCGCGGCGAGCGGCACGCCGATCACGAAATCGCTGTTGAGGAGCTCATCGGAGGGCGCGCTCAGGTTGAACTGGGAGAACACCGCGCCGAAGACACCCGTCTGCCATCCCTCGCCGGGGCGCTCTCCCGGCCAGCGCGCCAGGCCGAAATTGGCGCCGAAGCCGACCGAGGCGAGCGTGAAGGGCTCCCCCTCGTCCGAATCGGCGCGCAGCACGCTTACGAAGGAGCGCGGCTCGGCGGGATCGGCGACGAGAGGCCTGAAGACATGGCCTTGAGGAAAGGTCTCTACTGCGGCGGCCTGCGCGACGACCATGCACGAGAAGATCGCCGCAGCTGCCCGCATCCATTCGATTCTATGGGTGCCGCGGCCGGGCAGGCGGCGCCGAACGGACCATCACCGGGAGGTAAGGTGGCGGAGAGAGCCCCTGACGGAACTTACTGGCGCCCGACCTTCGGGGCATAGGGCCCGGTGGCCGGCTGCGCATCGTCCTTGTCTTCTTCCGGTTGCGGTTCCGGTTTCGCAGGCTCTGGCGCGCCTTGCGTTCGTGGCGGCAGGACTCCGGTTTTCGGATAACCAGCCTCATCGAGCATGCGCTGGTAAGTCGCTTCCTCGAATCCGCTTTGCACCGCCTTCCCGACGATCAGCGCCGGTACGCCGCTCGCCCCGGTTGTCTTCTGCAGCTCCTCGAGCTGCTTCTGCTCCCCGGTGACGCTGACTTCGCTGAATGGCACGCCCCGCCCGTTGAGCAGGTTTCGAGCAGCGTCGCACGGCTGACACCCCGGGGCGGAAAAGAGCTTGACCGGATGGTTCTTCCGCGCCTCTTGCAGCACGAATGGCTCTGCCGCTTCGGGTGCTGGCGCGCCCGAGCTCCTTTGCTTCACGATCCTTGCGCCACCGGGGGGCGGCGTGTCCGTGTAGTGGACCCGGCCAGCCGAGTCCGTCCATTGATAGAGCTGCGCGTGTGCCGGGAGGGCGGGCAGGACGATGAGCAGAGCGACAAGGGTGCGCATGCTTATTTGTCTCCCTCGGTGTACCAGTACTGCCGCGTGCGTCGCTGGGTGATGGTGGGCGTTACTCGCTGGGCCCCGATAGGCGAGCTGGTCGCGCCGGTGCGCTGTACGCCGCCGATCATGACGGTGACCGGCTTGCCTCCGATGGGCACGGTCCCGGTGACGGGCGACGGCGGGAGTCCACCGCCCAGAAACACCTGCGAACGAGAACCACCGCAAATATTGGCCGTATCCGCCGCACCCGAGCCATTCAGCAGATTGAGGGCATAACCGCGCGCCTCGCCAAGGTTGTTGGAGCAGACCTCTGTCACCTCGTGCGGGCGGTTGGTGCTGAAGAACACCAGGCCGCCGAAGATCACCGAGGCGGTCACCCCCTGCTCGCCGACGTTCTCGGTCGGCGTGGTGGCGCTCGCATTGAGGTTGACGAACCAGCCGTCGCTGCCGCGCGCCTCCGGGTTATCGGTCAGCGTCGGGCACGACGACCCCGCCGACATGTCTTCGAGTGCCCCGCCATCCAGGTCGATGAGGCCACCGGTGAACTTGTCGATCACCATGTAGCCTCGATTCAGAACGCCTGGGTTCGTCCCCGTCGGGAACGGATAGTTCTCCCTCAACGGGCGCTCGCGATCCCCGGAAGCAATCGACAGGTACACCTTTCCTGCCGAGGGGAGCGCGGCCGGCGGGAAGAGGAACTTGCGGTTCTCTCCGCTTGTCCGCGCGACTTCCGTGATGGTCCAGTCGGTCGATGCGCGCGTCGCGCCGGGATTCGCCGGGTCCACGAAATCGACGCGGTGGATACTTCCCGTCGTCGTTGCCACATAGGCATGGTCGGCGAAACCGTCGAAGTCCCGGTCGACGAGAGTGACGTCTCCGGCGACGCTACCGTTGGTCGTCAAGGACCTGATCAGCCCCCCGGTATCGGCATCGATGATGAAGACGCGGTTTCCCCGGCGCGTATAGCCGGCTGCCGTGCATTGCGTGTTGGGAGCGGCGTCCTGGTCTTCGCAGGTGTCGTAGCCGCCGCCCACGACAATGAGGGGATTGCTCTCGTGATAACCCTTGACCAAGGCGACCGCAGGTGTCGACCAGGTCTGTCCCATCTGCCCGTAACCCGTCGTGCAGGACAACGTATCGAGCATCGAGGGGTTCGTGCAGCCGATCCTCCACTTCATTCGCGGGGCCGCTGGGTCCGTTACGTCGAATGCGTAAATCATCCGCCCACCGCGGCGCATCACGGGGTAGATCCACACCTTGCTGTCGTCGGCGTTCTGGAAGAGGCCGGCAGATCCGTCGAAGAAGTAGTCCTTGCGCGTGGGCGTCGGTATGGGAAAAGGCGCTTGCATCGTCGGATAGAACACGAGGGGCTCCTGCTGCCACAGGCGGAAGAACCTGCTGTGATGCTCTGGCGCGATGAAGGCCCAGAGCTCCTTGCCGTCGCTTCCGCGCACCGAGCGGAAGCTGCCGTCGTTCGCTCCGTAGTACACCACCACGCCGGGTCCGGAGCTGTAGTTCACCGGCAGCGGCCGGGAATGCGCTACGTCCCCGTGCACCGAGGGCCGGACATCCGTGAAGACGGTGTTCGTATTGTCGTCCTCGATGTCGACGCCTCGCGCGAAGTTGACGAGAGTCGTGTGGTCGGCGGCCGCCAGCACGCCAAGGGCGAACGGCCCGACGTTCGTCGTGTTGAACGCATGCATCGGCGTCGCGCCCGTGTTGCAGGTCACAGTGGCGCCGTCATTCGCGCACGTGTAGATCGAGCGATTCAATGCAAAAGTCGGCGTCAAGTCCGTCGCGGGCGGGTTGTTTCCCTTCCGGATCACCTCGGCCACCGCGCCCTTCTCGACGTTCGGCCCGTCCGGCAGATCGGAAAAGACGCTCGTCGCCGCCGTCGTGCAAAGCCCGGCGCTGTCCGGCAGGAAGTCCCAGTAGACGCCGCTGTCGCTCGTCCAGAAGCTCGCGGCGCAGGGCTGAATGAACCCCGTTTCGCTCGACACCGCTTCGAGGCCGTCCTTGTCGGCAAGCTTAGCTTCCTGCCCAAACAGGGCGATCTGGTAACGCTTCAGGTTCCCGTACCAGCGCGGAAGGCCGGTCTGATCGGGGCGAAACATTCCGATGAACACCTGGTTCTCGTTTTGAGAACGATTTGTGGCGTTAATCGGCAAGCTCGCTGACGCGAACACGCTGTTCACCGACTGGATCTCGATGAGGATCTGGCGTATGGCATTGAGAATGTCCGATTCGCTGCTCGCCTGGTAATACTTCCCACCGCCGACCTTCGCCATATTGAAGAGCAGCGACGTCTGCCGTGCGTCCTGCGCATCCTTGAATACGTCAATCGTGTGCACGCGCACGTTCTGCTGGCCCGGAGCGGCACTGACGTCGGTCGTGTGGAGAAACTTGGCCCACTCGTCCGAAAACCGCGCGACGTTCGTGGCCGGCACGGCGCTCGTTCCGGTTTGCGTGACAACATTCGGCCGGTCTGCCTGCACCTGATACTTCAAGCTGTTGGCGTTCTCTCCGCAGACAGCGGCGTCCGCTGTCCCGGTTCCGGCGACGCACCTGTAGTTCATGTGATGCGGAAACTCTTCCTTGAGGGCAAGCGGAATGTTTGCCGTGCAATCCGCAAGTCTCTGAGTTTCGTTTCCGCTCGTGCCGCACGACTCGCCAATGACCTCGGTGACCGTCTGCGTCGAGAGCACCGGCATGGCGAGCTGCGTCGTGTTCCCGCCAACGTTGCTCAGCACCGTCTGTGCCAGGTCTCGGCTCGGAAAGCCGTTTCCAATGAAGATGACGTAATTCTTGGCGCAACTCGTATCGGTGAGGGGGTTCTGGTAAAAGCCCTTGGCCGCCGTGGTGTAAGCAGCCGGGTCCGACTTGGTGTCAGGATTGCCCGCGTAGCGGACGGCGCCGAAATGGGTGGCACTGGGCCCGGGCACTGTATCTACGGGAGTTCCCGCGATGTCGTCATGCGCATTCGCCGGGCTCGTATAGCCGCCGAAATACTTGAATACCTCGAACAGCGTGGCGCTGTAGTCGGTGAACGACGTGCCGACCTGCTCAACGCCCGAGTTGAAGTTCTTGAACATGCAGTTCGGGGTGCCGTTGAGCGAGTTTGGTCCGTCCACGCAGCCGCTGTCCGGGCCGATCATCTCGCGGAATGCGGCACTATTGGCCGACGTCATCGGGCGCATATGGAAGCGCACGTAGCCACCCGGGACGTTAGTGCCGCTGCCGACGGTGAAAAGCATCAACCCCATGTTGATATTTTCGGTCACCTCCCCGAGCACCGTGCGCAACGCGCGCAGCTCGGATTGACCCTGCTTGAAGGGATTGATCAGGCCATTGGGGTCCGTCCATAGCTGGCTGGACGAATTCCAGTTGGCGCTGTTGTCGATGACGATGAGAACGTTGGGGTTCTCCGCCGTCGCTGCCGCACCGAAGAAGAGATCCACGTCCTCCGCGTTCAGGGCGCAGGGCGCGCAGAGGGCAACCGCCGCGCCAATCGCAGCGAAAGAGGTTCTGTACTTCACGGACTTTATCGGCTTGGTCTTGTTCATCTTGAGCCTCCTGTCAGCAGGACGTGCCCGCGCTCTCCGCATTGACACGCACGCCCACGCCCTGCTTGACGACTACCCGGGTAGCCGACGTTGTCCCGACGGTCTGCGCGCTGATCTCCCAGATCGAGTTGGCACAGAGCGAATCTCCCGTGACCGCGCCGGCGACGCCGAACTGCTGCTGCTGACCGGCGGAGCATCCGAGGTCCTCGGGATTGGTGAGCACGAGGTCCTGGTTCTTGATCGGCTTGATCGCCACGCACGTCGGCTGCGGCGCGAGCGTGGTCGTGAATTCCGGGGCGCCGTCGCCGTTCAGATCGGTGCAGAGGGTATTGGGGGCTCCGCAAGGATTGATCACGGCATTGGCGGGGTCGGAAATGAACTGCGGCGTGCTGATGACCTTCTCGATCGACTCCTGCGAGGCGTTGAGAGCCTCGTTCTTGACCTGCATATTCCCTACCACGAGGAGATTGGTCTTCGAGGTCTTCAACGACGTCACCGCGAAAAGCGTGAGCAGCACCAGCATGATGAGCGCGATGATGAGAGTGGAGCCTCTTTGGCGACGCATCGTTTTCACGGCTGATCCCTTCTCCCTGCTGGATTCACGACTCTTACCAGCCCGCTGTAGACATGCCGGCGATAGGCGCCGCCAGGCGCGCGCTCGATGGCAGCACCCGTGGCGTCGGTCCCCAGCACGTAGGTCTTGGCATCGGTGTACCCGGGCGACTCCTCGAGGTTCCGGGCAAGCATATGGAACCGCACCGTCACGACGTTTCTCCAGTTCGTGACCGGGCACGCCCCTGTACAGGCACCCGCCGGGTGGTCGCTCGGGTTGGCGACATACTCGTCAGGGGCTCCGTCCCCGTCGTTGTCGAGCCCGTACTCAAGCTGGAACTCCTCGATCCCCTCCACGAGCGGAGCCGTGGTCCAGCCACTTCCGGTGAGCTCGAGGCGCTTCAGCGTGGGCACGTTTGCCCCGCCGCCGTTGTCGGTGCTGATGAAGTAGATACGGGTGTAGTACTCGCGCAGGCCCGCCGTGGTCGTGCAGTCCTTGAGCGACCGGTCGAACGTTGCCGTGCCCTGGAGTCCGAGCACGTGCGCCGTGGCCTGCGTCTGGCACAGCGACGCCTGGACGTAAGCTTTGCCGGCCACCGCTGCATCGCAGCCCGCCGTGCCGGCCACGCAGGTGCGCGCGCGCCGGACCACCAGGACATCGGTGTTGGGCTTGTGGTTTGTGAGCGTGCAATTGGCGGAAGCGAATGCCGCGCCATTTTCGAATCCCTGCAGATGCAGGGGTATCCAGGCATTCCAGTCGGCGGCGTTCAAGGAGCACGGGTCGCCTGGCAAAGCGCCGGGCGCGGCCACGGCGCCGGCATCAAATTCGCCATAGAAGCCCGCCAGGCGCAGATCCTCGGTGAGCAGCTCGCTCGCATAGCGACCGTTCTCGATCTGGCGGCTCGTTCGGTCCACTTCGTTCCGGGCCGCGCTCGAGTTGGCGAACACCGTCACGATGCCGGCCAGCACGAGCAAGCCGATGGTGACCGACACCATGAGCTCCACCAGCGAGAGGCCTGATTGCCGAAAGCGCGAAGTCATGGGGTCACGCAGAGACCGGTGGCGGGGTCGTTCTGCAGGCAGCCGATCGTGATGCGCGCGACGATCCCGCGGCGATAACGATCGTCGGTGCCATACGCGCCCTGGCCGCACGTCGTTCCACCGGGCGCTGCGGTGGCTTGGAGGCCCTGCCACACCACGGCCACCACCACCTCCCTCGGCATGGTGGAAACGGGGTTCGAGATGCAGCCCCGCGCGTCGATCATTGCCCCGAGCCGCACGGCGCCGCCCGACTTGGTCTCCGATGACCCGAGCAGGTCGTCGTTCCACTCGCATTGATCGCGCTGGGCGATGGTCGCGGGCGCCGTACAGTCCACCGCGCTGCCCGTGCCCAGGGGCGAAGCCGTGACGTACTCCTCGGCATTTTTCCGGTTGGCATTGATTCGATCGACCATGCTTTGCAGGAGCACGATCGCCTGCGCGCGCTGATAGGCCTCGATGGTGGCGGCCTGACTCGTCGATTGGAGGCTCGCGGTGCCAAGCAGACCGATGCTCAAGATAAGGATGGCGACGAGCACCTCCAGCATCGTTACGCCTTCCTGGAAGCGCGGCTTAGGCACACAGTGCAGATGGAAAGGTCTCAACATGGTTGGGCCTTGGTATAGGGCCTTCCGCTGAGGTCGATGCGGATGCATCGCTTTTGCGTGCTCTCTCCCGAGACCGAGAGCTCGAACTGAGGAAAGACGGCGCCGTCCACTCTGCCGCTGCCACGGTACACGACATTGCCGGGACCGCTGATCGCGATGTTCGTCATGCCTTCGTCCTGGCGCAGGACCGTGCCGCCGCTCTCCGTAACGGTCCACCCGCCGCCCCAGTTTCCGCCGGTAGGCGCGACAGTCACGGTGGTGTTGCGTGTGATTGCTTCGCTTCGGGCGAGCACCAGGGCGCTGTAGAGCTCGAAGCTTGCGCTCTTGATGCGCTGGGCGCGGATGAGCGAGCCGAATCCCGGGATCCCCGCGGCAAGCAGCACGACGAGGACCACCATCACCAGCAACAGCTCGATCAGCGTGAATCCGCGCTGGGTACGCATCACCACCCCGGTTTGCCATCGCGCGTCTTGACGCCCGTATGGCTCAGCGTCATTGCCCCATCGCTCACCTGGCTGCCGCCTGCAACCGGCGTGGCGAGGATGGTATAGCTGGGCGGCGTGCTCGGGGTATCGCCATTCGCGGCGTTCTTCACCGCGATGCTGTAGCGCGTCGCCACATCGCCTGGAACTGTGATGTTGAGGTCGGTCAGAGCGCTCGGGCCCACCGCGTAATTACGAGCATCGAGCAGGTACTGCGTTTGGCGGTCGGCGATCTTCATCATCTCGGTCTGCGCGGCCGAGCGATGCGCCTTACGCATGTAGTTTTGATAGGACGGGTACGCGACCGCGGCGAGGATGCCGATTATCGCCATGACGATCAGGAGCTCGACGACGGTGAGTCCCCTTTGCAAACGCATCATCCCTCCCTTCTTGTGTGCAGATCATAGGGTGGGCACGATCCCCAGACGAGGCGGGTCGCCGAACGGCTAGCGAGGCGCGACCAGCGGTATGTGCGACGCGTCACGCAAGAACTACGTCACAGCACTAGATGTGGCGGAGGCATACGACTGGCAGTGCGTCGAGAAGGAAAAAACGACCCATGCGCGGTGACCTTTCCTACTGCGCCTGAGGTCTGCAAAGAAAAATTAACAAATCGTACCGTGACCTTCGTCACCCGCCTCAAGCAGCTTGGTCTTATGTCACCGACAAGAAGCAGGCACACGGGGCCTAATGCGCTCGTCGCCAAATCGCGACATCAATGGACAAGAGGCGTGTATGAAGACGAGCATGAAGGTTCTGGGGAGCATGGTTGCCGTCGCGTTGGCCGCGTTCAGCGGGGCAGCGCATTCGGTCGACGAGGCGGAGAGCAACAACTTCCTCAGCTCGGCGCAGCAGCTGTCCGCCGATTCCGATCTATCCATCATCGCGGAGGGCGCGGCCATCAATGGGACGATCGCCCCGCCCTCGCCCTACCCGGATGTGGACTTCTACACCTTCTACGCAACGGCGAACCAGACGCTCACGCTCCACATACAGGACGAAACCGTGACTCCGGTGCTCACCGTCATCAGCCCTTCTCACAAGATCAAGGCGGAGAAGATCTACGACGGCAACCCGGTCCGGCTTGACGACCTCCTTCTTGACGAAACCGGCATGTGGGCAGTGGTCGTTACGCCCTTCAAGGTGCTGATCGGCGATCCGCAAGCCACCGAGTACGGGACGCTTTTTGCCAGTGGCTCGGCGCTCTTCTCTCCCACGAGTGGGAGCTACACCCTCGTTCTCACCCCGGGTGCCCCGGCCAGCCCGGCTCCCCCGGCTGAGCCGTCTACCCCGGCAGCGCCGGCCATCATCGGCATCGAGATCAAGCCGGGTTCAGGGGAGCGCGCACCTATCAACCCGAAAGCAAAGGGCGTCATTCCGGTCGCCCTTCTCGCTTCTCCTGGCTTCGATCCCTTCAATATCGAGGTGAACTCCCTGACGTTTGGCGCCACAGGCGATGAGCAGACGCTGAGGCGGTGCGCCGCTGGTGGTCAGGACGTGGATGGCGACGGGGACTTGGATCGCGTGTGCACGTTCGAGAACCAAGGCACGCAGTTCAACGAGACGAGCACGATGGGAATACTCAAGGGTCACACCACTGCCGGCTCTGCGTTCCAAGCGCAGGGCTTCCTCAAGGCGGTTCCCAGCCAAGGCAAGCCCTGAGAGGGAGCTCAAGGTAAGAGCTGCATCGCGTTCTCAGTCGGAAAATGCCTCCGTTCAATAGCGGAGGCATTTTTCTTTTCTGGCCGCGCGTCCCGGCGCTCCCGCGGGTGAGCCCGGTGATTAAGCCAAGCAGATCACCAGCTTCGTTTGAGTGTTCTGGCGGAGAGAGAGGGATTCGAACCCTCGATACGGGTTTAGCCCGTATAACGCCTTAGCAGGGCGCCCCCTTCGGCCTCTCGGGCATCTCTCCTGAAGTCGCCGATTCTAACCCGACCGTCCGGGTGCGAAACGCAGCCGTACCTGACCCGTTTGCGCTAGTTGCGCCCGAGCTGAGAGTCGCCGACGAGGCGCCACTTGCCGTCAACCTTGCACCAATTCAGGTTGCCGTCGGCCTGCCGACCCTGCGCGCGGTTGCTGAAGCGCAGCTCGCGGCACGAGTGGCTTTGCCACTGGAAGCTGCGCACCACGGTGATCTCGCCGCCATGACGGGTCTTCGGGTTCTCCCAGCTCACGGACTGGCCGTCGGGTGCCTCGTCGAGGGCCTTGTTGGAGGCCTCGGAGAACAGCCGCACGTCTTCCTCGTCGAGCAGCTCGCCGGGAGCATTTTTCATCACGCCCCTCCAGCTTTGCGCGCCGAGCGGGGTAGCCGCGAGCGCCACAGCGGCGGCGGCGAGCCAGGCCGTGGCCTTCACCGGCTGTATCCCTTGGCCCTCATGCAGGCTTACTCGTGCTGCTCCGCAACCACAGCCTTTTCATACGCCCCATTCTCCCTTCCCGCCCGCGGATGCGGTACTGGCTCTAGGTACTATACCGCTCCCAGATTACCTCAATGGTGTGCGCCCGACCGTCGAGGCGCATCGACCCGGAGAGCATCAGACGGTCCCCGGAAAGCTTCGCTTGCCGCACATTCGAGGCGCCGACAAGCGACGGCTCGGACGCGAGCGCCAGGCGGTGCGTGACGGTCGAAGCGGACTCGTCGACGAGGTAGTCGCCGTAGTACGCGAAATAACGGCCGTCGCGCGCCATGATGTGCACCGATACCTTGCCGTCGGCAGCGTACTCGAGCACGCCGCTCGCGCCTTCGCCCATCGGATACATCGAGCTTCCCTGGGTGGAAGCCTTGTAGCTTTGAAGCTTCCATCTCCCGATCAGCGCATCGCGCAGAATCGTGGTCTGTCCCCGTTTCCGGTCAGGCCTGGTCAAGCTCGAAGGCCTTGTGCAGCACGCGCACCGCGAGCTCGGTGTACTTCTCTTCGATCACCACGGTGATCTTGATCTCGGAGGTGGAGATCATCTGGATGTTGATGCCCTCCTCGGCGAGGGTGCGGAACATCTGCGCGGCGATGCCGGCGTGCGAGCGCATTCCCATCCCGACGATCGACACCTTCGCAATCCGCTCGTCGCCGGACACGTCGCGGCACTTGACGTGGGGCTGCACCTGGCCCTTGAGGATGCCGACGGCGCGCGGGTAGTCGCTGCGGCTCACAGTGAAGGAAAGGTCGGTCATGCCGTCGTGGCCGACGTTCTGCACGATCACGTCGACATCGATGTTGGCGTCGGCGATCGGCCCGAGGATCGCGTAGGCGACGCCGGGCCGGTCGGGGACGTCGTGCACGGTGATCTTGGCCTCGTCGCGATTAAAGGCGACGCCGGATATCACTGCCTTTTCCATCGCCATGTGCGGGTCTTCCTCGAAAGTGATGAGCGTGCCCGAGCGTCCCTCCTCCTCCACCGGCAGCTCGGGGTCGGTAAGGCTGGAGAGTACGCGCGTCGGTACCTTGTACTTGCCCGCGAACTCCACCGAACGGATCTGCAGCACCTTGGAGCCGGCGCCAGCCATCTCCAGCATCTCCTCGAAGGTGACGCTCTTTAGGCGCCGCGCCTCGGGCACGACCCGCGGATCGGTCGTGTAGACGCCATCGACGTCGGTGTAGATCTGGCACAGGTCCGCCTTCAACGCGGCCGCCAGGGCAATGGCCGTCAGGTCAGAGCCGCCTCGACCGAGGGTGGTGATCTGCCCGTCGAGCGTCTGCCCCTGGAAACCC
>DASRKB010000204.1:0-6868 GCA_035649175.1 Burkholderiales bacterium | reverse complement strand
GGGCCGGCACCGACCAGGCTCACGAAACCGCCGGCCGGCTTTTCAACTGAGCTCAATTCCTTTTCGAGCGCGTCTACCGCGGCCTTCTCGTTCCCGGCCAGCATCAGGTCGGCGACCGGGCCGTCCATCACGTTCTCCCAGAAGCGCCGGCGCGCTTCCGGGTCGGGATGGCGGCGCTTGGAGGCGGCGCGGAAGCGCCCGGCGAGCGCCGAAAGCCGTCCGAAGGCGAAGGGAACGGCGGCCTCGATCAGCATGCGCAGCTTGCGCGCGAGCACCGGCGAGGTGCCGGCGCTCGAGATGGCGATCTGCAGCGGTGGGCGGTCGAGGACGGAGGGCATGATGAAGCTCGATAGCGCGGCGTTGTCGGCCACGTTCACCGCGATGCGCAGCGCACGCGCCGCCCCCGATACCGCCTCGTTCACCGCGGGGTCGTCGGTGGCGGCGATAGCGATCTCCGCGCCCACCAGGTCCCCGGGCTGGAAGCGCTTTGGCTCGTGGCGCACCGCGCCCAGCAGCGTCAGCTCGGCGAGACGCGCGCCGAGCTCCGGCGCGACCACGGTGACGCGAGCGCCGGAGCGCAGCAGCGCGTCGGCCTTCAACGCGGCCACCGCGCCGCCCCCGACCACGACGGCGGGCTTGCGGCGCAAATCGAGGAAGGCGGCGAAGTACGCGCGATCGGCAGAGGGCGCAAGGCGCATTTTCGGCCAACTGTAGCTTGCGGCGGCCGCGCCACTGTTGATCTAGGTTAAAGGGCCGGGCGGGTCGTCAAGGCAATCTGCGCTCATGGGTTTCTGGATTCTCGCCGGCCTGCTCGCCACGCTTCCCGCGTGGGCGAGCGAGCCGCCGCCGCCCGGGCGGCGCGCCGCGCTCGTCGAGCTGGTCCGGCAGGACTGCGGCTCCTGCCACGGCCTCACCCTCAAGGGCGGGCTAGGTCCCTCGCTCGAGGCCACGGCCCTCGTCGGCAAGGATGCCGAGGCGCTCGGATTCGTCATCCTGCACGGCCGCCGCGGCACGCCGATGCCGCCCTGGCGCGATCACCTGACGGAGTCGGAGGCGCGCTGGATCGTCGAGCAGCTCCAGAAAGGGTTTCCCGAATGAGACGCGCCCTCGCCCTCCTTTCGCTCCCGCTTCTTGTTTCCTGCACCCATCCTCCCATGCGCGGCACCGGCGATCTCGGCCTCGTGGTGGAGCGCGCCGCCGGGCGGGTGATGCTGGTCGAGACGACCGGCCGCTCGGCCCTCGCGCGCATCGATGGGCTGGGCGATCTCTCTCACGCCTCGGCGGTCTTCTCGCGCGACGGCCGCTACGCCTACGTGTTCGGCCGCGACGGCGGCCTCACGAAGGTCGACCTCCTGCGCGCGCGCATCGAGCGGCGCATCCTGCAATCGGGCAACGCGATCGGCGGGGCGATCTCGCAGGACGGCCGCATCGTGGCGGCGGCGAACTACACGCCGGGCGGGATCCGACTCTTCGACGCCGTCACGCTCGCGCCGCTGGGCGAGGTGCCGACCGGCGCGAAGGTCGTAGGCATCGCCGACGCCCCGGGCAACCGCTTCGTCTTCAGCCTCTTCGAGAAAGGCGAGATCTGGATAGTGGACGCCTCGCAACCCGGGGAACCAAAGAAAAAGATCATTTCCGGTGTGGGTCGGCAACCCTACGATGGCTTCGTCACGCCCGACGGTCGCTACTACATCGCCGGCCTTTACGGCGAGGACGGGCTCGCGCTCGTCGACCTGTGGAACGTCGAGGCCGGGGCGCGGCGCATCCTCGATGGCTACGGGCGCGGCGAGGAGCCGCTGCCGGTCTACAAGATGCCGCACCTGCGCGGCTGGGCCGCGGCCGGCCGCTACCTCTTCCTTCCCGCCATCGGCCGCCACGAGCTGCTGGTGCTCGACCGCGTCACCTGGCAGGAGGCGGCGCGCATCCCGGTGCACGGCCAGCCGGTATTCGCCGTGGCGCAGCCCGGCGGCCGGCGCGTCTGGGTGAACTTCGCCTTCCCGAGGAACGACGTGGTGCAGGTGATCGACGTCGCGGAGATGAAGGTGGTCAGGGCGCTGCGCCCAGGGCGCACGGTTCTGCACCTCGAGTTCACGCCGCGCGGCGAGCAGGCGTGGATCTCCTCGCGCGACGACGATGTGGTGGTGGTCTACGACACGGCGAGCTTCGCCGAGACCGCGCGCCTAGCGGCCGAGAAGCCGAGCGGCATCTTCCTCACCTCGCGCGCCGCGATGACGGGGTTCTGAGATGGAGCGCGCGCTACGCCTCGCCAACGCCTGGCAGCGCGGCTTTCCGCTCGCGCCCCGGCCTTTCGCCGAGATCGCTTGGCGAAATAACAGCTCTGAAGAAGAGGTCCTCGACGATTTCATCCGGCTGAAAGATCTGGGCGTCCTGCATCGCATCGGGCCGGTGTTCCGGCCGAACACGCTGGGCGCGAGCACGCTCGCCGCGATCGCGGTGCCGCAAGCCGATCTCGCGCGCGTGGCGGCGATCGTAAGCGCCGAGGCAGGCGTCAACCACAACTACGAGCGCGAGCACCGGGTGAACCTGTGGTTCGTGGTCACCGCACCGGACGAGACGGCGGTAGAGGCGACCCTTACGCGCATCGAGGAGGCGGCCGGCCTGCCGGCGCTGCGCCTGCCGTTGCTCGAGGAGTTCCACATCGACCTCGGCTTCGACGTCGAGACCAGGGCCGCGCCGCGCGAGTCGAGGCGTGCGGATGCCGCGAGCCTGAAGGACGAGCAGAGAGCCATTCTCCGCGCCCTCGGCGCCGGGCTGACGCTCGTGCCGCGCGCCTACGCCTTGTGCAATGGGTCTTCGGAAGAAAGCGTGATCGACGCGCTGCGCGCCGGGCTCGACGCGGGCGTCGTGCGACGCGTCGGCACGGTGCTGCGCCACCGCCGCCTCGGCTACCGGGCGAACGCCATGGCGGTGTGGGACGTGCCCGACGAGCGCGCCCGCGAGCTCGGCCGCCGCCTCGGCGCCGACCGCGCGGTGACCCTCTGCTACCGGCGCGCGCGCGCCCCGGCGTGGCCGTACAGCTTCTACTGCATGGTGCACGGCCGCGAGCGAGCGCGCGTCCTCGACGAAGTCGAGCGCCTTTCCGTACTGCACGGGCTGGGGTCGTTCCCGCGAGCCGTGCTCTTCAGCCGCCGCTGCTTCAGCCAGCGCGCCGCATGCTATGGATGACACCGACCGCAGGATCGTGAACGCGCTGCAGGGCGGCTTCCCGCTCTGCTCCCGGCCGTACAGGGAAGCCGCCTCCAGGCTGGGCATGGATGAGCACGAGCTTCTCTCTCGACTGAGGACGCTCCTGGACACCGACGTGCTGACCCGCTTCGGGCCGATGTACGACGTCGAGCGCATGGGCGGCGCGTTCACGCTGTGCGCCATGAGCGTGCCGGCGGCGGACCTCGAGCGCGTGGGCGCGCTCGTCAACGCGCACGCCGAGGTGGCGCACAACTACGAGCGTGCCCACCGCTTCAATGTCTGGTTTGTGATGGGGGGGACATCGCATGCGGCGCTGGCGAACGTCGTTTCGCAGATCGAGGCCGAAACCGGCTATCCCGTCATGAACCTGCCGCGCGAGGCAGAGTTCTTCGTGGAGCTCAGGCTCAGCGCATGAACCCGATCGACGAGCGCATCGTGCGCGCCACGCAGGCCGGGCTGCCCCTCGTGCCCGAGCCCTATGCCGCGGTCGCGCGCACCTTGGGCATTCCCGAGGAAGAGCTGCTCGCGCGGCTCTCGAGCATGCTCGCCGACGGGCGCATCCGGCGCATCGGCGCGGTGCCCAACCACTACGCGCTCGGCTACCGGGCGAACGCCATGTCGGTGTGGGACGTGGCCGACGAAGCCGTCGACGAGCTCGGGACCGCCGTGGGGGCGCTGCCTTTCGTCAGCCACTGCTACCGCCGGCCGCGGCGCCTGCCCGACTGGCCCTACAACCTCTTCGCCATGGTGCACGGCCGCGGCCGCGCTGAGACCGAGGTGTGCGTTCTTTCGATTCGAGACCTGCTCGGCTCGGCGCTCCGAGCCCACGACGTGCTCTACAGCACGCGCATCCTCAAGAAGACCGGCCTGAGGCTCGCCTGACATGTTCCGCGTAAGCCGCTTCATGAACGAGATCCTCCGCCCCACCCCGGCCGGGCCGCGGCGCGATCCGCCCGGGCCGGTGGTGATCTGGAACCTGGTGCGCCGCTGCAACCTGACGTGCATGCACTGCTACTCGATCTCCGCCGACATCGACTTTCCGGGCGAGCTTTCCACCGCGGAGGTGCTCGGCGTGATGGACGACCTCAAGGCCTTTCGCGTGCCGGCGCTCATCCTCTCCGGCGGCGAGCCGCTGCTGCGCCCGGACCTCTTTCGGATCGCCGCGCGCGCGAAGGAGCTCGGCTTCTACACCGCGCTCTCCACCAACGGCACGCTCATCGACCCGCCGCTCGCCGAGCGCATCGGCGCGGCGGGCTTCGACTACGTGGGCATCAGCCTCGACGGGCTGCGCGAAACGCATGACCGCTTCCGGCGCAAGGCGGGCGCCTTCGAGCGCTCGCTCGCGGCGCTGCGCCTTTGCCGCGACGTGGGGGTAAGGGTCGGCATGCGCTTCACGCTCACCGAGGACAACTTCCGCGACCTGCCGGGGCTGCTCGACCTTGCCGAGGACGAGCGCATCGACAAGTTCTACTTCTCGCACCTCAACTACGCCGGGCGCGGCAACGTCAACCGCCGGCGCGACGCCCATTTCGCCACCACGCGCGCGGCCATGGACTTGCTGTTCGACCGCACTTGGGAGTACGCCCAGCGCGGCCTCGACAAGGAGATCGTCACCGGCAACAACGATGCCGATGGCGTGTATCTGCTTCACTGGGCGCGAAAGAAGAAGCTGATCTTCCGGGAAGAGCACTTGCGCGCCAAGCTCGCCGAGTGGGGCGGCAATGCCTCGGGGGTGAACGTGGCCAACATCGACAACCTCGGAAACGTGCATCCCGACACCATGTGGTGGGACTGCACGCTCGGCAACGTGAAGAGCCGCCCCTTCTCCGCCATCTGGCGCGACACGCGTCATCCCGTGATGGCCGGGCTCAAGGCGCGGCCCCGGCAGATCGGCGGGCGCTGCGCGCGCTGCGCGTACTTCGACGTTTGCGGCGGCAACACGCGCGTGCGCGCGCTGAAGACGACGGGCAACCCCTGGGCCGAGGACCCGGGCTGCTACCTCGACGACGAGGAGATCGCGGCATGAGGATGCTTGTCTTCCTGGTCTTGCTGGCGCCGCTCATGTCCCCCGCAAACGACGTCTATGAGAAGCACTGCGCGAGCTGCCACGGCGCGGACCGGCTGGGCGGCATCGGGCCGGCGCTGCTTCCCGAGAACCTGGGCCGCCTCAAGAAGGCCGAGGCCGCGAAGATCATCCGCGAGAGCCGTCCGGGCGTGCAGATGCCGGCGTTCGGATCGATCCTGAAGGAAGAAGAAATCTCTTCCCTGGTCGGGGCGATCTATGCCCCGGTCGATCGCGTGCCACGCTGGGGCGGCACCGAGATCCGCGCCTCGCGGATCGCCTACGAAACGAGCCCGTCGGAGAAGCCCCGCTTCGCCGCCGATCCGCTTAACTTGTTCGTCGTAGTCGAGGCAGGCGACCACCACGTCACGATCCTCGACGGCGATCGGCTCGAGCCGATCCACCGCTTCGCCTCGCGCTTTGCGCTGCACGGCGGGCCGAAGTTCACCGCGGACGGGCGCTACGTGTACTTCGCCTCGCGCGACGGCTGGATCTCGAAGTTCGACCTGTGGGGGCTGGAGCTCCTCGCCGAGGTCCGCGCCGGCATCAACACGCGCAACGCCGCCGTCTCCTCCGACGGTCGCTACGTCGCGGTGGCGAACACGCTTCCCCATTCCGTGGTGCTGCTCGACTCCGACCTGCGGCTGGTGAAGATCCTGGAAACCGGCTCCCGCGTCGCCGCGGTCTACGACGCGCCACCGCGCAAGAGCTTCATCGTCGCGCTGCGCGACGTGCCGGAGCTCTGGGAGGTGTCCTACGACCCGCAGGCCGAGCCCATCCCGCAGGGGCTGGTGCACGACTTCCGGCTCAAGGAAGGGACCTTCGTTCCGGGCTTCCTCAACCCCCGGCGCACGGCCCTCGAGGACGTGCTGGAGGACTTCTTCTTCACGCCGGATTTCCGCCAGGTGGTGGGTGCGAGCCGCGCGGGCCGCCGCGGCCAGGTGGTGCACCTCGACGTGCGCCGCGCCGTGGCGACGCTCGACCTCCCGGGCCTGCCGCACCTCGGCTCGGGAATCAGCTGGGAGCGCGAAGGGCGGCGTGTGCTCGCCACGCCGAACCTGCGCGAGGCGGTGGTGAGCGTGATCGACGTGGCGAGCTGGAAGACCGTGAAGCAGGTGGCCACGCTCGGCCCGGGCTTCTTCTTGCGCAGCCACGAGTCCTCGCGCTATGCCTGGGTGGATTCGATGATGAGCCCGGCGGGACGCGACACGCTGCAGGTGATCGACAAGGAAACGCTGGAGGTGGTGGCACGCCTTCGGCCGGAGCCCGGCAAGACGCTCGCCCACGTGGAATTCGACCGCCACGGGCGCTACGCGCTCGCGAGCCTCTGGGAGGAGGACGGTGCGCTGATCGTGTTCGATGCGCGTACGCTGTCGGAGGTGAAGCGCATTCCCATGAAGAAGCCCGTGGGCAAGTACAACGTCTACAACAAGATCACGGCATCGGAAGGCACCAGCCGGTGACGAGCCGCCATCCACAGATCAAGATCCAGGCGTTTCTGGCCAACCTGCCCATGTTCAGCGACATGCGCCAGGAAGACCTCGACCGCGTGGCCGCCGCCACCGTGCCCGTCTACGCCGCGAAGGGCGAGTCGGTCGT
>DASRKB010000203.1:0-5607 GCA_035649175.1 Burkholderiales bacterium | reverse complement strand
CCAATGCGCACTCGGCCATCATCCTCCTCACCGACGGGCGCCGCACCACCGGCCCCGACCCGCTCGAGGCGGCGTGGATGGCCGCCGACCGGGGCGTGCGCGTGTTCACCGTCGGCTTCGGCACCGCCGCGGGCGCCATGGCGCCCGTCGAGGGCTACTCGATCTTCATGATGTTCGACGAGGAGACGCTCAAGGCGATCGCCGAGATCACCGGCGCGGAGTACTTCCACGCCACCACCGCAGACGAGCTCGCGAAGGTCTACGGCGAGCTCGGCAGCAAGCTCGTGCTGCGCAAGGAGCGCACCGAGATCACCGTGCTCTTCGCCGCCGCGGCCGCGCTCCTCGTCGCCGCGGCAGCGGCGCTCTCGCTCGCCTGGTTCAGTAGAATCGCCTGATGGCCTACGTCGTCGAGCGCCTGGCCTCCTGGGCGGTGGAGTCGCGTTCGCGGCCGTTCCCGCCCGAGGCGATCTACCACGCCAAGCGCGCAGTCATCGACTGGCACGCCGCGTACACCCCCGGCTCGGTCGTCGCGCCGGCGACTTTGCTGGGGAAGGCGTTTCCCGGCGAGCGCGATCTTCCGCGCACCCGCGCGCTCATCATGGGCAGCGCCGCGCACACCGAGGAGCTCGACGACATCTTCCGCGACGGCATCTACCATCCCGGCGCCCCGACGATCTCCGCGGCGCTCGCCGTCGCGCCCTCGGTCGGGCTCTCCGGCATGAGCTTCCTGCGCGCGGTCGTGGTCGGCTACGAGATCTCCACGCGCATCGGCGCCGCCATGGGGCGCGCGCACTACAAGTACTGGCACAACACCGGGACGATCGGCGTCTTCGGTGCCTGCGCTGCAGTTGCGGAGATCCTGGGTCTGGATAAGAGATCTTTTTCTCATGCATTGGCGACCGTGACCACGTTCGCGGCCGCCCTGCAGCAGGCGTTCCGCATGGACTCGATGTCCAAGCCGCTGCACGCGGGCCGCGCCGCCGAGGCCGGGGTGACCGCCGCCTTCGCGGCGCGCGAAGGCGTCACGGGCTCGCTCGACGTCATCGAGGGGGAAGCGGGCTTCGGCCGCGCGATGAGCGACGGCCCCGATTGGGACAAGGCGCTCGCCACGCTGGGCGAGGACTGGCACATCACGCGCATGACGTTCAAGAACCACGCCTGCTGCGGCCACACCTTCGCCGCGATCGACGGCGCGCTCGCGCTGAAGGAGCGCATGAAGATCGCCGCAGAGGACATCGCGCGGGTGCGCGTGGGCACTTACCGCGCCGGAGTGGAAGTGGCGCACTACGAGAAGCCCCGCACGCCCGCCGAAGGGCGCTTCTCGCTGAAATACGTCGTCGCCACCGCCCTTACTCACGGCAGCGTCCGGCTTTCGGCCTTCCAACATGAAAGACTTTCCGATTCGAAGACGATCCGCTTGATGGAGAAGATCTCGACCGGAATCGATCCGGAGCTCGACGCGACCTTCCCGCGCCAGCGCGCCGCGCGCGTGGCCATCGAGACGAAGAACGGAAAGCGCGAGGAGCTGCTCCAGCCCACGCGCAAGGGCGACCCCGACCTGCCGCTTAGCGATCGCGAGCTCGAGGAGAAATACACCGAGCTCGTTGCGCCGGTGCTCGGCGCCGAGAAGGCTCAGAACCTGCTGCAGAGCCTGTGGCGACTCGAGTCTCTGCCACAGCTTCCGTGAGCCTGGCGCGGGCGCTCTTCGCGCCGCGCGCCGTAGCGCTCGTCGGCGCTTCGGGCGACGAGAAGAAGAACACCGCCCGGCCACAACGCTACCTTGCGAAACACGGCTATGCGGGCAAGGTCTTTCCGGTCAATCCGACGCGCAAGACCGTCCTCAAGGAGAGGGCCTATCCGTCCCTGGCCGAGATCCCCGAGGCGGTCGATCATGCCTTCATCATGGTCGAGGACGTGGAGGCGGCGCTCGAGGGCTGCGGCCGGCGCGGCGTTCAGGTAGCGAGCATCTACAGCGACGGCTTCGCCGACCGGGGCGCGGAGGGGGCCGAGCGCCAGCGGCGGCTGGTCGCGCGGGCGAGAGAGCTGGGCGTGCGCGTGCTGGGCCCCAACAGCATGGGCATGATCAATCTGAGTGGCCGCGCGCCGATCACGGTGAACGCGGTGCTCGAGATGGATGCGCCGCCGGTCGGCGGCACGAGCCTCGTGTCGCAGAGCGGGACGATGCTCGGCACGCTGCTCTCGCGGGGCGCGGGGCGCGGCCTCGGGTTCTCCAAGCTCGTGTCGGTCGGCAACGAGGCCGACCTCGGGGTGGGCGAGATCGTCGATCTCCTCGCCGACGACGCCGAGACGAAGGTGATCCTGCTCTTCCTCGAGACGGTGCGCGACGCCCGCGCCCTTTCCGCGGCGGCGCGCAAGGCATTCGCGGCGGGCAAGCCGGTCGTCGCCTACAAGCTCGGACGGTCCGCGGCGGGCGAAGCGCTCGCGCGCTCCCACACTGGGGCGCTCGCGGGCTCCGACGGCGCGCTCGACGCCTATTTCCGCGACTGCGGCATCCTGCGGGTCGACATGCTGGAAACGCTGGTCGAGTTCCCGCCTCTCCTCGAGGGAAGACGACCGAGACCACCGAAGAGCAAACCTCATGTTGCAGTCGTGACGACCACCGGCGGCGGCGCGGCGACGGTGGTCGACCGGCTGGGGTTGCTCGGCATCGAGACCGCCTCCCCCGACGGGCGGCCGATCGTCGATCTCACCATGGCCGCCTCGCCGGGAAAGTACCAGGAGACGCTCGAGGGGCTGCTTGCCTGGCCCGGCTGCGACGCGGTGCTCGCCGCCGTGGGCTCCTCGGCGCAGTTTCATCCCGAGCTCGCGGTCCAGCCGATCGTAAAGGCGAAGGGCGCGGCGAAGCCGCTCGCCGCCTTCCTCACGCCGCACGCGGAGCGCTCGCTCGCGCTTCTCGCCGCGAGCGGCATCGCGGCGTTCCGCACCCCGGAGGCCTGCGCGGACGCGTTCGCCGCGTACTTCGCGTGGCGAGCGCCGCGCCAGCCGGAGTGCTTCTCTACGCCGCACGTCTCGCTGGAGGACGCCTTCGCGCTGGTTCGCTCACTCGGCATTCCCGTGGTCGAGCAGGCTATTGCCCGCGCACCGGACTACGCGCACGCCATCGGCTATCCGGTCGCGGCGAAGATTCTGGGCGAGCACAAGACGGATGTCGGTGGCGTCGTGCTCAACATCAGGAACGAGGTGGAGCTCAAGACCGCCGTGCGCAAGCTCGGGGCGCAAGAAGTGCTGATCCAGCGCATGGAAGCGGGGCTCGCGGAAGCGATCGTCGGCTACCGCAATGACCCCGTGGTCGGGCCGATCGTGATCGCCGGCGTGGGCGGCACGCTCGCCGAGCTCTACCGCGACGTGCAGATCCGCATGGCGCCGGTGAGCAAGGGAGAGGCGCTCGAGATGATCGAGGCGGTGCGGGGGCTCGCAGTGGTTCGGGGCTACCGCAACCTGCCCCCGGGCGACGTCGCCGCGCTCGCCAGGGCCGTCTCGGCCTTTTCCACCTTGTGCTTCTTCGATGAGATATCCGAAGCGGAGATCAACCCGCTCATCGTCAAGGCCGAGGGCGCGGTGGCGGTCGACGCGCTGCTCGCGTTGAAGATCGATGCCGCAGGCCGCGCTTAGCGAGATTCTGGCCGCCGCGCGCTTCGACGCGCCCGGCGCCGCGCGAATCGGCGGCGCGGATCCCGTGCTGCCGACACCCTACCGCATCGGCACCGCCGGCGCCGCGTCGCTCGCGGCACTCGGCCTCGCCGTCGAGGACCTGTGGACGCTGCGCGGCGGTGGCCGGCAGGAGGTCGCGGTCGATGTGCGCGCCGCCGCCGTCTCCCTGCGCAGCGCGCGCTATCTGCGCATCCACGGGAAGCCGCCGCCTTCGCCCTGGGACCCGCTTTCGGGCTTCTACCCGGTGAGCGACGGCTGGATCAGCATCCACTGCAATTTCCCGAGCCATCGCGACGCCGCCATGGGCGTGCTGCGCGCCGATGCCCGCGACGCCGCCGAGCAGGCGTCGCGCGGCTGGCACGGCGAGAAGCTCGAGGACGCCATCCATGCCGCCGGCGGCTGCGCGGGCTTCGTTCGCGCGCACGAAGAATGGCTCCGCCATGCGCATGCGAAGGCAGTTGCGCTGCAGCCGCTCATCGAGATCGAGAAGATCGGCGAAGCGCCTCCGGCGCCGCTGGCCGCGGCCGCGCGGCCGCTCGAGGGCATCCGGGTGCTCGACCTCACTCGCGTCCTCGCCGGCCCCACGTGCGCGAAATGCCTCGCCGAGCACGGGGCGGATGTTCTCAAGATCAGCGCCGCGCACCTGCCGGACTCGGGACCAATGGAGATCGACACCGGCATCGGAAAGCTCTCGGCGCGCATCGACCTGCGCGAGCCGCAAGGCATCGCCACGCTCCAAGCGCTCGCGCGGCGCGCGGATGTCTTCTCGCAGTCCTACCGTCCCGGGGCGCTCGCGCGGCGCGGCTTTTCGCCGGAAGCGCTGGCGAAGCTCAGGCCCGGCATCGTCTGCGTCTCGCTTTCCGCCTGGGGGCAAAGCGGGCCATGGCGCGAGCGCCGAGGCTTCGACAGCATCGTGCAGGCGGTGAGCGGCATGGCGCGCGCCTCGGGCGGAAAATCGGGCGACGGCGCCAAGCCCACGCTCATGCCCGTGTCCGCGATCGACTACGTGAGCGGCTACCTCATGGCCTTCGGCGCGACGCTCGCGCTCGGGCGCCGGGCGCGCGAAGGCGGGAGCTGGCTCGTGCGCGTCGCACTCGCGCGCGTCGGAAAGTGGATCGTCGATCGCGGCACGCCACACGGGTGGGCCGCCGCGTCCGAGGAGCTGCCCGCGGCTGAGCTCGCGCGCCTTTACGGCGACATGGAAACGCCCTTCGGGCCGATCCGGCACCTCAAGCCCGCGATCCACCTTTCCGAAACTCCGCCGTACTGGAGCCGGCCGCCAGTGCCGCTCGGTGCGCATGCGCCCGCCTGGCCGTAAGAGGGAGACGAGATGGACTTCAGCCTCACGCCCGAGCAGCAGCAATTTCGCGATTCGGTTCTTCGTTTTGCCAAGGATCATCTCCTCGAAGGAGCGCTCGAGCGCGCCCACGCAAGCGCGTATCCCTTCGACGTCGCGAAGCTCATGGCGAAGCAAGGATTGCTCGGCATCACCATCCCGGAGGCCGACGGCGGCCAGGGCGGCACGCTCATGGACGCGGTACTCGCGATCGAGGCGGTGGCGTCCGTCTGCCCGCGCAGCGCCGACGTCATCCAAGCGGGCAACTTCGGGCCGATCCGGGTTCTCGCCGAGTATGGATCGGCTCTTCACAAGAAGAAGTTCCTTTCGAGACTTCTCTCGGGAGAATCCGTCATCTCCGTCGGCATGACCGAGCCCGACGCCGGCTCTGCGGTCACCGACCTGCGCACTACCGCCGCGCGCGACGGCAAGGACTGGCGCATCAAGGGAAGCAAAGTCTTCACCACGCACTCCGCCTACGCGGACCTCGTGCTCGCCTACGTGCGCTTCGGCCCCGGCGTCAGTGGAATAGGATCTGTCCTAATAGAAAAATCCTCTCTTAAGTACGGGCGCCGATCGACTTTCATGTCCGGTGAAGA
>DASRKB010000202.1:0-9433 GCA_035649175.1 Burkholderiales bacterium | reverse complement strand
CATCCGGAAGAGCGTGGACTTGCCCGCGCCGTTCGGGCCGATGATCCCGACGATCGCGCCGGGGGGCACCTTGAACGAGAGCTTGTCGATGAGCAGGCGATCGCCGTAGCCCTTCGACACGTTCTTGAACTCGATGACCTCGTTGCCCAGCCGCTCGGCTACGGGGATGAAGATCTCCTGGGTCTCGTTCCGCTGCTGGTGCTCGTGCTGCGAGAGCTCCTCGAAGCGCGCGAGGCGCGCCTTGGACTTAGCCTGGCGGCCCTTGGGGTTCTGCCGCACCCACTCGAGCTCGGCCTGCATCGCCTTGATGCGCGCCGCCTCCTGGCTCGCCTCGACCTGCAGGCGCTTCTCCTTCTGCTCGAGCCAGCTCGAGTAGTTGCCTTCCCAGGGGATGCCGAAGCCGCGGTCGAGCTCCAGGATCCATCCCGCCGCGTTGTCGAGGAAGTAGCGGTCGTGCGTGACGGCGACCACGGTGCCCGGGAAACGCTGCAAGTACTGCTCGAGCCACTCCACGCTCTCCGCGTCGAGGTGGTTCGTCGGCTCGTCGAGCAGCAGCAGGTCGGGCTTGGAGAGGAGCAGCCGGCACAGCGCCACCCTGCGTTTTTCCCCGCCCGAGAGGATTCCGATCTTGGAATCCCAGTCGGGAAGACGCAGGGCATCCGCGGCGACCTCGAGCTCGTCGGCGCCGCCGGCGTTGACGATCGCTTCGAGCCTCGCCTGCTCCTCGGCCAGCTTGTCGAAGTCGGCATCGGGTTCGGAGTAGGCGGCGTAGATCTCGTCCAGGCGCTTCTTCGCCGCCGCCATGCCGCCCTGCGACTGCTCGACCGCTTCGCGCACGGTCGCGTCCTTCGGTAGCTCGGGCTCCTGCGGCAGGTAACCGACCTTGATGCCCGGCATGCGGATCACCTCGCCCTCGTAGTTGTCGTCGACGCCCGCCATGATCCTGAGGAGCGTCGACTTGCCCGAGCCGTTCAGCCCCAGCACGCCGATCTTCGCGCCGGGGAAGAAGTTGAGCGAGATGTTCTTGAGGATGGTGCGCTTGGGCGGAACGGTCTTGCTGACCCGCCGCATCGTGTAGACGTACTGTGCCATGATTGGCCCAATGATACGAAAAACAGTCGCCGTCGCCGCGCTCGCGTTCGCGGCGCCGGCCTGGGGGATCGATGGCGTGTCCGGCGAGGCGGGCACCGACGGCGAGGTCACGCTCTGGCGCGCCGGCGTGCAATGGAACTGGGAGCGCCGCTGGTTTACTGACGGAACGTGGCAGCTCGGCGGCTACTGGGAGCTTGCGGGCGGCGCCTGGCACAGCGACACCGGCACGCTCTATGACGTCGGCATCACCCCGGTGTTCCGCTACGCGCCGAAGGACGGCGGCTCGCCCTACGTCGAGGCGGCGATCGGCTTCCACCTGCTCTCCGACACGCAGATTTCGAGCGAGAAGACGTTCGGCTCCGCCTTCCAGTTCGGCGACCACATCGGCGCCGGCGTGCGCTTCGGCGAGGGCAAGCGCTACGACCTGAGCCTGCGCCTGCAGCACCTCTCCAACGCCGGCATCCGCAAGCCCAACCCCGGCATCGATTTCCTCCTGGTCCGGCTCATGGTCGACCTCGAGTAGCTACCAGCGCAGCGTCACCCCGGCGAGGAGCACTTCGTCCACCGCAGCCTCGCTGCTCCATCGCACCCCGATGTCGAGGTCCAGGTCGTCGCTGACGGCATAGATCGCCCCCAGCACCACCTGACGCAGCGCGCCGCCGCCGGCTGGGTTATTCAGCGCGCTAAGATCAATCGCGAGCTTCAGGCTCGTGCTGGCCTGCCACACTAGCGCTCCGGCGATCTCCCAGAGCGACACGCGCTCGCCGATCCGGTTACGGTTCTCGGTGTAGCCGGCGTGCGTGTGCAAGGCCCAGTCGCCCTCCGGCCCGTACGACGCGATGGCGCGCATCCCCCAGCCGGTACTGCCGGTGCCCAGGCCCTTCGTCTCGTCGCCGGTGGGGAAGCGGATCGCCGGCATGAGCGCGAGACTGAGGGGGCCTCGCTCGTGAAACCGCCACTTCGCCTCGATCACGGTGTCGAGCACGCCGTGCGAGCCGCCCTCGATGTCCAGGTAAGCGGTGCTCAGCTGCATGTCGATCGCCTCCGTGACGCCGTAGGCCAGGGCCGCGGCGGGCAACACCGCCCGCGCGCTCTCCTCGCGCAGCCACTCCGAGCTCACCTCGAGCTGCCAGCCGCCGGCGCCCTGCGTGCCCGTGTCTTCGGTGACCAGCGGATGCGCCCCGTGCGCTGCGCCCGCTGCTGTAAACCCAAGCGCGAGGAGAAGGCCTCTCACCGGCGCGAGCGCTGGAGCAGCGCGGCAATGCCACCCGGCATGAAGAACACGACGAGGATGAGCGCCGCGCCGTAGATCACGCCGACGTGCGCGGTCTCGAGCGTGCGCGCCGTGGTGCCGGCGAAGAGCTGGATCACCTGCAGGAACAGCGCGCCGTAGAGCGCGCCGGCGAGCGAGCCGACGCCGCCGACCGCGATGCCGACGAGGAAACTGAACGACAGCAGCATCCCGTAGATGCCCGGCGCCACATACTGCAGGGAAAGCGCCGACAGGGCTCCGGCGATGCCCGTGAACATCGCGCTCACACCGAAGATTGCCGGCTTGTAGAAGCCGGCGTCGATGCCCGACGCCTCCGCGGCGATCGGATGATCGCGGATGGCGATCACGGCGCGTCCGATGCGTCCCTCGAGGAGGTTGCGCGCCAGCACGAGCAGCACGAGGAGCATGCAGAGGCTCAGCAGGTACATCCACTGGTCGAAGCCGAGCGGCAGCCCGAACGGTACCTCGCGCCGCTCGAGCGCGAGCCCCGAGGTGCCGCCGGTCCAGCTCTCGAGCGCCTTGTGCTTCGCGACGCCGGGCAGGATCGCGCCCAGGGCGAGCGTCGCCATCGCAAGATGCATGGCGGGCAACCGCGCGGCCGGCAGCCCGAAGAGGAAGCCCGCCGCAAGGCAGGCGACGCCGGCAAGGACAAGAGCGAGCAGCTGCGGAAAGGCGAGATGGGCGACAAGCACCGCCGCGCAGTAGGCGCCGAGCGCAAAGAACGCACCGTGGCCGAGCGACATCTGCCCGTTGTACCCAACCAGCACGTTCAGACCGAGCAGCGCGATCGCGTAGATGAGGATGTTGGTGAGCTGGAAGAGCAGGATGTCGCTCGCGACGAAGGCGACCGCCGCCGCCGCGAAGCAAGTGGCGGCGGTCGCGCCGGCAAGGTGAAGGCGTCTCGTTGACATCGGGCGGCCGGGAAATCTAGCATGCGGCCACTGTGAGCCGGTGCCGCCGCCGCGCTCGGCCGGGTCATACGGCAGCCACCCGGCATCCAGAGGCTCCGCCTCCAAGCGCTCCTGCAAAGGAGACGTCATGGCAGGCAGGTTTCTCACCCCCACAGCTTGCGTGTATCTCGCTCGCGGCGTACGCGACTTCGGCGACGGCTTCATCGCCATCGTTCTCCCGGTGTACCTCACCGCGCTCGGCCTCTCCGCCTTCCACGTCGGCGTCATCGCCACGCTCGCGCTCGCTGGCTCCGCGCTCCTGACGCTCGGCGTGGGGCTGCTCGGGGCGCGGCACGACATCCGGGCCTTGCTCCTCGCTGCATCCGCTCTGATGGCGGCTACCGGAATCGCCTATGCGGCCAGCGGCGACTACTGGGTGCTGCTCCTCGTCGCCTTCGTTGGGACGATCAATCCTTCGGGCGGAAGCACCAGCGTCTTCGTCCCGCTCGAGCACACGGTGCTCTCGGCCGCCGTAAGTCCGGCGCAACGCACCGGCGCCTTCGCGCGCTACAGCCTTACCGGCGCCCTCGCCGGTGCGGTGGGGTCGCTTCTCGCTTCGGCGCCCGCGCTGCTCGAAGGCATGGGAGTCGATTCATTGACCGCATTGAAGGCGATGTTCATCTTCTATGCGGCTCTCGGCGTGCTCGGTGGGCTGGTCTACGCGGTAATTCCGCCGCAGAAGAGCGAGGACCGGAGGACGGCCCCGCTCGGTCCCTCCCGCGGCGTTGTCTACCGCCTCGCGGCGCTTTTCGCCGTCGACTCATTCGCGGGCGGATTCGTCGTGCAATCGCTGCTTGCGCTCTGGCTCTTCGAGCGCTTCGACATGTCGCTCGCCGCGGCGAGCCTGTTCTTCTTCTGGACCGGCGTGCTCTCCGCCTTCTCCTTCCCCGTGGCCGCGTGGCTCGGCGCGCGCATCGGCCTGGTGAACACCATGGTGTTCACGCACATCCCCTCGAGCCTCTGCCTGATCGCGGCCGCATTCTCGCCGTCACTTGAACTCGCGCTCGGGCTGCTCCTCGTGCGTGCGGCGCTGTCCCAGATGGACGTGCCGACGCGCTCCTCCTACGTGATGGCGGTGGTGACCGAGGCCGAACGCCCCGCCGCGGCGAGCGTCACCGCGGTGCCGCGGAGCCTCGCCTCCGCGGCGAGCCCGGCGATGGCGGGGGCGCTCTTTGCCGCCGGACTGCACGCCTGGCCGCTCGTGCTCTGCGGCACGCTGAAAATCGCCTACGACCTCGCGCTACTCGCCGGCTTCCGCTACCTCAGGCCGCCCGAGGAGCGGTAGCGCGCGCCAGTCGGCGCCCTTGGGCACCATGCCTTCGAAGGAGGCAAGCTGTACATGCGCAACGCGCGGCGGGGTCGTGCCGATCGCGGGACCGCCCTCGGCGACGCGCTTCGCCGCCGCGACCATCATGCGGCGGAATTGCACCACCGCCATGTCGCTCGAGCCGGGATGGTCGAGGCTGCGGTCGACGATCGGACCCATCGACTCCCACATCGCCATGTCCTGCGTGGGGATGCCGTGGATGCCGGTGAAATCGCCGCGCTTCATCGCTTCGCGATCCTGGAGATAGCGATTGTCGCGATTCCTCAGCTTTCTGAAATTGGAATCGATATCAATACCCACTTCCGCCGCGCAGAACTTGCGCCACGCCTGCTGCGAGATGCCTTTCGCGGGGTCGGTGTGCCATGCGATCCAGTAGAACATCGTGTTCGCGTCATCGACGGGCACCAGCATCTGCGCGAGGTTGTACTGGTTGTTCGGCGGGATCAGCACGGTGAAGGGCGCGATGAAGAGCGTGGTGCGCACGTAGTCCTGGGTGTCGGCGTTGCGGATTGGCGTGCGGATCGCCGCGTACTTGAAGCCGTAGGCCGTCGGCTGGAACTGCAGCCGCGGCGCCTTGTCGTTGGACGGGCGCAGCCAGGCCGAGTCGGTGGCGGTCGAGCCGGCCACATCCTGCGCCGCGGGCATGTTGGTCGAGTGCAGGCTCGAGCTGTGCGCGGAGTCGATCGAGCCTTCCAGCACCTGCGCCCAGTTGCACGCCGCGTGCATCTTCACGATGGCGTAGCGGATCCCGGGTACCGGCGCCCAGGCGGGCGGCTCCATCTCGCGCATCGACTCCTTTGGGCCCATCCAGATCCAGATGAAGCCCCCGGACTCGCGCGCCGGGAACGCCCTCGCCTTTACCGAGGACTTCCCCGAGGGCTCCGATGCGGCCTCCAGCACGTTGCCTTCCACGTCGAACTTCCAGCCGTGGTAGAGGCAGCGCAAGCCGCAGGCTTCGTTCCTGCCGAAGACGAGCGAGGCATTGCGGTGCGGGCAGCGCTCGTGCAGCACGCCCAGGCGCCCCTCCGAGTCGCGGAACACCACCAGGTCCTCGCCGAGCAGCCGCGCCTTCACCGGCGCGCCGTCGCGCTCGGCGACCTCCTCGGCCATGCATACCGGCAGCCAATGACTGCGCATCAGCCGTCCCATGGGCGCCTCGCCCTCGACGCGGCACAGCAGCTCGTTCTGCTCGGGACTCAGCATGAACGCATTTCCTTTTACTTAGTCTCCTAAGTAAACTATCTTACCTCCGGTGCTCAGACTGCGAATAGGGGTGGCCGGGCTCGGGCGCGCCTTCAGGCTGATGTCGCCGGCGTTCGCCGATCCGCGGGTGGAGCTGGTTGCTGCTGCGGATCTGCGCAATCCCGGGTTCAAAGGAAGATTCGTTGAAAGCGTAGAGGCGCTCTGCCGCGACCCGGGCGTCGACGTCGTCTATGTCGCCACCCCGCACCAGCTCCACGCCGAGCACGCTTGCCTCGCGGCGCGGCACGGCAAGCACGTCCTGGTCGAGAAGCCGATGGCGCTCACGCTGGAGGACTGCGCCCGCATGGTGAATGCTGCGCGCACGGCGGGCGTGGCGCTCGTCGTCGGCCCCAGCCACGGCTTCGACGCGCCGATCCTGCAGGCGCGCGAGCTGATTGCGAGCGGCCGCCACGGCAGCCTGCGCATGATGACCGCGCTCAACTTCACCGACTTCCTCACCCGCCGGCCGCGCGATGCGCTCGACACGGTGTTCGTCAACCAGGCGCCGCACCAGGTCGACCTCGTCAGGATGCTGTCTCCCGGAGAAGTCGTGTCGGTAAGAGCGCATGGCGGTGAAGCGGGCTATTCGGCGCTGCTGGGCTTCGATGACGGCGCTTTCGCGTCCCTCAACTACAGCGGCCGCGGCCACTTCGACTCCGACGAGCTGATGGGCGGCATCGGCGAGATGGGAGACGCCGGGCATCACCCGCATTTCGGCTTCGTGGTTGCTTCCTGCGAGCGCGCGGACCTGCGGCCCACGCCCGAAGGCGTGATGATCTACGGCGAGGGCGAGGCGCGGCTCGACGCCCTGCCCCCGCACGCCGCGCCCCGTGTGGAGGTCATCAACGAGCTCTACGACGCCGTGGCGCACGGAAAAGCGCCCCTGCACAGCGGCACATGGGGCATGACCACGCTCGAGGTTTGTTTGGCAATCACTGAATCCTCCCGTTCCGGGAAGGAGATCGCATTAGGAAACCGTCCGAAGAACGCCTAGCCCACCTCATCCGCGAGGCGGCACGCGCCTTGACGCGCGCTCTCGCAGAGCGCCTCGCTAAGCGCGGCGTGCCCTTCGGGCACTGGGCGTTCCTTCGCATCCTGTGGCAGGAGGACGGCCTCACCCAGCGCCGGCTCGCCGAGCTCGCCGGCATGACCGAGCCGACGACCACCGGCGCCCTCAAGGCAATGGAGCAAGCGGGATACGTGAGGCGCAGGCAGACCCGCGAGAACCGCAAGAACATCTACGTGCGCCTCAGCGCTCGCGGCCGCGCGCTCGAGAAGGCGCTCGTGCCGCTCGCCGAGGAAGTGAATAAGATCGCGGTGCGCGGCGTCGCCGCGGCCGACGTGGCCGCGACGCGGCGCGCGCTCGTCGCCATCGCCGAGAACCTCGCCCGGAGCCAGGAATGAAGAAGCTGCGCCTCACGCTCGCCTGCTGGGACTACGACCGCACGCGCGCCCTGATCGACGGCTCGGTGCGCCCCGACGGCATCGAGCTCAACTACCTCTCCCTGCCGGTGGAAGAGACGTTTTTCCGCATGATGCGACACCGCGAGTTCGACTGCTCGGAGATGTCGCTCTCCTCCTACTGCGCCTCGCTGCACGGGGAGAACCCGCCCTTCATCGCCATCCCGGTCTTTCCCTCGCGCTTTTTCCGCCATTCCTGCATCTTCGTCTCGGCGAGAAGCGGCATCCGCAAGCCGGAAGACCTGAAGGGCACGCGCGTCGGCGTCCCCGAGTACCAGATGACCGCGCCCGTCTGGATCCGCGGCATCCTGTCCGACGACTACGGCGTCAAAGTGACCGACGTGCAGCACTTCTCCGGCGGCGAAGAGGAGCCGGGGCGCATCGACAAGCTGAAGGTAGACCTTCCCTCCTCGATCCGCCTGAAGGCGATCGGTGAACAACAGACCCTGTCCCAGATGCTGGCGGACGGAGAACTCGACGCGCTCGTCACCGCCCGTGCGCCGTCGACGTTCGCCACGAGGCCGAACGACGTGAAGCGGCTATTCCCCGATTACGTCGAAATCGAGAAGGCGTACTACCGGCGCACCAAGATCTTCCCGATCATGCACACGGTGGTGATCCGGCGTGACGTGTACGCGAAGAACCCCTGGGTCGCGCAGTCGCTCTGCAAGGCGTTCGGCGCCGCGAAAGCGAAGGCGCTCCAGCTGTACGCGCAGACCGCGGCCATGCCGGCGATGCTGCCCTGGCTCATTGCGCACCTCGAGGAGGCGCGCCGCGAGATGGGCGACGACTGGTGGCCCTACGACCTGTCTCCGAATCGCCACGTGCTGGAGACTTTCCTGAGATACCACCACGAGCAGGGTCTTTCCCGGCGGCTGCTCGCGCCCGAGGAGCTGTTCGCAAAGGAAACGCTGGAGGCGGCCAAGATCTAGGAGTCGGCGCGCCCGTTGCTTGCAACGGGCATGGACCGACAGCCACCTCCTGTCGAGGAACTGGTCCGCCTCACGCTCGACCAGGCCAGCGAGCACGCCCTCATCCTGCTGGAGCCGGGCGGGTCCGTCGTGGGCTGGCTGATGGGCGCCGAGCGGGTATTCGGGTACCGCGCGCAGGAAATGCGCGGCCGCCCGCTGGACGTGCTCTTCACCCCCGAGGATTGCGCACGCGGCATTCCGGCGCTCGAGGTCGAGACCGCCCGGCGTCAGGGCACGGGCGAGAACGACCGCTGGCTGGTGCGCAAGGACGGCTTGCGGATCTTCGTGACCGGGGTCATGACCCGCCTCACCGACGGCCAGGGACGCGTGCTCGGCTTCAGCAAGATCGTCCGCGACCGCACCGACATGCGCGCCCAGATCGACAACCTGCGCAACCAGGCCGGCGCCTTCCACGTGGAGTCCGAGCGCAAGCAGGTACTGCTCAATACCCTCGCCCACGAGCTGCGCACGCCCCTCGCGGTTCTGTCCAACGCTGCCCACCTGGTCGAGATCGCCGGCGCGGGCGAGGCGAGGCTGAAGGACGCTACGGCGCTCATCCGCCGACAGGTGAAGTACCTGCAAACGCTGGTCGACGACCTGCTCGAGCTCGGCCGCGTGAAAGCCGCGAAGATCACGCTACAGCTCGAGCGCATCGACCTGCGCGAGGTGGTCGAGGCGGCGCTGGAGAGCGCGAGCGCGTCGTTGAATGAGCGCCGGCAGCGCGCGGAGATCGTGCTGCCCTCGATCATGCTGGACGGCGACGCCACGCGCCTGCGGCAAGTGGTCGTCAACCTGCTCTCGAACGCTTCAAAGTTCTCGCCCGAAGGCGCGCGCCTGTGGATCAAGGGCACGACCGAGGATGGCGAGGCGGTGCTGCGCTTCATCGACGAGGGGCACGGCATCCCGACCGACCTGCTGCCCCGCGTGTTCGACCTCTTCACGCAGGGCTCGATCGCCCACGGCAGCGGCCAGCCCGGCGCCGGGCTCGGCCTGGGGCTTTCCCTCGTCAAGGAATACGTCGAGCTGCACGGGGGGCGCGTCCAGGTCCGCAGCGAGGGACCCGGCCGCGGCAGCGAGTTCATCGTGCGCCTGCCGCTCCCCCAGCCCCCAAAATAGT
>DASRKB010000201.1:0-12115 GCA_035649175.1 Burkholderiales bacterium | reverse complement strand
CCGAGCTCGTCGCGGCACTCGAGCAGTCGGCCGCCGGCATCGCACGCGAAGCGCTCGCCCTTCTCGCCTAGAAGACAAAAAAAGGCCGCCCTGGGGCGGCCTTTTTTGTTGCTGGCGGCCTCCTGTTATGAGCCGCCTGCGGTAGTCGCCTCAGCTGGGGGGACGGCCGGTTCCGGAGCGCTCGCCGCAATCTCGGCCAGCACCGGCTCGGCCGCCTGCGCCTTGCGGATGTTGTGGTAAGCGAGGCCCGTTCCGGCGGGGATAAGGCGCCCGACGATCACGTTCTCCTTGAGCCCGCGCAGCTCATCGCGCTTGCCCATGATCGCCGCTTCGGTCAGCACGCGGGTGGTCTCCTGGAAGGAGGCCGCGGAGATGAACGAGTCGGTCGAGAGCGACGCCTTGGTGATGCCGAGCAGCATGTTGCGGTAGGTCGCCGGCTGCTTTTCTGCCTTCACCGCCTTCTCGTTCTCCTCCAGCAGCTCGGCGCGCTCCACCTGCTCGCCTTGGATGAAGGGCGTGTCGCCGGGATTGTCGACCTCGATGCGGCGGAGCATCTGCCGCACGATCACCTCGATGTGCTTGTCGTTGATCTTCACGCCCTGCAGGCGGTAGACGTCCTGCACCTCGTCGATGATGTAGCGCGCCAGCTCCTCGATGCCGAGCAGGCGGAGCAGGTCGTGCGGGTCGACCGGCCCGTCGACGATCATCTCGCCCTTGTTCACCACCTGGCCGTCGTGCACCAGCAGATGCTTGTCCTTGGCGATCAGGTACTCGTGCTCCTGCTTGTCGAGATCGGTGATCACCAGGCGCTGCTTGCCCTTGGTGTCCTTGCCGAAGCTGACGGTGCCCGTGACCTCGGCGAGCATGCCCGCGTCCTTGGGCGAGCGCGCCTCGAAGAGCTCCGCCACCCGCGGCAAGCCGCCGGTGATGTCCCGGGTCTTGGAGACCTCCTGCGGGATGCGCGCCAGCACCTCCCCGACCGCGACCTGTTGCCCGTCGCGCACGGCGATGACCGCGCCCACCGGGAAGCTGATGTTGACCGCATGGTCGGTGGCGGCGATCTTCACTTCCTCGCCGGCGTCGTTCATGAGCTTCACCGAGGGCCGCTGGCCCTTGCCGGTGGCGGTGCGCCGCTTGGCATCGATCACCACCAGGGTCGACAAGCCCGTCACCTCGTCGATCTGCTTGGCGACGGTCGCGCCTTCCTCGACATTCTCGAACTTCACCGTGCCGGCGTACTCGGTGATGATCGGCCGGTGGTGCGGGTCCCAATTGGCGAGCTGCTTGCCCGCCCGCACCGTGTCGCCGTCGGCCACGGCGAGCAGGGCGCCGTACGGCACCTTGTGGCGCTCGCGCTCGCGGCCGTTGTCGTCGACGATCGTCACCTCGCCGGAGCGGCTGATGACCACCTTGTCGCCCTTCGCGTTCGACAGGTAGCGCATCGTCGAGGTGAAGCGCACGGTGCCCGCCGACTTCGCCTCGACGTGGCTCTGCACCGCGGTACGCGAGGCCGCGCCGCCGATGTGGAAGGTCCGCATCGTCAGCTGCGTGCCCGGCTCGCCGATCGACTGCGCGGCAATCACGCCGATCGCCTCGCCGACGTTGACGAGCGAGCCGCGCCCGAGGTCGCGCCCGTAGCACTTCGCGCACACGCCCCAGCGCGTGTCGCAGGAGAGCGGCGTGCGCACCTTGACCTCGTCGATGCCCACGTTGTCGATGGTCTCGACCGCCTCCTCGTCGAGCAGCGTGCCCGCGGCGTACAGCACGTCCTGGCTCTCGGGATGCAGCAGGTCGATCGCGAGCACGCGCCCGAGCACCCGCTCGCGCAGCGCCTCTACAACCTCGCCGCCCTCGACCAGCGCCTTCATGGAGACGCCGTTCTGCGTCTCGCAGTCGTCCTCGGTAACCACGAGGTCCTGCGTCACGTCGACCAGGCGCCGCGTGAGGTAGCCGGAGTTCGCCGTCTTGAGCGCCGTGTCGGCCAAGCCCTTGCGCGCGCCGTGCGTGGAGATGAAGTACTGGAGCACGTTCAGGCCCTCGCGGAAGTTCGCGGTGATCGGCGTCTCGATGATCGAGCCGTCGGGCTTGGCCATCAGGCCGCGCATGCCGGCGAGCTGCCGGATCTGCGCCGCGGAGCCCCGCGCGCCGGAGTCGGCCATCATGTAGATGGAGTTGAACGCCTCCTGCTTCACCGTCTTGCCCTGGCGGTTCTGGACGTCTTCCTGGCCCAGCTGTTCCATCATCACCTTGCCCACTTGCTCGCCGCAGCGCGACCAGATGTCCACCACCTTGTTGTAGCGCTCGCCGGCGGTGACCAGGCCCGAGGTGTACTGGTTCTCGATCTCCTTCACCTCGCTCTCGGCCGCCTTGATGAGCTCCTGCTTCTGCGCCGGGATGGTCATGTCATGCACGCCGAACGAGATGCCGGCGCGGGTGGCGATGCCGAAGCCGGCCTGCATCAGCTTGTCGGCGAAGATCACGGTCTCGCGCAGCCCGCAGCGGCGGAAGCCGATGTTGATGAGCCGCGAGATCTCCTTCTTCTTGAGCGGCTTGTTGAGCAGCTCGAACGACAGCCCCGCGGGCAGGATCTCGGAGAGCAGCGCACGCCCTACGGTCGTCTCGTAGCGCTTCACGCGCTCGGTGACCTCGCCCTGCTCGTTGATGTCCTTCTCCTTGATGCGCACCCGGATGCGCGCGTTGAGCTCCACCTGCCGGGAGTCGTAGGCGCGGTGCACTTCCGCCAGGTCGGCGAAGCTCATGCCCTCGCCCGCGGCGTTGATGCGCTCGCGCGTGGCGTAGTAAAGGCCGAGCACGATGTCCTGCGAGGGCACGATAATCGGCTCGCCGTTCGCCGGCGAGAGCACGTTGTTCGAGGCGAGCATGAGGGTGCGCGCTTCCATCTGCGCCTCCAGCGACAGCGGCACGTGCACCGCCATCTGGTCGCCGTCGAAGTCGGCGTTGAACGCCGCGCAGACCAGGGGGTGCAGCTGGATCGCCTTGCCCTCGATCAGCACCGGCTCGAACGCCTGGATTCCCAGGCGGTGCAGGGTCGGCGCGCGGTTCAGCATCACCGGGTGCTCGCGGATCACCTCTTCCAGGATGTCCCAGACCTCGGGCACTTCCTGCTCGACCAGGCGCTTGGCGGCCTTGATGGTCGTGGCGAGGCCGAGCAGCTCCAGCTTGTTGAAGATGAACGGCTTGAAGAGCTCGAGCGCCATCTTCTTCGGCAGGCCGCACTGGTGGAGCTTGAGCTGCGGGCCCACGACGATGACGGACCGGCCCGAGTAATCGACTCGCTTGCCGAGGAGGTTCTGCCGGAAGCGCCCCCCTTTACCCTTGATCATGTCGGCGAGCGATTTGAGCGGGCGCTTGTTCGCGCCGGTCATCGCCTTGCCGCGGCGGCCGTTGTCGAGCAGCGAGTCGACCGCCTCCTGCAGCATGCGCTTCTCGTTCCGGACGATGATCTCCGGCGCCTTCAGCTCGAGCAGCCTCTTCAGCCTGTTGTTGCGGTTGATGACCCTCCGGTACAGGTCATTGAGATCCGACGTGGCGAACCTGCCGCCATCGAGAGGAACGAGGGGCCGGAGCTCCGGCGGGAGCACCGGCAGCACCTCCATGATCATCCAGTCGGGCTTGATGTTCGACTGCTTGAAGCCCTCGAGCACCTTCAGGCGCTTGGCGAGCTTCTTGATCTTGGCGTCGCTCGAGGTCGCCTCGAGCTCCTTGCGCAGGTCGTCGAGCACGCGGTTCAGGTCGAGCGAGCGCAGCAGCGCCCGGATGCCCTCGGCGCCCATCACCGCGGAGAAGTCGTCGCCGAACTCCTCGACCTTGGCGAGATAGTCGTCCTCGGTGAGCAGCTGGCAGCGCTTGAGCGGCGTCAGGCCGGGGTCGGTCACGACGTACGCCTCGAAATAGAGGACGCGTTCGATGTCGCGCAGCGTCATGTCGAGCACCAGGCCGAGGCGCGACGGCAGCGACTTGAGGAACCAGATATGAGCGACCGGCGAGGCAAGCTCGATGTGGCCCATGCGTTCCCGCCGAACCTTCGCCAAGGTCACTTCCACTCCGCATTTCTCGCAGATCACGCCGCGGTGCTTGAGGCGCTTGTACTTGCCGCACAGGCACTCGTAGTCCTTGATCGGCCCGAAGATCTTGGCGCAGAACAGGCCGTCGCGCTCGGGCTTGAAGGTCCGGTAGTTGATGGTCTCGGGCTTTTTCACCTCGCCGTAGGACCATGAGCGGATCTTCTCGGGCGACGCGAGCCCGATCTTGATCGCGTCGAACTCCTCGTCCTGCTGGACCTGCTTGAAGAGCTCAAGAAGCGCTTTCATTTAGTACCTCTCCAGATCGATGTCGATGCCAAGGGAGCGGATCTCCTTCACGAGCACGTTGAACGACTCGGGCATGCCTGCGTCGATCTTGTGGTCGCCCTTGACGATGTTCTCGTACACCTTGGTCCGGCCGGTGATGTCGTCGGACTTGACGGTGAGCATCTCCTGCAGCGTGTAGGCCGCACCGTACGCTTCGAGCGCCCACACTTCCATCTCGCCGAAGCGCTGGCCGCCGAACTGCGCCTTGCCGCCGAGAGGCTGCTGGGTGACGAGCGAGTACGGCCCGGTCGAGCGCGCGTGCATCTTGTCGTCCACGAGGTGGTGGAGCTTCAGCATGTGCATGTAGCCGACGGTGACCTCGCGGTCGAACTGCTCGCCGGTGCGCCCGTCGTAGAGCTTCACCTGGCCGGAGGTCGGCAGCCCGGCCATCTCCAGCATGCCGGTGATCTCGGCCTCGGCCGCGCCGTCGAACACCGGCGTGGCGAAGGGCACGCCGTCCTTCAGGTTGTCGGCGAGCTGCAGCAGCTCCTCGTCGGTAAAGCGGGAGAGCATCTCCTCTTCCTTGCCCGACATGTTGTATAGGCGCTCGATCACCTTCCTCGCCTCCGCGAGCTGCGCCTGTTTCACGAGCTCCCCGATCCTCGCGCCCAGGCCTTTTGCCGCCCAGCCGAGGTGCGTCTCGAGGATCTGCCCCACGTTCATGCGCGAAGGTACGCCCAGCGGGTTGAGCACGATGTCGACCGGCGTGCCGTCGGCCATGTGCGGCATGTCCTCCACCGGCACGATCTTGGAGATGACGCCCTTGTTGCCGTGGCGCCCGGCCATCTTGTCGCCCGGCTGCAGGCGGCGCTTCACCGCGACGTAGACCTTGACCATCTTCAGCACGCCCGGCGGCAGCTCGTCGCCCTGCGTGAGCTTCTTCCTCTTCGCCTCGAACATGGCGTCGAACTCGCGCCGCTTCTGCGCGAGCGATTCCTTGAGCCCCTCGAGCTGCGCCGCGGCCTCCTCATTGGCGAGCCGGATGTCGAACCAGTCCAGGCGCTCGAGCGAGGCGAGGTAGTCCTTGGTGACCTTTGCGCCCTTTGCGAGGCGCTTGGGGCCGCCGTTGGCGGTCTTGCCGGTGATCAGGCGCTCGAGGCGCTCGAAGGTGTCGGCCTCGACGATGCGCATCTGGTCGCCGAGGTCGGTCTTATAGCGCTTGAGCTCGTCCTCGATGATCGACTGGCTGCGCTTGTCTCGCTCGATTCCCTCGCGCGTGAAGACCTGCACGTCGATGACCGTGCCCGAGATCCCGGAGGGCACGCGAAGCGAGGTGTCCTTCACATCGCTCGCCTTCTCGCCGAAGATCGCCCGCAGGAGCTTTTCTTCCGGGGTGAGCTGGGTCTCGCCCTTGGGGGTGACCTTGCCCACGAGCACGTCGCCCGCCTCCACCTCGGCGCCGATGTACACGATGCCGGACTCGTCCAGGCGCGCGAGCTGCGCCTCGGACAGGTTCGAGATGTCGCGTGTGATCTCCTCGGGTCCGAGCTTCGTGTCGCGGGCCACCACCGTCAGCTCCTCGATGTGGATCGAGGTGAAGCGGTCGTCGCCAACCACGCGCTCGGAGATCAGGATCGAGTCCTCGAAGTTGAAGCCGTTCCACGGCATGAACGCCACGAGCATGTTCTGTCCGAGCGCGAGCTCGCCGAGATCGGTCGAGGCGCCGTCGGCCACCACGTCGCCCCTGGCGATGCGCTCGCCCTGCTTGACGATCGGGCGCTGGTTGATGTTGGTGTTCTGGTTGGAGCGCGTGTACTTGGTGAGCTTGTAGATGTCCACGCCCACGTCGCCCGGTACGGTCTCGTCGTCATTCACGCGCACCACCACGCGGTTCGCGTCGACGTAGTCGACCACGCCGCCGCGCAGCCCGATGACGCACGTGCCCGAGTCGATCGCCGCCGTGCGCTCGACGCCCGTGCCGACCAGTGGCTTCTCCGGCCGCAGGCAGGGCACCGCCTGGCGCTGCATGTTCGAGCCCATGAGCGCGCGGTTCGCGTCGTCGTGCTCGAGAAAGGGAATGAGGGAGGCCGCCACCGAGACGATCTGCGAGGGCGCGACGTCCATGTACTGCACTTCCTCCGGCCCCTTCAGCTCGAACTCGTTCTTGTAGCGGCACGACACCAGCGTGTCCACGAGCTTGCCGGACTTGTCGATCGAGGCGTTCGCCTGCGCGATCACGTAGTTGCCTTCCTCGATCGCCGACAGGTACACGATCTCGTTGCTGACCTTGCCGTCCTTCACCTTGCGATACGGCGTCTCGAGGAACCCGTACCGGTTGGTGCGCGCGTACAGCGCGAGCGAGTTGATGAGGCCGATGTTCGGTCCTTCCGGCGTCTCGATCGGGCAGACGCGCCCGTAGTGCGTGGGATGCACGTCGCGCACCTCGAAGCCGGCGCGTTCGCGCGTCAGCCCGCCCGGTCCGAGCGCGGACACCCGGCGCTTGTGCGTGATCTCGGACAACGGGTTGGTCTGGTCCATGAACTGGGAGAGCTGCGAGGAGCCGAAGAACTCCTTGATCGCGGCCGAGATCGGCTTGGCGTTGATCAGGTCGTGCGGCATGAGGTTCTCGGACTCGGCCTGCGACAGTCGCTCCTTCACGGCCCTCTCGACGCGCACCAGGCCGGCGCGGAACTGGTTCTCCGCCAGCTCTCCCACCGAGCGTACGCGCCGGTTCCCGAGGTGATCGATGTCGTCGATCTCGCCCCGGCCGTTGCGCAGCTCGACCAGGATGCGGATCACCTCGACGATGTCCTTGGGCGAGAGCGTGAGGCGCGGCTCGACTCTCACATCGAGCTTGCCCTTGTCGATCCCCTTGCCCCTCAGGTCGTGGAACATCTTGTCGGCCATCGCCTGCGCTTCCGCCTCCGTGGCGATGCCCTCCAGCGCCGCCTTGCCGAGCGAAAGCTCCGGCGCATGCTTGAAGTAACCGCGCAGCTCCTCCTCAGCCTCCTTGGGCAGGGCCACGCCGCGGAAGCGCAGCTGCCAGCTGGTCTCCGCCGGCGCGCCGATACGGCGGTTGAACTTCATGCGCCCCACCGCCGAGAGGTCGTAGCGCTCCTCGGCGAAGAAGAGGCCATTGAACAGCGTCTCCACCGCGTCCTCGGTGGGGGGCTCCCCCGGGCGCATCATGCGGTAGATCGCCACGCGCGCCGCTTGCATGTCGGCGGTCTCGTCGGCGCGGAGCGTCTGCGACACATACGGCCCCTGGTCGAGGTCGTTGGTGAAGAGCACCTGCACCTTGCCGACGCGGGACTCGCGCAGCCTCGCGAGCAGCGTCTCGGTGATCTCGTCGTTGGCGTTGGCGACGATCTCGCCGTCGTCCGTCACGACGTTGTGCGCGAGCGTGCGGCCGAGTATGAACTCGTCGGGCGCACTGATCTTCTTGATGCCAGCGGCCTCCATGTCGCGGATGTGCTTGACGGTGATGCGCTTGTCTTTGGCGACGACCTGCTTGCCCTGCTTGTCGGTGATGTCGAAGCGCGCCACCTCCCCGCGCAGACGCTCGGGCACCACCTCGAAGAGCACGTGGTTGGGCTCGATGTGGAAGGTGTCGAACGCGAAGAATTCCTTCAGGATGCGCTCGGGCGTGTAGCCCAGCGCCTTGAGCAATATCGTGACCGGCATCTTGCGCCGGCGGTCGACGCGGAAAAACACGATGTCCTTCGGATCGAACTCGAAGTCGAGCCACGAGCCCCGGTACGGAATCACTCTTGCGCTGAAGAGTAGTTTCCCTGAGGAATGCGTCTTCCCCCTGTCGTGCTCGAAAAACACGCCCGGCGAGCGATGCAGCTGCGACACGATGACGCGCTCCGTGCCGTTGATGATGAAGGAGCCGGTGGTGGTCATGAGCGGGATCTCGCCCATGTAGACTTCCTGCTCCTTGACCTCCTTGGTCGTCGGCTTGGGCGCCTCCTTGTCCAGGATCACCAGTCGCACCTTCGCGCGCAGCGGGCTCGCGTAGGTAAGGCCGCGCTGCTGGCACTCCTTGACGTCGAACGGCGGCTCACCGAGCGAGTAGCTCACGAACTCCAGGCGCGCGCTGCCCGAGTGGCTGACGATCGGGAAGATCGAGGTGAACGCCGCCTGCAGCCCCTCGTTCCGGCGGCTCTCGGGCGCCACGTGCGCCTGGAGGAAGCCGGTATAGGACTCGAGCTGCGTCGCGATCAGGAACGGCACGCTCTGCACCGTGGAACGCTTCGCGAAGCTCTTGCGGATGCGTTTGCGCTCGGTCAAGGAATACGTCATGAATGCTCCTAAGCCCCTGAAAAACGGGGGTTAATCAATTGAACGCGAACACCGGGGAGGGTCAATGTGACCGTCCCCAGGGTTCCGAAGTTCCTTACTTCCAACGACCTACTTGATCTCTACCTTCGCGCCCGCGTCGGTGAGCTTCTTCGCCACCGCGTCGGCGTCCGCCTTGGAGACGCCCTCCTTGACCGGCTTGGGCGCGCCATCGACGAGGTCCTTCGCCTCCTTCAGCCCGAGGCTCGTGACTTCGCGTACCGCCTTGATGACGTTCACTTTGTTCTCGCCCACCGCGGTGAGCATCACCGTGAACTCGGTCTTCTCCTCGGCCGCCGCCGCACCTGCCGCCGCGCCGCCGCCGGCGCCCGGAGCGGCCACCGCCACTGCGGCCGCGGCCGAAACGCCGAACTTCTCTTCCATGTCCTTGATGAGCTGGGAGAGCTCCAGGACCGTCATGCCCGAAATGGCTTCCAGAATCTGCGCACGTTCCATTGCTTGTCTCCTGAATTAGGTTCCTGATTTGGCGTCGCGCACCGCGGCGAGGGTGCGCGCAAAGCGCGCCGGCACCTCGTTCATGGTGCGTACCAGCTTCGCGACCGGGGCCTGCATCGTGCCCATCAGCTTCGCCAGCAGCTCCTCGCGGCTCGGCAGCATCGCGAGCGCCTTGACGTCCTGGGCGGACATCACGGCGTTCGGCATGGCCGCGGCCTTGATCACGAAGCGTTCGTTGTCCTTGGCGAACTCCGACAGCACCTTCGCGCCGGCCACGGGATCCTGGGAAATGCCGTACATGAGCGGGCCGACCATTTGCTCGGCCAGCTTCTCGAACGGCGTGCCCTGGACCGCCCGGCGGGCGAGGGTGTTCTTCAGCACGCGCAGGTAGACGCCGGACTTGCGGGCCTTCGAGCGCAGCTGCGTGACGGACTGGACGTTGAGGCCGCGGTACTCCGCGACGATCACCGCCTGGGCGCCCTTCAGCTGGCTTGCGACCTCCGACACCGTCGCCTGCTTCTGCTCCAGACTAAGACCCAAGGTCTACCTCCTTCCTGCATTGATGAAACGGCGACCCCGAATCCTCAGGAACGCCGTCTGCGTAGGAAACTGCCCGATTAAGCCGAAGGCTCCTACGGTCTTTGACGACTACGACTGCCAAAGTCATTGCTGTGCCTGCCTTGGCACTTATGCCGACAGCGATGCCACGTCGACTCTCACGCCGACGCCCATCGTGCTCGACACCGAAAGTCTCTTCAAAAATATCCCCTTCGTTGCCGCGGGCTTCGCCTTGTTGAGGGCGTCCACGAGCGCCGCGAGGTTCTCGCGCAGCTGCTCGGGGGTGAACGACGCGCGCCCGATCGTGCATTGAACGATGCCGGTCTTGTCGGCTCGGAACTGGACCTGGCCACCCTTCGCATTCTTCACCGCCGCGGCGACATCGGGCGTCACCGTGCCCACCTTCGGGTTGGGCATCAGCCCGCGCGGGCCGAGGATCTGGCCGAGCGCACCGACCACGCGCATCGCTTCGGGGGCGGCGATCACCACGTCGAAGTCGAGCTTGCCGCCCTTCACCTGCTCCGCAAGATCCTCCATGCCGACCACGTCGGCGCCGGCCGCCTTGGCCGCCGCCGCCTTGTCGCCGGGGGCGAAGACCGCCACGCGCACCTTCTTGCCGGTGCCTGCCGGGAGCACGACCGAGCCGCGCACGGTCTGGTCGCCCTTCTTCGCGTCGATGCCGAGGTTAACCGCGACGTCGACCGCCTCGTCGAACTTCGCGGTCGCGGTTTCCTTCACGAGCCTGAGCGCCTCGATGGCGGGGTAGCTCTTCGCGTGGTCCACCTTGCCGGCGAACCCTTTCCTGCGCTTGGAGACGTAGGCCACGTTACATTCCCTCCACGAGCACGCCCATCGAGCGGGCGCTGCCCGCCACGATGCGCATCGCCGCCTCGAGGTCCGAGGCGTTGAGATCGGGCATCTTGGCCTTGGCGATCTCCTCGACCTGCTTGCGCGTGATCTTGCCCACCTTGTCGGTGTGCGGCCGAGCGCTGCCGGACTCGATGCCGGCCGCCTTCTTGATGAGGACGGTGGTCGGCGGCGTCTTGATGATGAAGCTGAAGCTCTTGTCCGCGTATGCGGTGATCACGACCGGCAGGGGCAGGCCCGGCTCGACCTTCTGCGTCTGGGCGTTGAAAGCCTTGCAGAACTCCATGATGTTAAGGCCGCGCTGGCCTAGGGCGGGGCCGATCGGGGGCGAGGGGTTCGCCTTGCCCGCCGGCACCTGCAGCTTGATGAGACCGACAACCTTCTTCGCCATGCTTCTCTCCTAGTGGGTCCGAACGAGCGCCGAGGCGCTCTCCCCGTCAAGCTTTCTCAACCTGCCCGAATTCGAGCTCGACCGGGGTCGAGCGTCCGAAAATCGTTACCGCGACGCGCAGCCGGCTCTTCTCGTAGTTCACGTCCTCCACCGTGCCCTGGAAGTCGGTGAACGGGCCGTCTTTCACGCGCACCATCTCGCCGACCTCGAACAGCACCTTGGGCTTGGGCTTCTCCACGCCCTCGCGCATCTGCTGCATGATCGCGTCGACCTCCTTCTCGGGGATCGGGGCCGGCTTGGTGGCGGTGCCGCCGACGAAGCCGGTAACCTTGTTGGTGTTCTTGACCAGGTGCCAGGAATCGTCGTCCATCTCCATCTCGACCAGCACATAGCCGGGGAAGAACTTGCGCTCCGACATGTGCTTCTGGCCGCCCTTCATCTCGACCACCTCCTCGACCGGCACCAGGATCTTGCCGAACTTCTCCTGCATGCCTGCACGCGCGATGCGGTCTTCGAGCGCGCGCTGCACGGACTTCTCGAATCCCGAGTACGCGTGAACGACGTACCAGCGCTTATTTCCTCCTGTGGTCATGTCTTCTTCCAGCCGAGCACCAGGTCGTAGAGCACCCATTCCAGTGTCTTGTCGCTGAGCCATAGAAATATCGCCATCACCACCACGAAGGCGAACACCGCCGCCGTGGTCTGCGTCGTCTCCTTGCGCGTGGGCCACACCACCTTCTTCACCTCGGTGACCGACTCCGAAGCGAACACCACGAACTGCCTGCCCGGCCCGCTCGTCCAGGCCACCACGGCCGCCGCCGCCATGCCGGCCATTACCGAGAGCACCCGAAGCACCAGCGCCTGCTCTGCAAGCAGGTAGTAGCCCCAGATCCCGGCCGCCACCAGCGCCGCCGCCACCGCAAGCTTGAGCTTGTCGATCATCGTTTCCAGTTGGCAGGGGCAGAGGGAATCGAACCCCCAACCTTCGGTTTTGGAGACCGACGCTCTGCCAGTTGAGCTATGCCCCTACGTCTCGCCTTGCCCAAAGTCGGATCTACTCGATGATCTTCGCCACCACGCCGGCGCCGACGGTCTTGCCGCCCTCGCGGATGGCGAAGCGCAGCCCCTGCTCCATCGCGATGGGGGTGATCAGCGTCACCACCATCTTCACGTTGTCCCCGGGCATCACCAT
>DASRKB010000200.1:0-12541 GCA_035649175.1 Burkholderiales bacterium | reverse complement strand
AGCGCACGCGCCCGGACCCGAGCAGCTTCTCCGCGCGCTCCAGCCGCCGCGCGACCTCCTCGGGGCTCTCGATCTCGGTGCGCTTGATGTCGACGACGCCGATGCCCAGGCCGAGGTCCGGGCGCAGCTCCTTGAACACCGCGAGCTCCTCCGGCGGCCGGTGCGCGCATTCCATGACCACGTGGTCGGCGTGCAGCGCGTTCAGATACTCGACGAGCTTCGCCCAGGTGCCTTTCTGCACCGACTGCCCGCCGTAGTTGCCGAAGCACAGGTGCACCGCGGCCTTCGACGCCTCCGGCACCGCCCGCAGCACCTTGTTGATCGCCGCCGCGGCCCAGCGCCATTCCTCCGGATGCCCGGGAAGGTTCGCCTCGTCGAGCTGCACCACGTCGGCGTCGACGTGGCGCACCTGCTCGGCGAGCACCTCGGCGATGGCATGCGCCAGGCGCTCCGGGTCGCGGTAGTGCCGGTCGTGCAGCGTCTTCGCGAGCATGTGCGGGCCGGTCAGCGTGAACTTGAACGCCCGCGTTGCGAGCGCGCGCGCCCGGGCGCAGGCGAGCGGAAGGTTGAGGCTGCCCGCGCCGATAGGGCCGTCGACCACGCCCGGCGGGCGGGTGCGGAAGCGCATGCCGCTCCCGCGCGAGTACTCCAGCCACTCGGAGAAGGCGATGTCGCGGCGCACGCCGTCGAGCGGCAGCACGAAGTACTCGATCATCCCGTTGGTCTCGGGATGGTTGAGGTCGAAGCGGTAGAGCTCCCCATCGCACACCAGGTCGATGCCCGCCTGCTCCTGGGTGTGCAGCACCACGCGCGTGGCGTCGGCGAGCGCCTGCTCGCTCGGCGCCGCGGCGAGCCAGTCGGGAACGGGATACGAGCCGACGACCGTCGTCTGGATTCGGCCGGCGGCCGCCGTCATTTCGGCATCTTCACCGACTTGTCGAGAAACTCGTTGGTGTAGACGCTCTTCACGTCGAAGGGCTTGTCGATGCCGACGTAGTCGCGCACCAGCTCGTAGTCATTCTGCATGCGCTTCGGGTCGTGCCAGCCCAGGGCCACTTCGCGCGAGAACTTGTCGCTCATCAGCACCTCGACGAGCTCCCAGTTCTGCATCTCGTTGTCGAACTTGAGCGCGCCATTCGCCTCGACCAGCGCCTGCACGCAGGGCTTGGGCTCCTTCGCGCACTGGTGGAAGGCGCGCTGCGTGACCTTCACGAACTTGCCGATCAGGGCCTTGTTCTTCTGCAGGAATTCGGCATTAACGATCACCGAATTGCCGTAGGGGTTGAGCCCAACGTCGCGCCAGGCGACGAAGCCCATGTTGTCGCCCAGCTCGCGCTGGAAGATGTGGTGGATGTTGTAGAACGAGGTGGTGATGTCGATCGAGCCCGCCTTGAGCGCGGCGAGCTTGGCGTTGGCGTCGACGTTCACCCAGGTGATCGACTTGGGATCTATGCCGTTCGCCTTGGCGAGCGCGGGCCACATGGGGCGCGCGCCGTCGGCGGCCGGGTTGCCGATCTTCTTGCCCGGGAAATCCTTGATGCCCTTGATGCCGGAGCTCTTCAGCCAGTACAGGCCTTGCGGCGAGTTGGCGTAAACGTTGAAGACGCCGACGGATGCGGCGCCCTTGCCGCGGCCGATCAGCACGTTGCCCATATCGGCGAGCCCGATCGGGTTGGCCGCGGCGCCGACTTTCTGGACCGCGAGCATCGAGCCCTTGCCGGGCTCGAGGTTGAGGTCGACGCCTTCCTTGGCGTACCAGCCCATCTTCTTGGCGTAGTAGTAGGGCGCGTGGTCGCCGCCGGGCACCCAGTTCAGGATGAAGTCGAGCTTCTGCTGGGCGGCGGCGGGGCCCGCGGCGAACGCAGCGGCGGCGATGAGCAAGAGACGGCGCATGGGAATCCTCCTCGGGTGAGCGATTTCACGATGCTACCATCGAGAAACAACGCCAACGACAAACGGGTGGCCGCCGTGAACAAGACCTTCCTCGCCATCGCCTCGCACGTCGCCCTGATCGCGGCGTGGTACCTCTTCGTGAAGCTCGGGGACGTGCCGCGCTTCGTCATGCCCGGGCCGGTGGAGACCCTGAACGCCCTGCTCGAGCCCAACTACGACTGGGGGCGCAACATCGCGGTCACCGCCACGGAGATCTTCGCCGGGTACTTCCTCGCTCTCGGGGTGGGCGTGGCGCTCGCGCTCGTGTTTACCTGGTCGAAGACCCTCGAGGCATTCTTCATGCCGCTGCTCGTTTCCCTCAACATGATCCCGAAGGTGGCGCTTGGGCCGCTCATCATCGTCTGGTTCAAGTACGGCATCCTGCCCAACAGCCTGATGGCGTTCTCGATCTGTGTATTCCCGATCCTCCTCACCACCGCGCGCGGGCTGCGCGAGGTGGAGCCCGAGCTGCTCGACCTCGTGCGCTCGCTCAAGGGCTCGCGCTGGCAGCTCTTCACCAAGGTGCAGCTTCCGGGCGCGCTGCCCTACATCTTCTCCGGCATGAAAGTGGGCGCGATCCTCGCGGTGGCCGGCGCGATCGTCGGCGAGTTCCTCGGCTCCGACAAGGGCCTGGGCTACCTCATGCTGCAGGTGCAGGTGACGCTCGACACGCCGGCGATGTTCATGGCGGTGCTCATGATCACGTTCATCGGCATGGCGCTCTACGGCCTGGTACTCCTGCTCGAGCGCCTGCTCGTGGCCAAGGACGCGCGGCTTGCCTGAGCCCTTCATCCGGCTCTCCGGCGTGCGCAAGAGCTACGGCGAGCATCTGGCGATCTCGGACGCGAGCTTCGACGTCATGCCCGGCGAGCTCGTGTCGCTCGTCGGCCCCTCAGGCTGCGGCAAGTCGACGCTACTCAAGATCCTGGCGGGGCTGCACGCGCACGATGGGGGCGAGCTGCGCATCGGGTCGCCCTCGCATCCCTTCGACCCGGCGCGCGATGTGGGCATGGTGTTCCAGGCGCCGCTGCTCCTGAAGTGGCGGCGCATCCTCGACAACGTACTGCTGCCCGCCGAGATCCTCGGCCTGCCAGCCGCCGAGTCCCGCGACCGGGCGCGAGCGCTCCTCGCCCTGGTCGGCCTGTCGGGCTACGAGCAGAAGTATCCCTACGAGCTTTCCGGCGGCATGCAGCAGCGCGCGGCGATCGCCCGCGCACTGGTGCACGATCCGAAGCTCGTGCTGATGGACGAGCCCTTCGGCGCGCTCGACGCCCTCACGCGGGAGAAGATGAACCTCGAGCTCCTGCGCATTTGGAGGGAGGCAGGCAAGACGATCGTCTTCGTCACCCACGGCATCTCCGAGGCGGTGTTCCTCGGCACGCGCGTGGTGGTGCTCACCGCCGGCCCGGCCCGCATGGCGGACAACTTCCCGATCGAGCTCCCGTACCCGCGCACCCTGGACACGAAGACGCAAGAGCGGTTCGGCGAGTACTGCCGCCGCGTCTACCGGCTCCTGGGCATGGAATGAATGCCTAGTAGCGCGTGATCTCGCGGTTCTCGCTCAGCCGCACGCGCGTGCCGACCGGGAAGTCGCGGCTCTCGGTGTCGATGTACTGAGTCCTGCCATCGTCCATCTTCACTTCCATGCGCAGCAGGTCGCCCATGGGGCGTCCGGAGCCGCCGGCGGCGGCGTTGGGGGACGGCGACCAGGAAGTGACGACGCCGGCTCCCGAGTAATAGGGCATCTGGCGGGCCTCCGGAGCGGGGCGCGGGTCGCTCGCCGCGGTGCGCGCCGTGTCGTACGTGCAACCGGCGAGCAGGGCGGCGGCGAGGGAGAAGGTGAGAGCAGATTTCATCGGCATCCTCCTGTGCAATGATGAACGGGATGAACTGCTGCTACTCAGCAACTCTCGTACCGCGGCCGGTCTGGTTCCAGGACGAAAGCCTGTTCTGCGAGGCACGCAACTTGCGCTGCCTCGCCTGTCCTATCACTGACGGAGGCAGGTATGCTGAGCTGGGCGATCGGGTTCTTCATCCTCGCGCTGGTGGCCGCGTTCTTCGGCTTCAGCGGCATAGCCTCCGGCGCCGCCGGCATCGCGAAGGTGCTGCTCGCGCTCTTCGTGATCGCGTTCATCGTGTCGCTCATCTTCGGCTGGCGCGACGCGGGCCGTGGCGCGCGGCGCGACGATCTTTTGTAGCGGCGACTAGGAGCTGCAGGAGAGCGCCGAGCAGCCGGCCTTGTGCCGCGCCCATTCCGGGCGGCGCGCCGCGAGGTCCTGCTCGCCGGGCTGCTCGTCGTAGGGCCGGCGCAGCACGCGCGTCAGGCGCTCGAGCGGCGCCGCGTCGCCTTGGGCGATCGCCTCGATCGCCTGAACGGCGAGGTAGTTGCGGAACACGTACTTCGGGTTGGCGCCGTTCATGCGCTTCACGCGCGTCTCGTCCTTCAGTCCTTCTTTTTCCACCTGCTCGGCATATCGCCTGAGCCATGCGTCTAGCAGCGGCCGGGGCTTGTCCTCGTAGAAGGCGGCCTTCACCGCTTCCGGGCCGTTGGCGAGGTTGCGGAAGAAGATCGTAAAGTCGGTCTCCGCCTCCCCCAGCGCGGGAAAGAGGTTCTTCGCCAGCTCGTCGTCGAGCTCGTCAAGCCCGAGCTTGTCCGCGAGCGCGCGGTTCCAGCGCGCCTGGAACGCCTCGACGTAGAGCTTCAGACCTTCCTCGAGTGCCGGCACTTCGAGGCCCAGCGGGACCAGCGCCTCCGCAAGGCGGGCAAGGTTCCACTGCGCGATGTACGGTTGATTGCCGTAGCAGTACCGACGCGTGCTCGCATCGGTGGTGTTGGGCGTCCACATCGGGTCGTAGCCCTCGAGCCAGCCATAAGGGCCGTAGTCGATGGTGACGCCGAGGATCGACATGTTGTCGGTGTTCATGACGCCGTGCACGAACCCGAGGCGCATCCAGTCAGCCATCAGCCGGCCGGTGCGCCGGCACACCTGCTGGAACCATTCGAGATAGCTCATGCCGGGGAAGTGGTGGCGGATGACGTAGTCCGCGAGCGCTTTCAGGACTTCGGTTTCCCCAGAGGACGAGAGGATCTGAAAATTTCCAAACCGCACGAACGAGGGGGACACGCGGCAGGCGATTGCGCCCGGCTCCCGCTGCGGGTTGCCGTCGTAAAACATGTCGCGGATCACCGCCTCGCCGGTGCCGACGAGGCTGAGCGCGCGCGTGGTCGGCACGCCGAGCCACGCCATCGCCTCGCTGCACAGGAACTCGCGCAGCGAGGAGCGCAGCACGGCGCGGCCATCCGCGCTGCGCGAGTAGGGCGTGAGCCCGGCGCCCTTCAACTGCAGCTCCTGGCGCGAGCCGTCGCTGGCGATCATCTCTGCGAGCGTGATGGCGCGCCCATCGCCGAGCTGCCCCGCCCAGCTGCCGAACTGGTGCCCGCCGTAGCGCGCGGAATACGGCCTCATCCCCGGAAGGACGCGATTTCCGGAAAGGACATCGGGGGAATCGGGCCTGCGGACCCCCAGGAAATCACCGAGATCCCGAGACCAGGCGAGGAGCCGCGGTTCCCGCACGGGCGTGGGATGGACGCGCGTGTAGCACGCATTCGACACCTGTCGCGGGACGTTGACGGGGACCGGATCCGGCGGCAGCTCGGCGACGAAGGTGTTCTCGAAGCCGACCACGTCCAGCTCGCGCAGCTCGAGGCGGGGCTTGGGGACTGAGGCCATGAAGGAATTATCCGCTGCAACTGTCGTTCCCGCCACGACGCGAGATGCAGGATTCGTCGACTTGTCGCAGGCCCGACGGATTCCAAGAATGGCGCATGGCGACGATCCACAAGCCGTTCAAGTATGTCCCCGCGCATCACACCGACATCCGCGTTACCTTCAAGCGCGAGTTTGCGCGCCTTCGGGCGATGCAAGAGAAGAAGCCGGCGCTCGAGGAACAGCCGTGCGCGGCGACCGTGAGCGTGATGCCGATCGCCCAAAGCAAGGTCCGCAGCGCCTGAAGGCGGCTGTTCCCGGGCGGAGGTCGTCTGGCGGCGACACTCGGGCCTTTCCTGTGGATTTCTAGTGGCGCGGAAGCAACGCGACTACTTCACGAACTGGCCGCCGCAGGCGGCATAGTTCCTCAAAGGCGCCGGTTCGCGGCACTGCGGGTCGCGAAGCGCCCTACCTTCCTCAAAGAGAAGGAGGGAACCATGACGTCGCAACACTGGATGCTCGTCCCGCAGAACCCTGCGCTTTCCGTCCTGATTCTATTGGCGCTCGCGATGCTGTTCCTCTACGCCGCGCGCACGCCGATGCACACGCTCATCCGCTCGAGCGCCCGCGCGCTCGTCGGCCCGCTGCGCCTGGGGGCGCGCTCCCTGGTCGCTACCGCGAACGCTATCGCCTGCCGCAACAAGGCGGTGCTGCTCGCCTACGGACGGCGTGAGACGGGGCAGCGCATCGAGCGCGAGTTCGAGCGCGTGGGCGCGCTGGTCACGCGCGAGCTGCAGGGCTACCCCGCGCTGCAGCGCAAGCTCCTCGACGAAATTACTCGCGTCGAGGAGGACTACCGCAAGTGCGGCGAGGTTCCGCCGCCGCCCCCCGAATGGGTCGAGGCGGTTGCCGCGATGGCGAGCGTCAAGTCCGGCAACGAGATGGTGCAGCGCGTGCTGGATGAGGTGCGCCGCTCGGTCGACGCGATCCACGACAAGGCGCTCGCCGAGTACCGGAAGTCCTGCGAGTCGCGCCACCGCATCCTCGAGGGCTTCATGCCGTTCTGGCGCTCGCTCGACAAGACACTCGGGCGCGTGGACCGCAACATCAGCGCGCTGCAGGCGAGCGCCACCGCGGTCGACGCCCATATGCAGCGCTACGAGCAGATCGTCGCCGCGACCGACCGGGCCGAGCATGAGCTCACCGTGTCGGCCTTCACCCAGTTCGCGATCTCGCTCCTCGTGGTGCTCGTCGCCGCGGGTGGCGCGTTCATCAACTTCAAGCTGATCGCGCTGCCCATGTCGGAGATGGTGGGGGCCGGCGACTACATCACCGGCACGCTGCGTACCTCCGAAGTGGCAGCGCTCGTCATTATCCTGGTCGAGGCCTCGATGGGCGTGTTCCTGCTCGAGGCGCTGCGCATCACCCACCTGTTCCCGCGCTTTGCCAATCTCGGGGACCACGTGCGCCGGCGCATCTTCTGGGTCGCGCTCACCCTGCTCGTTACCCTGGCGGGCGTCGAGGCGGCGCTCGCGCTGATGCGCGACATGCTGATCGCCGACAAGCAGGCGCTGCTGCAGTCGCTCGCCACGGTGCCGCAGCCAGCGGTGACGGACGGCTGGGTGGGGCGAATCCCGACCGCCGGCCAGATGGTGCTCGGCTTCATGCTGCCCTTCGCGCTCGCCTTCGTGGCGATCCCGCTCGAGTCGCTCATCCACGCCTCGCGTACCGTGGGCGGCGTGCTGCTCGCGGGACTGGTGCGCGCGTCGGCCTTCGGGCTGCGCCTGGCGAGCAATCTCGCGCGGCATGCCTCGCGCGTGGCGATCGCCGTCTACGACGTGGCGATCGTGCTGCCGCTCCTCGTCGAGCGCGCGGTGGCGGCCAAGTCGCCGCGTCGGATGACCGATGACATCGAAGACGCGGAGGAGACCCATGCGTAGGCTTCTCGTGCTGGCGGGCGCTTTCCTTCTCCTGTCCTGCGGCGACTCGCGCGACCACCGGCATGCGGTCTACCTGCTCGTCGATACCTCGGGAACCTACGCGCAGGAGTCAGCCAAGGCACAGCTCATCATCAACTACCTGCTCGGCACGCTGCAGCCGGGCGATTCCCTCGCCGTGGCGCGCGTCGAGAGCCGCAGCTTCAGCGAGAAGGACATCATCGCCAGGGCGACCTTCGACACGCGGCCCTCGCAGGCCAACGCGCAGAAGCGCGCCTTCCGCGACCGCATCGACGCGAACCTGAAGAGCATCGCGCCGAGCCGCTACACCGATATCACCGGCGGGATGATCCAGGGCGCCGAGTACCTGAATGAGACCGGCGCGGGCAGGAAGACCCTGATCGTCTTCTCCGACATGCAGGAGGAGCTCGACAAGGTCACCCGGCGCAACTTCCCGATCAACCTCAAGGACATCCGCGTCGTCGCGGTGAACGTCGTCAAGCTCAACACCGACAACGTCGACCCACGTCGCTACCTCGGGCGGCTGGAGGATTGGAAGAAGCGCGTTGAGGCCGCCGGCGCGAGCGAGTGGCGCGTCATCAACGACCTGGAGCGCCTCGACGCCCTCCTCGCGAGGAGCTGAAGAGTTCGGGGTCTGACCCCAAATTCCTTAGACTTGAGGGCTTGAAGCTAAGCCCGCAAGAGCTCCGCAAGATCTCGCAGCAGACGCTCGCCGACTACGAGAGCCGGCTGGCATCGTTCTGGCAGGGCACGCGCGAGCACGACGTGCGCCAGAACATCGAGGCGCTGCTGCGCCACATCGAGGGCGAGCCGCCATTCGCGATCCTCGACTTCGGCTGCGGCCCGGGACGGGACCTGAAGGCCTTGAGCGACCTTGGCCACGAGGCGATTGGGCTCGAAGGCGCGCCGGGCTTCGCGCGCATGGCGCGGGACCACAGCGGCTGCGAAGTGTGGGAGCAGGATTTCCTGCGCCTGGCGCTGCCCCCGGCGCGCTTCGACGGCATCTTCGCCAACGCCTCGCTCTTCCATGTGCCGTTGCAGGAGCTGCCGCGGGTGCTCGGCGAGCTGCGCGCGGCGCTGAAACCCCGTGGCGTGCTCTTCAGCTCCAACCCGCGCGGCGCGAACGAGGAGGGCTGGAGCCGCGGCCGCTACGGCGTGTTCCACGACCATGCGAGCTGGCGGCGCTTCCTCGAGGCGGCGGGCTTCGAGGAGCTCGAGCACTACTATCGCCCGCCGGGCCTGCCGCGCGAGCAGCAGCCCTGGCTTGCCGGGGTTTACCGGTCACTGTAAACCGACGGGCTGTAGAGACGCGCTTTCGCGAAATTCAGCGTGCGGCGACCGACACGTGGCCGCGCGCTCTTCTACGATCGAGTGCAAGATCCAACCGCGAGGAGGCGCCCATGGACGCACAAACGATCGCCCGCATGCTCTCCGTCATTCCCGAACGGTGCGCCTGGGTGCATACCGGGTCGGCCTTCGTCGCGCCCGAGGCCCACGGCCCGCGGGTCGCTTACCTCGCGTCATTCCTGCACTGGATGAGCCCGCTCTACGCGCTGTCAAAGGAGGAGCAGAAGGCGCTGCGCGGATCGGGGACCGATCACGATCCGGGTCTCGAGTCCGATGCGGACCTAGACGCCGGCCTTCTCGAGGACGGCGTGGAGGAGGACATCGCAGCCGGCGGCGAGGTCCTCGGGTCGCGCATTCTCGATCTCGTTGTGGCTGATGCCGCCCTCGCAGGGCACGAAGATCATGGCGGTGGGCGCGACGCGCGCGAGGAAGACGGCGTCGTGGCCGGCGCCGCTGACGATATCGCGGTGGCTAAGGCCTAACGCCTTCGCGGCGCGGCGCACCGAGTCGACCAGCGCCGGGGTGAACTCGCAGGGCGGGAAGTACATGACCTCGCGCGCCTCGACGGCGACGCGGTATTCCGCGGCGATGGCGCGCAGGCTCTCCTCGAGATCCGCTTTCATCGCCGAAAGGGTCGTATTCGAGGCGTTGCGCATGTCCACCGTGAAGCGCGCCTCGCCGGGCACCACGTTGCGCGAGCCGGGCTTCGCCTGCATCACGCCGACCGTGGCGCGCGCGTAGTCGGGGTGGCCGCGCGCGATGCGGTTTACCTCCAGCACCATGCGGCTCGCGGCGATGAGCGCGTCCTGGCGCAGCTCCATCGGCGTGGGCCCCGCGTGCGCGTCCATGCCGGTGACGGTCACGTCGAACCAGCGCTGCCCAAGGGCGCCCTGCACCACGCCGATGGTGGTGCGCGCCTGCTCGAGCACCGGTCCCTGCTCGATGTGCGCCTCGAAGTACGCGCCGACCTCGTGCGGGCCGCCGGCGCCCTCATAGCCGATGCCCCGCAGCGCCTCGCCGAAAGTGATCCCATCGACGTCTCTCGAAGCCCTGATCTCTTCCAGTGGGTGCACGCCGGCGAAAACCGCCGATCCCGCCATGCCGGGCGCGAACCGCGTGCCTTCCTCGTTGGTCCATGACGCCACCTCGAGCGGCTTGCGGGTAAGAATGCCCTGGTCGTCGAGCGTGCGCATGACCTCGAGGCCGGCCATCACGCCGTAGGCGCCGTCGAACCTGCCGCCGGAAGGCTGGGTATCGAGGTGGCTCCCCATCATGACGGGCGCGGCCGCCGGGTCGGCGCCCTCGCGCCGCGCGAAGATGTTGCCGGCGGCATCCCAGCGCGTTGCGAGCCCGGCCTCGCGGCACCAGCGCACGAAAAGGTCGCGCCCCGCCCGGTCGACGTCGGTAAGGCTGAGGCGACGCACGCCGCCTTTCGGCGTCGCGCCGATGCGCGCCAGGTCCATGAGGGACCTCCAGAGCCGCTCCCCGTCGGTTCTGAGCATGCGATCAAGGTTAACATTACGGCATGAAACGAAAATATGGTGCAGCGCTGGCGCGCGAATCGCTGGCAGAGAAGATGATGCGCGAGGCCGCCAAGGCCATGCGCGACAACAGCCACAACTTCGGCTCGGATTCCCGAAAGGGCGCCGTCACGCGCGGCAAGAAGCGCAGCCGCTCGTACAAGTAAGTAGAAGCGGCGCGATCCAGGAAGGAAGTGGAGCGGGGAGTGAGTTTCGGACTCACACCTCGATCTGGAGGGATCGTGCTCTGGCCGCTTAAGCTATCCCCGCTCGTGTGAGCGTATTATTGGACGCGCGCCCGGCGACGGGCAATGCGCCGATGTGCGCTTTCGGCGTAATACTTGCGGGCCCGGTGTCGCGGCGCCCGCGACCCCCATATCAGGGCTTCGCGACGCATCTCGCGGCGCGCCGGCGTGTATAAAGGTGCGCATGAGAACCTGCGAGATCTACCACGTGCCCCACGGGAGCTCCTTCCGCTGGAAATGGCGCCACGTCGCGCCCGACGGCCGCGTGAGCGAGTCCGGCCGGGAATACGAGCTTTTCTACGAGTGTGTGTGCGCCGCCCGCGAGAGCGGCTACGAGCCCCAGGCGATCCTGCGCCCTAGCGTAACGCCCGCCTGACGAGCGCGGCGCCCTCGGCGAGCGCCTTCAGCTTGCCGAACGCGGTCTCTCGCGGCAGATACTTCATTCCGCAATCCGGCGCGGCGACGAGCCGCTCCGCCGGCGCATGGGCGAGCGCAGCGCGGATGCGCGCCGCGACCGTCTCCGCGCTCTCGACGCGTGGGTCGCCCAGGTCGATCACGCCGATCATCACCTGCTTGGGCGCCAGGTCTTTCAGCACGCCGAGGTCCAGGCGCGGCTGCGCCGCCTCGATCGAGATCTGCGTGGCGGTGGTGTCGGCGAGCTGCGGCAGGAAGGAATAGCCCGAGGGCTTGTCCTTCACCGTGGCGGCATAGCCGAAGCACAGGTGCACGACCGTCGTGCCGGAGATGCCCTCGAGCGCGCGGTTGATCGCCTTCACGCCGTAGCGCGCGGCGCGCTCGTAGCGCGCCTGCAGCCAGGGCTCGTCGATCTGGATCAGGTCCGCGCCTGCGGTTTTGAGGTCGCGGATCTCTTCGTTCACCGCGGCGGCGAAAGCCATCGCGAGCGCCTCCTCATCGCGGTAGTAGTCGTCCTGCGCCTGCTGCGCCATGGTGAACGGGCCGGGAAGCGTGATCTTGATCTTCCTGGCGGTGTTCTTTCTCAGAAATTCCACATCCCGCGTCTCGACGGGCCCCTTCCGCCGGATCGGCCCCGCCACCCGCGGCACCGGAATCGGCTGGCCGCTTCGGTTCATCGTGGTACCCGGCTTGTCGAGGTCGATGCCCTCGAGCGCGGTGGCGAAGCGGTTGGAGTAGCTCTCGCGCCGCATCTCGCCGTCCGTGACGATGTCGATGCCGGCGCGCTCCATGTCGCGGATCGCGAGGCGAGTGGCGTCGTCCTGCGCCTGCTCCAGGAACGCGGCCGGGACGCGCCAGATCTCCGGTGCGCGCACGCGCGGCACCTTGCCGCCGAGCGCCTCGCGGTCGATGAGCCACCCCGGTTGCGGATAGCTGCCCACGACGGTCGTGGGAATGAGCTCGTTCATGGGGGGGATGTTACCTCGCCGCCTCTGCCGGCACGGTGCTTGCGTTACCTGTAGGGCCAGCTACTGGGCCGGTGACATGGGCCCGATCCTTGCACCGTACGCTTATCCCCAACCACGGAGGAATGCGATGAAACTCACGACATTTGCAGCGGCAGTTGCCCTTGCTTTCGGCCTGGCGGCCTGCGGCGACAATGAAACCGTAACCCGCGACACGACGAGGACGACGCCCCCGGCGTCCGGCTCGAGCTCTTCCGCGGGCTCCACCTCCACCCCGTCGGGCGCGACGAGTGCTCCCTCGGGCTCCGCGTCTTCCTCGTCGAGCGCCGCCCCGGCGCCCAGCCCTTCGGGCTCGGCTTCCGGCTCGGCCTCGGGCTCGATGTCGACCGACCAGAAAAAGAGCGCGGGCGGCGGCGCCTCCTCGGCGCCCTCGTCCTCCTCGAGCTCAGCGGC
>DASRKB010000199.1:0-2147 GCA_035649175.1 Burkholderiales bacterium | reverse complement strand
CGGTTTCGGCGGGAAAGCGGCCGACCGCCGGGCCTACCAGCACCATGCGCTGCGCGTTCAGCCGCCTTGCGACGTGCGTCTGCACGAAGCTGCCGAAGGAAAAACCAGCGAGCACGAAGGGCAGGTCGCCGTGCTGCTGCTTCAAATGACCGGCGACGGCAAGGAGGTCGTCGGTCTCGCCGCGGCCTTCGTCGTGGCGGCCGTCGGTGGCGCCCACGCCGCGGAAATTGGGGCGCGCCGTCACGTAGCCCAGCGCGAAGAACGCCTTGGCGAGCGTAGTGACCACCTTGTTGTCCTTGGTCCCGCCCTGCAGCGGGTTGGGATGCGCGATCAGCGCGATCCCGCGCCGCGCGCCCCCCGGGTCGTTGATGTCGGTCTCGATTCTCCCCGCGGGACCGTCGATCAGCACCCGCGTGAGCGAGGCGGCGGGCATCGGCCGGATTTCGATCGGCATGGGTGAGCAGTAAGCAGTGAACGGTGAGCGGATGTGAGCCCAGGCGATTTTGCTGCTTACCGCTTACTGCTCACCGCTTACCGGGGCTAGATGCGCAGGCGCTCGACGACGCGGCCGTTGACGAGGTGCTCGTTGATGATTTCCTCGATGTCGTGCTGGTCCACGTAGGTGTACCAGACCGCTTCGGGATAGACCACCATCACCGGGCCTTCCTTGCAGCGGTCGAGGCAACCCGACTGGTTGATGCGCACCTTGCCCGGGCCGGAGAGCTTCAGCTGCTTGACACGGTCCTTGGCGTAATCGCGCATCTTCTGCGAGCCGCCGTTGTTGCAGCAATGCTCGCCTTCCTGGCGCTGGTTACAGCAGAAAAAAACGTGGCGTCCGTAGTAGCTCATTATGTTAGGGACTCTAGAGCCTGTTATGGACTTGCGATGATGGGAACGATTTTGTGAAGCATGAGGCAAGCGAAGGCGAGGTAGTGGAATCCGGCAAGGGTTTGGGCGAGGCGCTCATAGTCGCGCGCCAGGCGCCGGAATCGAGCGGCCCAGGCGAAGCTGCGCTCCACGACCCAGCGGCGCGGCAGCAGGACGAAGCCGCGCTTGGCCTCGGTGTGCTTGACCACCTCCAATTCGATGCCATGAGCGTTAGCTCCTTGCCTCGCTGTGTCGCCGGTATAACCCTGGTCCACGTAGGCCAGCGTCACACTCTGGCCGGTGATGTCCTGCACCGCCTGCGCCAGTTGCTCCACCTGCGCCCGATCCTGCTCGCTGGCCGGGGTTACATGCAGCGCCAGCAGGTGGCCCAGCGTATCCACGGCCGCATGAACCTTGGCGCCCTTGCGCCGCTTGGCACCGTCGTAGCCTGCCCGCGCTCCGGACTCCGGGGTCGATTGCAGCGTGCGGCTGTCCAGGATCATGGCGCTGGGCTGGGCGTTGCGCCCCGCGTGCTCGCGCAGCAGCACCCGCAGGTCGTTCACCATAGCCTCGAAACAACCGGCCTGGAGCCAACGCCGCATCTGCTGATACACCGCCGGCCAGGGCGGAAATTCGTGCGGCATCATGCGCCACGATGCGCCGCTGCGAACCAGCCAGCGCAGCGCGTTGAACACCGCGCGCAAATCGTGCCGGCGGTTCTCGCCGTCCAGACGATTCAACACCAGATACGGGGCTACAAATGACCATTCTTCGTCGCTTACGTCACTGGGGTAAGGGTGGTACTTCCGTGGGGGTCTTTTCATCCCCACTATGTGCCAGATTACGAGTCAAAGTACAAGTCCATAACAGGCTCTAGACTGAGCGCGCGATGACGCCGCGTTCCGCGGCGCGCACGGTATTGGCGATGAGCATGGCGACCGTCATGGGGCCTACGCCGCCCGGCACGGGCGTGATCCAGCCGGCGACGGCACGCACCGATGCGTAGTCCACGTCGCCCGCGAGCTTGCCGTCCGGGAGCCGGTTGATGCCGACGTCGATCACCGCCGCGCCCGGTTTGACCATGTCCGAGGTGATGAAACGCGGCCTGCCGACCGCAGCCACCAGGATATCGGCACGGCGCGTGTGATCCGGCAGCTCGCGGGTGCGGCTGTGGCACACCGTCACGGTTGCGCTGCGCGCCAGCAGCATGAGCGTCATCGGTTTGCCGACGATAGTGCTGCGTCCCACTACTACCGCGTGGCGCCCGTCGAGGGAGACGC
>DASRKB010000198.1:0-62899 GCA_035649175.1 Burkholderiales bacterium | reverse complement strand
GCGCGAAGGTGTTCGGCATCGCGCGCGAAAGGCGCGCGAGCTACCTCATCGCGCTCTTCGACCAGGCGAGCGGCGAGCTCGCCGCTATCGTGGATGGCATCCATGTCACCGCGTTGCGCACCGCGGCGACCTCGGCGGTCGCGCTCGACCGGATGGCGCCTCGCCGCGCGCTGCGGCTCGCCGTCCTCGGCAGCGGCCAGGAGGCGCAGGCGCACGTTCGCGCCTTCGCACGCGTGCGCGAGCTCGAGCAGGTCGACCTCTACAGCACGAGCGCGGCGAACCGCGAGCGGGCGGCCGGCCGGCTGCGCGCCGACGGCATCCGCTGCTCGGCCAGCCTCGGCGCGCGCGCCGCGATGGAAGGCGCCGACGTGGTGCTGGCGGCGGCGCGCTCGCACGACGAGACGCCGGTCTTCGACGGCGAATGGCTGCGGCCCGGGATGCTCGTGGTGTCGATCGGCTCGACGAGCCCCGCGCAGCGCGAGATCGATCCGCGCACCATCGAGCGGAGCGACCTCATCGTCTGCGACGCCGTGGAGGAAGTCGCCGAGCAGACCGGCGACTTCATCGCCGCGCGCGCCGCGGGCCTGGCCTTCGAGCGCAGGATGGCGAGCCTCAACGACCTCGTTCTGGGAAAGCTCGCCGCGCGGCTTGCCGGCGCTCGCCTGTCCATGTACAAGTCCGTCGGCGAGGCGCTGCAGGATGTGACGATCGCGGAGCTCGCGGTGCGGCGCGCCCGCGAGCGCGGGCTCGCGGTCGAGCTGCCGCTGGCGCTCGAGCTGAAGCAGGTATAGGCAAAGGAGAGGGCATGGCCCGGTACCGCAAGCAGGAAGCGCGCGAATGGGCGCGCGAGCATTTGCGCGGCGTCGCGAACGTCGTCATCCCGTCGTACAGCGGCGACCTGAAGCGGCTGAATGAGACGGGCATCCGGCACGACGTGCGCCTCGAGATCGAGTACGGATTCGCCGGCACGCTGCTCGTGTCCGAGGTCGCTATCACGCTCGACGAGTACCGCCAGTTCTTCGAATGGGCGAACGACGAGGCGAAGGGCCGCCTGATGCTCATCCACCACGCGAGCTTCAACGACCTCGAGGAGAACATCGAGGCGGTCAGGATCGCCGAGGCGAACGGCGCCGAGCTGATCCTGCTCTCCTATCCCCCGAACTTCTATCCCACGAGCGCCCAGGAGATCTACGACTACACCAAGGCCTTCTGCGACGCCACGAGCCTCGCGGTGATGCTTTTCCCGGTTACGCTATGGGGCTTCGACCGCGTGCATCCGTCGGATATCGAGGCCGCGGTGATCCGCAAGCTGATCGACAACTGCCCGAACGTCGCTGCCGTGAAGGCCGAAGGCGGGATGCCGAACGTGATGGGCTTCGTGGAATGCCATCGGCGATTCGGGAAGGAGATCGTGGTCACCTGCCCGCTCGAGATCGACATGATCCCGCTCGCGCAGCTCGTCCCCATGCAGTTCAGCGGCACGAGCAACACCGAGTACTACGGCGCCATGATCCCGAAGATCTTCAAGCTCCTGCAAGAGAAAGAGTACGACCACGCGACCAAGCTCTATTGGCAGCTCCACCCCGCGCGCAAGGCGAACGCGGCCGCCAACGCCTATATCTCGCAAACGCTGTTCTTGCACCGCATGCTGTGGAAGTTCCAGGGCTGGCTGAACGGCTTCAACGGCGGCCCGATGCGCCGGCCGACGATGCGCCTCAACGACGCGCAGATGAACCTGCTGCGCCAGGGCCTGATCAAGTCCGGCCTCAGGCCGACCGACGACCCGAACGGCGCCTTCTTCGTCGGCCGCAATCCGGCCTAGTCAATCGCCGAAGATGGCATGGCGCAAGGAAAGGATGTGCTTGCGCATGGCGGCTTCGGCGCGCACCGGGTCCCGCTCGCGGATCGCCTTCACCACGGCGGCATGGTCCCGGGACGCCATGTCGATGCCCTGAAACGGGCGGTCGAGCGTACGGAAGACGTCGCGGTTGCGGTACATCTGCAGCGTGTCGAACATGGTGAGCAGCAGCGCGTTGCCCGAGGCCTTGGCGATCGCCCGGTGCAGCCGGCCGTCCCACGACGCCCACACCGGCCAGCCCGAGGCCCCGCCCATCTTCTCCAGGCAGAGCTGCATCTCGCGATGGTCCGCGCTCGTGGCGTTGAACGCGGCGAGCCGCGCGAGCAGCGGCTCGAAGAGCAGCCGCGCGTCGATCACCTCGCGCGGGCTGGTGAGCACCATGCCGGCGCCGTCGTGCGGGCTCGCGTCGAGCGGCCGCCGTCCGATGAAGGTGCCTTTGCCGACGTGCCGCCATATCTCGCCCTGCGCCGCCATGCGGCGCAACACGCCGCGCAGACGATTGCGCGTCACGCCGAGGGTGTCGGCCAGCTCGCGCTCCGGCGGCAGGCGTGCATGGTCCGAGAGACGGTTCTGCTGCAGGTACCTGCGCAGCTTCCTGGATAGCTCGAGTTGGCCGGGGCTCATCGGCCCAATTCTCACCCATTGCCCGATCCCGGACAATTGGGTAACGTAAGCAGCAGAGGAGGAACACCATGCAACTGAAGACATTAGCGTTGTGCGTCTCGCTCGCCGTGGCCGCGCCCCTGCACGCTGCCGACTTCACCATGAAGTTCGCCTTCGGCACCGCGAACGACATCCAGCACTTCTGGGCGGACACGTACAAGGGGGAAGTGGAGAAGCGCAGCAACGGCCGCATCGAGGTGAAGATTTTCCCGCGCGCCCAGCTCGGCACCGGGCCTTCGATGACCCAGGGAACGCAGACCGGCACCATCGAGGCCTACACCTCGCCGACCGATTTCTTCGCCGGCATCGACCCGCGCTTCGGCGTGTTCGCCATCCCCTTTCTGTTCAAGGGGCAGGAGCACGCGAGCAAGGTGATCAACGACCCGCAGATGAACAAGGAGATCCTCGCGCTTGGACGCGACAAGGGCCTGCGCGGCGTCTCCGTCTACACCTATTCGCCGTCCCATTACTTTGCCCAGCCGCCCATCAAGTCTCTCGATGACTTCAAAGGCAAGAAGCTGCGCGTCAACGCCACGCCTGCCGAGCGCGAGCGGATGCGCCTGCTCGGCGCGTCCGCGGTGCCTATGGACCTCCCCGAGGTCGTTCCCGGCATCCGGCAGGGTACGATCGACGGCACCATGAGCGGCACCGCGGTGTACGTGAACTTCAAGTTCATCGACCTCGGCAAGGTGATCACGCAGACCCACGATACGATGATCGTGTCGGTCGGCTTTCTCAGCAACGTGTGGCTGGAGAAGCTGCCGGAGGACTTGCGCCGGATGGTGATCCAGGTCGGCGAAGAGATGCAGCCGCGCCTCGCGAAGCGCGCGAAGGAGATCGAGGATCAGATGATCGAGCGCTGGAAGCAGGCCGGCGGCCAGATCCAGACTCTCTCGCCGGCGGAGCTCGCGCGCCTGAAGAAGACGATCGACGGGGTCGGCGAGACGGTGACCAAGGACAACCCGACGGTCCACGCCTTCTACCGCCGCCTGAAGGCGACCGGAGAGAAGTATTAGGGACGCGTTGTTCGACCGCTGGCCGGCGCAGCTGCTCGGCTGGCTGTTGCTGGCCGCGGTCGCGCTCAATTTCGCCAACATCGTCGGGCGCTACGTATTCGGCTGGGCCATCGTCTGGACCGAGGTGGTCCTGGTGGTCTGGCTCGCCTGGAGCGTGTTCATCGGCGTCGTGGTCGTGACCTATCGCGGCCAGCACCTCGCCATGGACCTCGTCTCGTCAGGGTTGCGCGGCCGGCTGCGCAAGGCGAACTATGCACTGATGTTCGCCGTGCTCGCCGGCTGCCTCGCCTACGCGGCGTTGCAGTCCGCGAAGGTCGTGCTGCTCATGGTGAACACGGGGCAGACCCATCCGAGCATCGGGTTCCCGCTCTGGGTGCCGAACCTGGCGATCCTCGCCGGGCTCGCGCTCTCGCTTTGCGCTCTGCTCGTGACCGCCCGCGCCTATATCGCCGGGCGGCGCTGAGCGATGTCGGGGTTGCAGTGGGCGCTGGCCGTGCTGCCGATCGTGCTCCTCGTGCTCGGCTATCCGTTCTTCGTCATCCTGCTGGCGGCGGCGAGCGTGGCGCTGATCTTCGTGCTGGGCATGCCCTCGGAGCTCATCCACCAGCAGATCTTCGCCGCGCTCGACAAGTACGCGCTCATCGCCATCCCGTTTTTCATCTTCGCCGGCGACCTGATGGCGCGCGGGGGCATCGCGCAGCGGCTCGTGCGCTGGGTGGCCTCGATGGTCGGCGGTGTCCGCGGCTACCTGCCGCAGACCGCGCTCGGCACGACCATCGTCTTCAGCGCTATCTCGGGATCGACCACCGCTTCGGTCGCCGCCGTGGGCAGCATGACCTACGACAAGCTGCGCGAGGCCGGGTACCGCGAGCGCTTCGCCTCGGGTCTGATCGTCTCGGCTGCGGCCATCGACAACCTGATCCCGCCCTCGGTGGGCTTCATTCTGTACAGCGTGGCGTCGGACACATCGCTGCTGCGCCTGTTCACCGCGGGCATCGTGCCGGGCATCTTGCTCGGCGCGGCCTTCGCGATATACATCTACGCGCACGCCGTTTCTCGCGGCGAGTCGGCGCAGCGGCGGTTCGAGCGGTCGGAGTTCGCCGCCGCCACGCGCGACGGCATCTGGTCGATCGCCGCGCCGGTCGTGGTGCTCGGCGGGCTCTACGCCGGGATCTTCTCCCCGACCGAGGCGGCGGGCATCGCCTGCGTCTACGCGATCCTGGTCGTCGCGGTCATCCACCGCGAGATGGGCTGGCGCGAGATCCTCGCCTCGGCCGCACGCACCGCGGTGCTCACTTCGCAGGTCTTCATCATCGTCGCGATGGCGGGCATCTACTCCTGGCTTCTCACGGTGAGCGGCACCTCCGACGCGGCGGGGCGGCTGATCGGCGAGCTGAACGCGCCCCCGTTCGCCATCCTGCTCGCCATCAACGTGCTGCTGCTCCTCGTCGGGACCTGCATCGACACCGCCTCGGCCATCCTGGTCCTGACGCCGGTGCTCCTGCCGATCGCCGTGGCGATCGGCCTCGATCCGGTCCATTTCGGCGTGATCCTGGTCATGAACCTGAGCCTGGGGACCTTCACGCCCCCCATCGGTGTGAACCTCTTCGTCGCCCAGGCCGTATTCCGGGCGAACGTGCGCGAGATGTACCTCGGCGTGATGCCGTTCTTCCTCGTCGCGCTGGTCGTCCTCCAGCTCGTCACCTACCTCCCTTCGCTCTCCCTGTGGGCTTTTAGATGAGGGCCTTCGCCAAGCCATGATGACCGACGCCGACCGCAAGAAAGCCGCCGACAGCCTCCTTGCCGCCGAGAAGGAGCGAAAGCCGGTGGTGCAGCTCTCTAAGACCTGGCCCGAGATCACCATCGAGGACGCGTACGCTGTCCAGGGCCTCGTGAACGACGCGAAGGTGCGCGCCGGCTCGAAGGTGATCGGCAACAAGATCGGCCTCACCTCGAAGGCCATGCAGCAGTCCTCGCAGATCGACGAGCCCGACTACGGCGTGCTGCACGACTATATGCAGGTCGAGGACGGCGCGGCCGTGCCCTTCGAGCGCTACATCGTGCCGCGGGTAGAGATCGAGCTCGTGTTCGTGCTCGGCAATCCGCTGAAAGGCCCGGGCGTCGGCCTGCTCGATGTGCTGCGCGCCACGGAGTACGTGGTGCCCGCGATCGAGATCATCGACGCGCGCGTGCAGAACCCGCGCAAGATCTTCGATACCGTGGCTGACAACGGCGCGGCGGCGGGTCTCATCGTCGGCGGCAGGCCGGTGCGGCCGATGGACGTCGACCTGCGCTGGGTGGGCGGGATGCTCTATCGGAACGCCGACATCGAGGAGACCGGCGTGGCCGCCGGGGTGCTGGGCCATCCTGCGCTCGCCATCGCGTGGCTCGCCAACAAGGTCGGCCGCTTCGGCACCGTGCTCGAGCCGGGGCGGGTAATGCTGTCGGGGTCGTTCATCCGGCCCGTATGGGCGAAGAAGGGCGATACCCTCCGGGCGGACTTCGGCTCCCTGGGGAGTCTTTCGGTGCAGTTTGTCTGACCCATGGGAGGCCCGGTCATGAAGCGCTCGAATCGGCCGGCGCGACGTTCGACGACCTGGCGAAGATCACGCGCCTGGCGCGGCCGGAGTGGCTGATCGAGATCGAGGCCGTGGCCGTGCTCGAATAGGAAAAACGCGGTCTGTCCCTAATTTCGCAGTAGCATCGCGCCGTGACCCACGTCTTCCACCGCGATCCCCGGCTTTCTTACCCGGTTGCGGTGCGCGGCGAGGGGGCTTACATCTTCGACAGGGACGGCAAGCGCTACCTCGACGCCTCGGGCGGCGCGGCTGTGTCCTGCCTGGGGCACTCGGACCGCGCGGTGACCGAGGCGATCCGGCGCCAGCTCGAGAAGCTGCCATTCGCGCATACCTCGTTTTTCACCAACGAGCCGATGGAGGCGCTCGCCGACGCGCTCATTGCGCGCGCGCCGAAGTCCTTCGACAAGGTCTACTTCGTCTCGGGCGGCTCGGAGGCGATCGAGGCGGCGCTCAAGCTCGCGCGCCAGTACTTCGTCGAGAAGGGTGAGCCGCAGCGCTCGCACCTCGTCGCGCGCCGGCAGTCCTACCACGGCAACACGCTCGGCGCGCTCGCGGTGGGCGGCAACCAGTGGCGGCGCAAGCAGTTCGAGCCGCTCCTCATCGGCGCGACGCACGTTTCTCCCTGCTATCCCTACCGGGACAGGGTGGCCGGGGAAAGCGATGCGGCCTATGTCGACCGGCTGGGGAAGGAGTTGGAAGAAAAGGTTCTTCAGCTGGGAAGAGACAGGGTTATCGCCTTCGTGGCAGAGACGGTCGCCGGCGCGACGCTCGGCGCGGTGCCGCCGGTGCCCGGCTACTTCAGGCGCGTGCGCGAGATCTGCGACCGGCACGGCATGCTGCTCATCCTGGACGAGGTGATGTGCGGCATGGGCCGCACCGGCACGCTGTGGGCCTTCGAGCAGGAGGGCGTCGTTCCCGACCTCGTGACCATCGCCAAGGGGCTTGGCGCGGGTTACCAGCCGATCGGCGCGGTGCTCGTGTCGAGGAAGATCTCGGAGGCCATCCAGGGCGGCAGCGGCTTCTTCCAGCACGGGCATACCTACATCGGCCACGCCGCTGCGTGCGCCGGGGCGCTCGCGGTTCAGAAGCGGTTGCATGAGGATGGGGCCCTCGCACGGGTTTCCCCGCTGGGAAATTCTCTGGAAAGGAAACTGCGAAAGGCCTTTGGGGACCATCCCCATGTGGGGGACATCCGGGGCAGGGGCCTTTTCTGGGGCCTCGAGCTCGTGGAGGACCGTGCGACGAAGACGCCTTTCGACCCGAAGCTGCGCATGCATGCCAGGGTCAAGCGCGCCGCCCTGCAGGCTGGGCTGATGTGCTACCCGATGGGCGGGACGATCGACGGGGCGCGAGGAGACCACGTGCTTCTCGCTCCCCCCTTCATCGCGGAAGACCGGCAGCTCGAGGAGCTTGTCGATAAACTATCCGAGGCAATCACATCCCTAGTGAAGGAGGAGACCACGTGAAGAAGTTATCCCTGGCAGCCCTGACCGCGGCCGCGCTCGTCGGCGCCGCGCCCGCCGCGCAGGCGCAGCAGAAGTTCGTGACGATCGGCACCGGCGGCGTGACCGGCGTCTACTACCCCGCGGGCGGCGCGATCTGCCGGCTCGTCAACAAGGACCGCGCGAAGCACGGCATCCGCTGCTCGGTCGAGTCGACCGGCGGCTCGGTGTTCAACATCAACACCATCAAGGCGGGCGAGCTCGACCTCGGCGTCGCGCAGTCCGACGTGCAATTCCACGCGATCAAGGGCTCGGGCGCCTTCAAGGAGGCCTATGGCGACCTGCGCGCGGTGTTCGCGCTGCATCCGGAGCCGGTGACGGTGGTCGCGCGCAAGGAAGCGAACGTGAAGAGCTTCGCCGACTTCAAGGGCAAGCGCTTCAACGTCGGCAATCCCGGCTCGGGCACCCGCGCCTCGCTCGAGGAGCTGATCGGGGCCATGGGCTGGAAGCTCTCCGACTTCTCGCTCGCCTCCGAGCTGAAGGCCGACGAGCACGGCCCGGCGCTCTGCGACGGCAAGATCGACGGCTTCTTCTACCTCGTCGGCCATCCGTCGGCGAACATCCAGGACCCGACCACGGTGTGCGGCGCGAAGCTCGTCTCGGTCACCGGTCCGGCGGTGGACAAGCTGGTGAAGCAGCATCCCTACTACGCGCACGCCACCATCCCCGCGGGACTCTATCCGAACAACCCGCAGGAGACGAAGACCTACGGCGTGCTCGCCACGCTCGTCTCTTCCTCGCGCGTCCCGGCCGACACCGTGTACGCGGTGGTGAAGGCGGTGTTCGACAACTTCGACGAGTTCAAGAAGCTGCACCCGGCCTTCGCCAAGCTGCAGCCGCAGAATATGGTGAAAGACGGACTGTCGGCGCCGCTGCACGATGGCGCAGTGAAGTACTACAAAGAGAAGGGCTGGGTGAAGTAGCAACCCGCCGGTGGCGACCAAGCCGTCGGCCAAGCTCCAGGAGCTCGTCGCCGACGCCGACACGGGAGGACGAGCCGCCGGCGGCATCGCCGGCGGTCTCGTCTTCGGCGTCGCGGTCGGCTGGTCGCTGTTCCAGCTCTGGTACGCCTCGCCGCTGCCTTTCGAGCTCGGCTGGGCGATCCTGAACGATACGGAAGCGCGCTCGCTGCATCTCGGCATCGCGCTTTTCCTCGCGTTCCTGTGTTATCCCTTAATCAAAGAACAAAGAAATCACATCCCGTGGTTCGATTGGCTGCTCGCGCTGGTGGCGGGCTTCGCCGGCGCCTACTTCCTGCTTTTCTACAACGAGCTCGCAACGCGGCCCGGGCAGCCGAACCTGCAGGACATCGTGGTGGCTTCCGCGGGCCTCGTGCTGCTGCTCGAGGCGACGCGGCGCGCGGTCGGCCTGCCGATGACGATCCTCGCGCTCGCGTTCCTCGCCTACATCATGCTCGGGCGCTACCTGCCCGACGTGATCGCGCACAAGGGGGCCTCCTGGGACCGCATGCTCACGCACCAGTGGCTCACCACGGAGGGCGTGTACGGCGTGGCGCTGGGCGTGTCCTCGGGCTACATCTTCATCTTCGTGCTCTTCGGCTCGATGCTCGACCGCGCGGGCGCGGGCAACTACATGATGCAGGTGTCCTTCGCCATGCTCGGGCACCTGCGCGGCGGGCCGGCCAAGGTCGCGGTGGTGTCCTCGGCGCTGAACGGGCTCATCTCGGGCTCATCGGTCTCGAATGTCGTGACGGGGGGGATTTTCACCATTCCTCTCATGACGAAGGCGGGCTACGGCGGGGTGAAGGCGGGCGCCATCGAGACCGCGTCCTCGGTGAACGGCCAGATCATGCCGCCGGTGATGGGCGCGGCGGCCTTCCTCATGGTCGAGTACGTCGGCATCCCCTATACCGACATCATCAAGCACGCTTTCCTCCCCGCGCTCATCTCCTACATCGCTCTCTTCTACATCGTGCACCTCGAGGCCCTGAAGCTCGGGCTCGAGCCCGCCGCGAAGGCGCGCGGGCGCTCCCTCTCCCGGAAAGCGCTCGGCTGGGGCCTCGGCGTCTCCGGGACCATCGTCGTCTGCAGCCTGATCTACTTCGTGGCCGAGGCGGCGAAGCAGGCCTTCGGGGACGCGGCGGCGTGGATCCTCGCGCTCGCGCTCGCGGCGCTCTACGTGTGGACGGTTTACCTCGCCGCGAAGTGCCCGGACCTGCCGACCGACATCGACGTGAACCACCCGGTGCTGCCCGACACTTGGCCCACGGTGAAGGCCGGGCTGCACTTCCTCATCCCCATCGGCGTGCTCATCTGGTGCCTGATGATCGAGGAGCTCTCGCCCGCGCTCTCGGCGTTCTGGGCGACCGCCACGCTCATCGTCCTCATGGCCACCCAGAGGCCTCTTACGGCGTTCTTCCGCAGAAAGAAAAGAAAAATCGCTTCAGAGTTTCGCGGCGGCCTCGGCGATGTCGTCCACGGCCTGAACGACGGCGCGCGCAACATGATCAGCATCGCCATCGCCACCGGCACCGCGGGCATCATCGTCGGCGGCATCACGCTCACCGGCCTCGGGTTCCGCATGACGGACTTCGTCGAGGTGATCTCGATGGGCAACGTGGTGCTGATGCTGCTCTTCACCGCGTTCGTGTGCCTGGTGCTCGGGCTGGGCGTGCCGACCACCGCGAACTACATCCTGGTGGCGACGCTCATGGCGCCGGTGATCGTCGAGCTCGGCGCGCGCTCGGGGATCGTCATCCCGCTCATCGCGGTGCACCTCTTCGTCTTCTACTACGGGATCATGGGCGACATCACACCGCCGGTCGGGCTTGCGACCTTCGCCGCGGCGGCGATCTCGGGCGAGGACGCGATCAAGACCGGGGTGCAGGGCGCGGTCTACGCACTGCGCACGGTGGTGCTGCCCTTCGTCTTCATCTTCAACCCGATGCTGCTCCTCATCGACGTGCGCGGCTGGTTCGAGGTGGCGCTGGTGGCCACCGCCGCAACGATCGCCTCGCTCCTCTTCGCCGCGGCGACGCTCGGCTGGTTCCGCACGCGCTGCCGCTGGTGGGAGATCGCGGCGCTGCTCGTCGCGACGTTCGCGCTCTTCCGGCCGGACTTCTTCATGGACCGCATTACCCCGCCCTACGAGGAGGCGCCTGCGAGCCAGATCTTCAAGGTGGCGGGCGAGCTGGAGCAGGGCGACCGGCTGGTGCTCGTCATCAAGGGCACGACCATCGAGGGCGAGGACGTGAGGAAGACCGTGTCGGTGCAGCTCGAGACGCCGCCGGGCGACGGCCGCAAGCGCCTCGCCGCCTCGGGGCTGACGATCACGGCGCTGGGCGAGCAGGTGCAGGTCGCCGCGGTGCGCTTCGGCAGCCGCGCGAAAAAGTCCGGCTTCGAGCAGGGCTTCGACGTCGCCGCGGTCAAGGTGCCGACCGACCGCCCCTCCGAGCACTGGGTCTACATCCCCGCGCTCGCGCTCGCCGCCTTCATCTGGTTTCTGCAGCGGCGCAGGACCACCCTGCAGCTCCGGCAGCCGGCGCGCGTTACATGACAGGACGTAGGGGCTTGGTCGATGGCCCTCAGCGAAGGGCCCGCTGCACCACCGCCGTATCGGTGTGCTGCCGGAACCTCGCCACCTTGCCGTCGCGGAGCGTCCAGACATGCGCGAACGGGGCGCTGAATTTCTTGCCGGTCGCCTTGTAGACGCCGCTGTAGAGCCCGAGCGAGACGACCGTGTCGCCGGAGGCGACAAGCTCCTCGAGGGAAACGGAGAACGCCTCCCATTCGGCCCCGAGGTTCATGATGACGTTCTGCAGGACCGCGTCCGGCCCGGAATAGGTGCCGCCGTGGGGGAAGCCCTCGGCTTCCGTCCAGCGCACGTCCGCCGCCAGGGTCTGCATCACCGCGGGAATGTCCCCGCGGCCGAACGCCGCGTAGAGCCCGCGAACGATCTCGGAGTTGTCGGCCATGCCCGTCCTTTCGAGGATGTTCGCGGCCAGTGTAGGATCGTCCATGGGCGGACGCCATGACCGGGAATCCGAATCGCCTGCTCTGCGGTCCGCGCCGCGTCCGTCTCCGGCGCGCGATGTGCTTTCGGATGTTCTGCGCGCCGGCAAGCTCACGGGAGCGCTGTTCTTCCTCGTCGATGCCGCGCCGCCCTGGGAAGTGGGCGTGCCCGATGCGCGGGTCTTCGCGCCGATCATCCTTCCCGGCGCGCAGCATGTCATCTCGTACCACGTCGTCACGCGCGGCGCCTGCTGGGGCGCCCTGATCGGCGGCGCGCCCGTCGCGCTTGCCGAGGGAGACATCCTCGTGTTCCCGCACGGCGATCCGTATGTGATGTCGAGCGCGCCGGCCGGACATGCGGCGGTCGACCTCGACTCGTCGCTCGCGTTCTTCCGGCTCATGGCGGCCGGCGAGCTTCCGTTCACCGTGACCGAAGGCGGTACGGACGGAGAGCGGCTGGACCTGATGTGCGGGTTCCTCGGCTGCGACGCGCGGCCTTTCAACCCGCTGCTGCAGACCCTGCCGCGCATGCTGCACGTGCGCGCGGCGTCCGCGCCGGAAAGCGACCTGCTGAGCCGCCTCATCGAGCTCACCATCGCCGAGTCGCGCGCCGACCGGCCCGGCGGCGAGTGCATACGCCTGCGTCTGAGCGAGCTGCTGTTCGTCGAAGTGGTGCGCCGCCACCTCGCGTCACTGCCGGCGGCGCAGGCCGGCTGGCTCGCCGGCCTCAAGGATCCGGCGATCGGGCGCGCACTCGCGCTGCTGCACGAGCGGCCCGCGCACGCGTGGAGCCTGGACGAGCTGGCGGGCAGCGTTGGGATGTCTCGCTCCGCACTGGCCGAGCGCTTTTCGAGCTTCGTCGGCCAGCCGCCGATGCAGTATCTTGCCCAATGGCGGATGCAGATCGCGGCGCGGCTGCTCGCCGATGGCGGAGCAAAGGTGGCGTCGGTCGCTTTGCAGGTTGGCTACGGCTCCGAGGCGGCGTTCAGCCGCGCTTTCAAGAAGGCCACCGGTGTTTCTCCGGTGGACTGGCGGCGCCGGCCCGGCCTGTCCTCGACGCTCTAGCCGCCGCGCTGCGCGGCGCTCGCGCCGGCGATGCGGCCGAAGACGGCGCCCGACATGAGGCCGGCGCCGCCGAGGTAGTTCTCGTAGAAGATGCCGCCCACGATCTCGCCGGCGGCATAGAGCCCCGGGATGGCGCGGTCGCTCGTATCCTGCACCTCGCAGCGCTCGTTGATGCGCAGGCCGCCGAACGAGAAGGTGATGCCGCAGGTGACGACGAAGCCGGTATAGGGCGGCTTGTCGATCGGCAGCGCCCAGTTCGACTTCGGCGGCGTGACGCCCTCGGTGCGCACGCCGTCGAGGATCGCGGGGTTGTACTTGCCCGGCCGGCAGGCGGCGTTGAACTCGCGCACGGTGCGCGCGAGGCCCCCGGCGTCGATGCCGATCTCCGCCGCCAGCGCCTCCAGCGTCGGCGCCTCGGCCCGGGTCACCTGCTTGATGCGGTACTCGTCGCGCACCATGCCGATGGTCCTCGAGTCGAAGATCTGCACCGCGGTGCGCTTGGGCTGCTTCATCACCTCGCGCCCGTACCTGGCGTAGGTGTGGTTGCGGTAGTCCGCGCCCTCGTCGACGAAGCGCTCGCCGTCCAGGTTGACGATGATGCCGAGTGGGTAGGAGTGCTTCTGGAAGTTGTCGAGCACCACGCGGTCGCCGAAGGGCGGGGCGCTGATATCCCACTGCACCGCGTGGCAGGTCGACCAGCCGCCGAAAGCCTGCGCGTCGATCTCGAGCGCGGCGCGCAAGCCGTCGCCGGTGTTGTAGCGCGTGCCGCGCACCCGGCAGGACTCCCAGCCCGGTCCGTAGTAGCGAACGCGCATCTCCGGGTTGGCCTCGAAGCCGCCGCAGGCTAGCACCATATTGCGGCCGGCGATGTCCGCGTAGCCTTCGGGCCCCATGACGTACACGCCGGTGAGCGCTCCCGAGCGGTCCTGCAGCAGCCTTCTCAGGGCGGTCCCGTAGCGGATCTCGACGCCGAGGCGCTCGGCCTGCTTGATGAGCTGGTCGACGAGGCCCCAGCCGCCACCCACCGCCTCGATGTTCACCCCGCCGTAGAAGTGATGCTTGCCCTCGACCTTGAAGGACTGACGGCCGAACATCGGGATGAAGCGCACGCGGTTCGCACGCATCCAGCTCATGGTCTCGCGCGATCGGCCGACGAGCAGCTCGGAGAGCGTGTCGTCGGTCTGCCCTTCGGTCACGCGCCGCAGGTCCTCGAGGTAGTCCTCCTTGCGCAGCACCGGCAGCACGATCTGGCTCGCCTCGGCCTCCGACAGGTCGTCGAGGATGTCGCGCCGCAGGTCCTCGAGACCCTCGTGCACGAAGCGGAAGCCGCCGGCGGTGAAAAGCGAGTTGCCGCCGCGCTCCTCGATCGGCGCCTTCTCCAGCACCAGCACCTTGCGCGCGCCCTGTTCTCGCGCGGAGATCGCCGCGCAGAGCGCCGCATTACCGGCGCCGACCACGATTACGTCGAAGTTTTCTTTCATAGTCCACCCAATCGTACTGCCGGCCTCCGCGGGGAGGCCCGGTGTGCAGCACCCTGTGGCACGGCATCGCAAAGGCGAACCAGCTCCGCGAGCAGGCGCTCGCGACCGCGCGGATCGCCCTCGGCGAGCCGATCGCCTGGGCGATCCTCGCGTAGGTGGAGGTCTCGCCGAAGGGAATCTTGCGAACCTCGCTCCACACGCGCTGCTGCAGCTCGGTGCCGCGGATATCGAGCGGCAGCGGGAAAGGGCGGAAAGGCGCGGCGATGTACCTCGCGACCTTCGCGACCGTGGCTTTGCTGCCTTTCTCGTCGCGGACCAGGTTTGCCTTGGGAAATCGCGCGCCGATGTCGCGGATGAGCTGCGACGGCGTGTCCCGCACCATGATGGAGACGATCCCCCGCGCGCTCGACGCGACGAGCAGCGCCCCGAGAGCGCAGCGGCCGGTGCCGTAGCGGATCGTTTCCGATGCCCTGCGGGTGAGCGGACCGTCCCTGAACATTTCCTAGGCGCGCGCGAGAACCCGGTTCTCGAGCCGGCTCAGTAGCCGCACGAGCGGCCAGAGCATCACGAAATAGATGATGGCGGCGACGACGATGGGCGTGGGGTTGTAGGTCAGGCTTTGCGCTTGGCGCGCCTGGAAGAGAAGCTCGGGCATGGCGACGACGCTGCCCAGCGAGGTCAGCTTCACGACTTCGAGCGTGTTGGAGAGCAGGTCGGGGAGCACGTTGCGCACGGCCTGCGGCAGGACGACGTAGATCATGGTCTGGATGCGGCCGATGCCGGTGCTGCGGGCGGCATCGATCTGGCCCTGGGGGATCGACTCGATGCCGGCGCGCAGGATCTCGCCGTAGTAGGCGCCGGTGTTGAGGAAGAAGGCGATGCAGACGCAGGCGAAGCCGCCGAGCTCGAGGCCTGCGAACGGCAATCCGGCGAAGAGGAAGATGAGCAGCACGAGCGGCGGGAAGGCGCGGAAGAAGTCGACCCACGCCATGAGCGGCCAGCGCACCAGAGGATTGCGCACGCCGGCGAGCAGGCTGAGGATCAGCCCGCCGAACAGGCCGAGCGGCACGACGATGACCGACAGCAGCACGGTGTTGCCGAGCCCGGCGAGGATGATCTTCCAGGCGGCGCCGATGATGTCGGTGTTGAAGAAGGTCTCGAGCATGGGTCAGCGCTTCCAGCGCATCCGCGTCTCGAGCCAGCGGCCCACGATCACCATCGGCAGGAAGAGGACCAGGTACGCCGCCGCGCCGAGGGTAAGCGGCGAGGGGTTGTAGCTGTTCGACACCGCCGACGAGGCCATGCCGAGGATCTCGTTCAGCGCGACGACGCTGCCGAGCGCGGTCCCCTTGGTGATCGCTATCGTCCGATTGGTGAGCGGCGGGATGGTGAGGCGGATCGCCTGCGGCAACACCACGTTCAGCAGCGTCTGGCCGAAGGAAAGGCCGGTCGAGCGCGCCGCCTCCCACTGCCCCTTGGGAATCGAGGCGATGCCGGCCCAGAAGATCTCCTCGGAGAAGGCCATCAGCACGAACATCAGCGAGAGCCACGTCGAGACGAAGGCCGAGGGCGACAGGTCGACGGCAGGCAGGCCGAAGTAGATGAAAACGATGATGACGAGCGGCGGCAGCGCGCGGAACAGGTCGACGACGAAGACGAGGAGCAGGTTGGCGGGCCGGAAGCCCAGGCTGCGAAAGAGCGCGAGCGCCAGCCCGGCGGCGAGCCCGGTGATGATGACGAGCGCCGCGAGCTCGACCGTGACCAGCATGCCGTAGGCGATGTCCGGGGCGTACTTCGCCATCACCTTCGTGTTGAAGAAGGTGTCGAGGAAGCGTTCCCAGTTAGACATCAAATGCGGGACATCAATGCTTCTGGATCTGGCTGATGAATGCCCGCGTGCGCTCCTGGGCGGGGGCCTCGAAGATCGCCCGCGGCGGCCCCTCCTCGACGACGACGCCGTGGTCCATGAAGAGGACACGGTCCGCCGCGTTGCGCGCGAAGCCCATCTCGTGGCTCACCACCACCATCGCCATGCCGCTCTCGCGCAGGTCGCGCATTACGCCGAGAACGGAGCCGACGAGCTCGGGGTCGAGGGCGCTGGTGGGCTCGTCGAAGAGCATGACGCGAGGCTCGAGCGCGATCGCGCGCGCGATCGCCACCCGCTGCTGCTGTCCGCCGGAGAGCTCGCCCGGCTTGTGGCCGGCGCGGTCGGCGAGGCCGACGCGCGCGAGGGCGGCGCGGCCCACCTCGTCCGCCTCGGCGCGCGACTTGCCCGCCACCTTGCGCAGCGCGAGCGTGACGTTGCCGAGCGCGGTCATGTGCGGATAGAGGTTGAAAGACTGGAACACCATGCCGATGCGCTGCCGCGCGTGGTTGATGTTGGTGCGCGGATGCAGCAGGTCGACGCCGTCCACGATCACGCTGCCCGAGGACGGCTCCTCCAGCCGGTTCAGGCAGCGCAGCAGCGTCGACTTCCCCGAGCCCGAGGGCCCGATCACGAACACCAGCTCGCGCTCCGCCAGCAGGAGGTCGACGCCCCTCAGGACATGAAGCGCGCCGAAATGCTTGTGGAGGCCACGCGCCTCGACTACTAACCCCACGCCTCGACTACTAACTGCACTTCAGGTTATGCGGGGTCGGGTCGTAGCCCGGCATGCCCGGCACGCCATAGCCCGGCGTGATCACGCGCTCGAGGGAATCCGGCCCCGGCTTCCTGCCGAACCACTTCTCCGACAGCTTCGCGATAGTGCCGTCCTTCTTCATGCAGTTGAGCACGTCCTGCATCTCGTTCCTCAGCGCGACGTTCTGCTTGGGGAAGGGCGCTCCCCAGTGCGCTCGCGTGTCCTTCAGCTCGAGGTCGGCGACGAACTGCTTGTTCTTGCTCGCGGCGTAGACGATGGTGGTGTTGCCGCCGAGCGTCGCGTAGGCGCGCCCGGAGAGCACCGCCTGCGTCGCGTCGGGCTGCGTGTCGTAGGCCTGCACGGTGAAGCCGTACTGCTCGCCCATTTTCTTGCTAAGCGTCTCGTAGGGCGTGCCCTTGTTGACCGATACGACCTTGCCCTTGAGGTCCGCCCAGCCCTTGATCGGCTTGGAGCCCTTCTTGATGCCGAACTGGTACGCGGTCCAGAGATAGCCGGCGGTGAAGAGCATCTGCTCGGCGCGCTCCTTGGTCACCGTGGTGGGCGCCGCGATGAAGTCGTAGCGGCCCGAAAGCATGCCCGGGATCAGGGTGGAGAAGCTCACGCTGTCGATGATGATCTCGCGGCCCATGCGCCTCGCGACCTCGGTGAAGAGGTCGATCTGGAACCCCTCGGTGCCGCCGCCCAGCTTCGGCATGGCGTGCGGCGCGAAGGTGCCGTCGACGCCGGTGCGCAGCGGCGGCTTCTTGGACTGGGCGATGGCGGAGCCGGCGCAGAACAGCGCGGCTATGGTCAACAGGGCAACGCGGCGGTGCATCATCTGAAACCCTCCTCCTGGAATTGGTAGGACGATTGTATGATCTGATGACCTCATGCGCATACTGGTCGTCAACCCCAATTCGACAGAGGCCGTGACGCGCGGCATCGACGAGGCAGTCGAGCCGCTGCGCATCCCCGGCGGCCCCGGCATCGACTGCGTCACCCTCAAGGAAGGCCCGCCCGGCATCGAAACCCAGCAGCACGTCGATGGCGTCGTTTCGCCTTTGTTGTCCTTGATTCAAAGGAATGAACAGCAATACGCCGCGTTCGTCATCGCCTGCTACAGCGATCCGGGCCTGCACTCGGCGCGCGAAGCCACGAAGAAGCCGGTGCTCGGCATCTCGGAATGCGGCATCCTCACCGCGCTGACCCTCGGCCACCGCTTCGGGGTCATCGCCATCCTGCAGAAGTCCATCCCCCGCCACCTGCGCTACGTCGGGGCGATGGGCCTGAGCGACCGCCTCGCCGCCGAGCTGCCGGTCGGCATCCCGGTCGTCGAGCTCTCCGACGAGAAGAAAACCTTCGGCCGGATGGTCGAGGTCGGCAAGGCACTGCGCCAGGACCACGGCGCCGACGTCGTCGTCATGGGCTGCGCCGGCATGGCGCGCTACCGCAAGCCGCTGCAGGACGAGATCGGCATCCCGGTGGTAGAGCCTACGCAGGCCGCGGTCGCCATGGCGATCGGACGTGTGCGCCTAAACTGGACCGGCAGCTAGGCGCATCCGCCTTTTGCCAACGGCCGCTTTCGGCCCGAAAGCAGTCATTAATGAGGCGGCTTGAGGATGCGAATTAGCGAGCCGCGTGTCGAGGGCGCTGGTGGAGGCGGCGGGAATCAGCCTTACGACGTCCCTAGCCGTTGACAGACGTTCGTCGACTGTAGCGCGCGCCGATACCCCGCGAATATCCCCCGCTACCCAGCCGAGGCGCGTGTCGGCTGTAGCAGTGTTGAAGTGCGGAAGATACGTTTCCCGCACATCCTGTGCACGTCGACCTCTACGGGAACTCCGTTCATGAAGCTTGGCCTTGCACTTACTTTTGTCGTCCTCGTCGCCTCCGCCTGTAACCTACCTGAGCCGCGAGGTCCGTACCGCCACTGCCTGCCCGATTCCGGATTCTGCTGGTTCGAGGATACGCCCCCATGGGAAAGCCGTCGTACCGGGTGAGCTTCGAACTCGTCAGGCCGGTAGGCGCGGCCGACCATCTGCTCGGGCCTCCGCAAGCTCCGCTGACGCTGGTCGAGTATGGTGACTTCGAGTGCCCAAACTGCAGGCAGGCGGCGCCCGCGGTGAAGCTGCTCTTGCGGCGCTTCCCGAGCCTGCGGGTGGCGTTTCGCCACTTTCCCCTCGAGGGAGTGCATCCGCATGCGCTCGACGCGGCGCTTGCCGCCGAGGCCGCTGGCGCGCAGGGACTCTTCTGGGAGATGCACGACCTTCTGTTCGAAAACCAGGCGCGTCTCGAGCTCCACCAGCTTCGCGGCTACGCCGGGCGGCTCGGCCTCGACCTCGTGCGCTACGACGCGGAGATGGAGGCGCGAATTCACCTCCGACGCGTGCGCGAGCATATCGACGGCGGGAATCGCAGCGGCGTACGAGCCACGCCGACCTTCTACCTCAACGGCGTCATCCAGGACGCCTCGTTCGGCCTCAGTGCGCTGCGCAACGCGGTGGCCTCGTTCCATCTCCGCTAGGCGGAAGTCTTTCCACTGATCGCCAGAGCGACGTTGCGATTGAAATGCCGCAACCGGGTCGCGACACAAACTTGAAAAAGCCTGGGCTGACACTGGGCTCATGCGCCGTCTCGCGCCTTTTGCCGCAATCGTCGCCGCCATGTCCGGACCGGCCGCCGCCTACGCAGAGACCTTCCCCGCCGGCGACGTGTTCCGGCCCCTGCTTGCCGATCCGATGGAGCCGCGATTCTTCATCAGCGTGCTGAGCGTGGAGAGATCATCGGACCGGCTCACCGCCGCCTCGGTCGGCGGCGGCGCGACTTTCGGGCTGTACCGCTGGCCCGGCGAGAGCGCGGGCGAGGGTTGGCAGGCCGGTGTCTTCGGCGCCGTGTTCTCGCAGTTTGACCTGGACGCCGCTTCCGACGATCTCATCAATACCGACTTCCGCTTCGGTTTTCCGCTTTCCTACAAGCGCGGGGAGTTCTCCGCCCGCGCCAGGGTCTTCCACCAGAGCTCGCACCTGGGAGACGAGATCATCCTCAACGGCGGCGCGCCGGAACGCATCGATCTCAGCTACGAGGCGCTCGACCTCGTGCTCGGCTGGGAGCGCGGCGGCTGGCGACCCTATGCAGGAGGCTCGTACATCGTCAGCACCGACCTGGAGGGCGCGAAGAAGGCCGGCCTCCAGGCGGGGTTCGACTACGCCGGCCGTGCGCTCCTCGGAGGAAGACTGGTCGGCGGCGTCGACCTGAAGTGGTTCGAAGACACCGACTGGCGCGCCGGCGTCAGCGCCAAGCTCGGCCTCGAGTTCGGGCGGGCTTGGCCGGCGCGCCGCGGGCTCACCGTCCTCCTCGAAGCCTTCGACGGTCCGGCCCCGTTCGGCCAGTACCACCGCCACAGTATTTCCTACGCCGGCGTGTCGGTTCAGTTTGATCTTTGAGTGCTGGTTGCCACGCGAGCTGGGGTTCCTGACGGCGGTAGCGCTAGCGTATCAACCAGGACAGCGCCAGAGCGACATCCTGAAAGTACCGCACGCGAGCTCCACGATTGGCCGCGACCAGCTCGGTGAAATGCTCTGCGTCTGAGGTGCGACGCCCGCGCAGCACGATCGCGACTCCCTGCCTCGGAAGGCGCCTGGAGATGTCCACGCCGATCCTGTATGCGTCGTCGAAGTTCATCTCGTTCCGGGGGTCATCGCACAGCACGAGAAACGGCTTTGGACCGAAGCGGCCGGCTGCGTGGACGAGGACATCGATGAATCCGGCGCCGCACAGGCTCGGCAGGCCGATTTCCACCTCGATGTAGGAGCCGCGGTCGACTACCGATGGTTCCATCGCGGCGCCCGTGCTAGATCGTGTTGCGAAGTTTGTGAGAGCGGCGCACAAGCTCCTCCCACAGGCCTTGAGGTCCGCGCATCGTGAGGGACGGCTCAGCGTCGAGCACGTCCCAGGCACCGAGCTCGAGCTCGCTGCGCAGCTCGCCGGGCCTCCACGCCACCAGGCCGGCCATGAACCGCGCGCGGTCCGGCTCGTTCTCGATGATGCGATCGATAACCGGGGCCTCGAAGGCGACGTAGAGGCCCGGCATCATCTCGAAGGAATTGCCCCCGGGACTGGTCGGGCGCCGCACCAGGGCGAAGATGAGGCCCGGCTCCAGTGGTCCGCCGCGGAACACCGGATCGACGACTTTCTGCGAAGGCGCGTGGTCGGGGAACATCTTGCCGAGCGTCAGGTCGGTCGGGCGATTGATGATGAAGCCGACGTGCTGCCCGGCGCCCAGCGGCGCCACGACGAGGACACTCTGGCCGTACAGCGGATCGTGCAGATTCGGCTTCGCCACAAGAATGACCGGCTTGTCGAGATCCGCGGCCGCGGCGGGAATCAGCCAGAGGACAAGGAATGCTATTGCGAATGTGCGCATGGGCAGGGCTCCGTGTTTCGCTCGGGGGACTCTTGTTCCATGACGCCAGCATGGCGCGGCGACGTACGCGCTTTGCGACGCCGGAGGGTGCCAGGATTACGGATGCAACGAGCTAGTTAACGAACGATCTCGACTGGCGCGGTGAAGACGTAGCCCGCACCGCGCTCCGTGCGGATGAGCTCGGCGGAGCCCTTGCCAGGCTGGATCTTCCGGCGCAGCCGTCCGACCTGCACGTCGATCGAGCGATCGTAGACCTCGTCGTTGTGCAGGCGCGACAGGCCGAGGAGCTGGTCGCGCGAAAGCACGTGCTGCGGAGAAGCGAGGAAGGCGACGAGCAGGTTGAATTCGCTGTTCGTTAGCGAGACGTTCGCGCCGTCCGGTGCCGCGAGCCGCCGCAGGCGCACGTTGAGCTCGAAGCCGGCGAAGCGGTAGGCGCGGACTTTCTGCAGGCCGTCGGCGACGGTCTCTTGCGCGCGGGCGCGCCGCAGGAGGGCCCGGATCCGGGCGAGGAGCTCGCGCGGCGAGAAGGGCTTGGTCAGGTAGTCGTCCGCCGCAAGCTCCAGGCCGATGACGCGATCGGCTTCTTCGCGGCGAGCGGTGAGCATGATGATTGGAATCTGCGACTCGGCGCGCAGCTTGCGCGCGATGTCCATGCCGTCCTCGCCTGGCAGCCTCCAGTCGAGCACAACGAGATCCACTACCTCGCGCTGCATGACCTCTGGAATGTCGCGTCCGCTTGCGAGCGCGGTGACGCGCAAGTCGTAATCGCCGAGATAGTCGACGATCATCTGGCGCACCGAGGGATCATCGTCCACGGCCAGCACGTGTGCCTTCAGCCCGGCGTCGTGCTTCTCCAACTTCCCGGTGTCCTCCATGAGCATCGCACGGACAGTGTCCGCGGCAAATGCGTCACGTCAATGTAACGCAGCATCCTGGGTTGTGTCAGTTGTCGCAATAGCAGGCCGGGTCGCGCGGAGCCCGGCGGCCGTCAAGACTTCTCCTTTCGCATGAGCGGAGAGACATTGATCGGAAGGGCACGCTGCGGACTCGCGCGCGCCAGCTCCTTGCGGACGCGCTCGAATGTCTTCCTGATATCCGTTTCGTGGCTTCGGCGATAGCGGAAGGTCGGATCGAGAATGCTTTTGCGCATCCCGTCATCCTTGCCGGCCGCGGTGGCGCCTGGGTGTCGGATCCCCTTGCGGGCGTTACGGCTGACTTTGTGTCAACTGACATATGCCGTCATCGCTTATTCACATTGCAGGCGCGCGAAGCCCGTTACATAGGGTACACGGGGTTGCAAGGAACTACGTGAATCGAAAGGGCTTTATCCTAATCCAGGAAGACGACGATCTGATCCGGGGTCTCATCGAGCGCTGGCTCGGCGAGGCTGGGTATGCGGTGCGCGCACGCGCGGCTGAGAATGAGGTCCCCTCTCTGGTCGTTGTCGATCTACCGAGCCCCCGGGGAGCGCAGGCGCGCATCCGGGCTCTGCAGGCGGTGTATGCTGCCCCGGTACTGGTCCTGTCGGGGCGCTTCCGGCGCGGCCTCGCGGGATCGACCGAGGCAGCGCGCCGGCTCGGCGTCAAGAAGGTGCTGCCAAAGCCGTTTACACGTAGCGAACTCTTGTCTGCGGTGCGCGAGTCGATGGAAGGCGCTCCTTGACATGAAGGGGCGCCGTTGAAGCCCTGGAAGATCGCGCTCGCCTATATCGCGTTTAGCGTTCTGGCGCTGGCGCTGTTCGCTACGCCGCTTTGGTACGCCTGGCGCGTAAACGTCGGCACCCTCCGCGTCTTCGTCCCCGAGGACATGCGGGCGCTCACGGACCTTTTCCATCGCAAGGGTCCCGATGCCGTCGCCGCCGTCGTGCGCTCGCGATCGGGCCCGAGCGGACCCGAGGTGCTGGTCTTTGCCGGCCCAGGCAAAGAGGTGCTCGCGGGAACGCTGCGCCGCTGGCCGACGGAGATACCGGACGCCCCCGGAACGTATGGGCACGTGATCGACCGCGGCGACGGCTTGTTGATGCGCATTGTCGTCACCCATGAACTCTTGCCGGGCGGTTATCAGCTGATCATGGGTCGGCAGAGCGCGGGCCTGATGTCGCTGGAGGGGTACTTCTGGTACGGCCTCGCTGCGGCCATGGCGATCGTGCTGGCGCTGGGCGCCGCGCTCGCGTGGGAGCTTGCGCGGCGTGCACGCGCCGCGCGCCTTTCCGAGGAGCGCTACAAGCGGGCGCTGCAGGCCACGAACGACGGCATCTGGGAATGGAATCCAGCCACCGATGAAATCTTTCTGTCCGACCGTGCGCGACACCTGTGGGCCGTGCCCGATGGCGTGCCGATTCGCACTCGCGTCGATCTGAAGCGCTCCGGCGGCTTCCATCGACAGGATCTTCAGCGCACGGAAGACGTGATCGAGGCGAGCCGCGCTGCCGGCGCCGGCAGCTTCAACATGGAGTACCGCATCGTCCACGCGAACGGCGAGGCGCGTTGGGTGCGCTCGCAGGGCAAGAGCTTCCCGGGCGCCGACGACGTGGGGACGGTGGTAACCGGCTCGCTCACCGACATCACGGAGAGCAAAGGCGCCGAGGAGGCGTTGCGCGCGAGCGAGGAGCGCTACGCGCTCGCGGTGGCCGGATCGGACGACGGTGTGTGGGACGTCGACTTCATCAACAAGCGCGTGTTCATCTCCGAGCGCGCGCGGGTGTTGGCCGGCATGCCGCCAGGGCCGGAGATCGTGCCGATGCAGGAGTGGTTCGCCAGGCTGCCGCTCCATCCGGAAGACCTGCCGCGGCGCGTGGAGGCTTTTGCGGCGCACATTGCAGGAAGGACGCCGGCGTACATAGGCGAATTCCGGCTGCGCCAGCCCGACGGCACATATCGCTGGCGTCGCCTGCGCGGGCTGTGTGTGCGCAATGCCGAGGGGCAGCCGTATCGCATGGCTGGATCGATCAGCGACGTCGACGCCCGCCGGTGCGCTGAGGACGAGCTGCGTGCGAGCGAGGCGCGCTTCCGTGCCCTGACCGAGCTTTCCTCCGACTGGTACTGGGCGCAGGACGAAAACTTCCAGTTCATTTACATGTCCGACCACGCCCCGACGCTGGGCGGGTACACAGACGCTTCCTCGCTTGGCAAGGCGCGTTGGGAGCTGGAGGGTCTCGCGCCCTTGTCAGGCTCGTGGGCTGAGCATCACGCCGTGCTCGCAGCCCGGCAGCCATTCCGCGACCTCGAGCTGCGGCGGATCATGCCCGACGGGTCGATCAGCTATCTCAGCATCAGCGGCGCGCCGATCTTTGACGAGCAGGGGCGTTTTAAGGGATATCAGGGGGTCGGGCGCAACATTACCGAGGGCAAGCGGTTCCAGGAGGCGCTGCGTCTCTCGGAGGAGCGCCATGCGCTCGCGATGCGCGCGTCGGGCGCCGGACATTGGGACTGGAAGATCGCGAGCGACGAGTTCTACGCTTCTCCGCGCTACCTAGAGTTCGGAGGCTTCCCTCCCGATATCCAGTATTCCCGGCGCGCCGATATCGTGCCGCGGATACCGTTCCATCCGGACGATCGAGAGGTATACGAGCGAGCGGTCGCCGCGCACTTTGCGGGCGAAACACCGCGCGTCGACATGGTGATTCGCGTTCTGCCGCATGGTGAGACGCGCTGGCTGCACGTGATCGGCATGTGCTTGCGCGACGCGGACGGCAAACCGGTGCGCTGGGCCGGCTCGGTGACCGACATCACCGCGCGCCAGCTCGCTGAGGAGGCGCGGCAGCTCTCCGAAGAGCGCTACGCACTCGCCCTTGAAGTCGCCGAGGACGGACACTTCGACTGGAACGTGCAGACCGACCGGGTCTTCGCGTCCGCGCGCTGCTTGCGGATGCTCGGCATCCCCTTGGGCGAGTACCGTTCCTGGAGCGAGGCCTTGGCGTACGTGCAGCTCCATCCGGACGATGCCGACGACATCAAGGGGCGGTGGCGCGCGGCGCTTGCCGGCCCGGGTGCGGACCACGAGTTCGAGTACCGGATCCTGCGGCGGGACAAGCCGCGCTGGATCCGCAGCCGCTGGAAGGTATTCCGCAACGCGGACGGCATGGCGCTGCGCGTGGTCGGCGTCGTCGCCGACATCACGGAGCGCAGGCGCGTCGAGGACGCGTTGCGGCTCTCCGAGGCGCGCTACGCGCGGGCGATGGACGCCTCGGCCGACGGGCTCTGGGAGTGGAACGCGGCGACCGACGAGCTCTTCATCTCGCTGCGCGCGCGCGAACTGTGGGGCATTCCCGACGGCGTAGAGATCAGGACTCGCGCCGAGCTGAAGGCGCAGAAGCTGCAGTTCACCGAAGACACGATCTGCGAATGCATCGCGCAGCGGTCCGGTGTCGAGATGACGTACAGCGTCCTCAACCAGGCGGGCGAGTTGCGCTGGATACGGTCAATGGGGAAAGTTTTCCTCGGCGAGCACGGCGAGCCGATGCTGGTGACCGGCTCGCTGACCGATGCCACCGAGCGCAAGCTCGCCGCTGATGCCCTGCGACGCTCCGAGGAAGAGCTCCGAGCGCGACAGGACATGCTCGACCTCGCGCAGAAGGCGGCGAGCGCGGTCGCATTCGAGTGGCACATGGGCGCGGGCGAGGGAGACAATCGGTGGTCAGCCGATCTCGAGATCATGTACGGGCTCGAGCCGGGCTCGTACGACGGGACCTACGAGACCTGGAAGCGGCTCGTGTTCCCCGAGGACTGGCCGGCGGTCAAGGCGGCGATCAAGCGCGCCGGTGAGACCGGGGACGTCGCCGCCGAGTATCGCGTCGTTCGCGCCGACGGCGCCGTGCGCTGGCTGCAGGCGCGGGGCCGCATGTTCTTCGACGAAGAGCGCAAACCGGTGCGCGTGGTCGGGTTCATGCTCGACGTCACCGACCGGCATCAGGCCGAGGAGGAGCTGCGTCGTCTGGAGCGGCAGTTGCGCCAAGCGCAGCGCCTCGAGGCCATGGGAACCCTCGCCGGCGGCATCGCGCACGACTTCAACAACATCCTCGGCGCGATCCTCGGCTACGGCGAGATGGCCATGCGCGACGCGCCCAAGGGCAGTCGCCTCGCGCGCGATCTCGATAGCATCATTGTTGCCGGCGAGCGCGGCCGCGCGCTGGTCGACCGGGTGCTCGCCTTCAGCCGCAGTGGTGTCGGCGAGCGCGTTTCGGTGCACGTTGAGAAAGTGGTGCGCGAAGCGCTCGATCTCATTTCGGCGAACCTGCCCCCGGACATCGCCCTGCGCGCGAAGCTGCAAGCGGGACGTGCCGCGATGCTCGGCGACGCGACCCAGGTGCACCAGGTAGTGATGAACCTGGTGACGAACGCGGTCCAGGCGATGCCCGCGGGCGGCAAGCTGCGCGTGTCGCTCGGCGTGGTGTGCCTTGAGAGCGCGCGCGTGCCGACCATCGGCATCCTGGACCCGGGCGAGTACCTGGTGCTGGAGGTTGCCGACAGCGGCACCGGCATGCCGCCCGACATCCTCGAGCGCATCTTCGACCCGTTTTTCACCACCAAAGAGGTCGGCACCGGCACGGGTCTGGGCCTTTCGCTCGTCCACGGCATCGTCGCGGAGCTCGGAGGTGCGATCGACGTCGCCAGCACGCCTGGCGCCGGCAGTACGTTCAAGGTGTATTTGCCGCGCGGCGGCGAGGTGGCCGATACCCGGCAGGACGAAGAGCCCGAAATACCGCGCGGTGACGGCCAGCGCGTGCTCATCGTCGACGACGAGGAGCCGCTGGTGCGGCTTGCCGAGCGCACGCTCGAGGAGCTCGGCTACGCGCCGGTCGGCTTCACCTCGAGCAGCGCCGCGCTTGCCGCGTTCCGCGCCGAGCCACAGCGCTTCGACGCGCTCATCACCGATGAGCGCATGCCCGGGATGTCGGGCTCGGCGCTGATTCGCGAGGTGCGCGGCATCCGCAGCTCGATGCCCGTCGTGCTGATGAGCGGCTACCTGGGCGGATCGGCAGGGAAGGCGCGCGATAGGGGCTTGCTCGATGCGCCAGGCAGAGCGACGAACGTCGCCGTGGCGACCGCACCCGACGAAGTCCTGCAGAAGCCGTTGTCGGCGCGCGATCTCGCCACGAGCCTCGCCAGGGTGTTACGTCTCTGATCGGCTTGAAGAGCAGACCGGTGCATCGTAATAGAAAGACGTGATGGCGCTCGGCCCACGGTCGACGGAGAATGCCCTGGCATCGGCCGGGCGCCGTTTCAAGGGGGATCACGCATGATCCGTCGATCGAAAGCGACCGCGGTATGGCGCGGCGGGCTTCAGGAGGGCAAGGGCAGCGTCTCGTTCGACAGCGGCGTGCTGTCGAATGCCAGCTACTCCTTCGCCCAGCGCTTCGAGGCGGCCAAGGGCACCAACCCCGAGGAGCTGATCGCGGCGGCCCACGCAGGGTGCTTCTCGATGGCGCTGTCCGACGAGCTCGGCAAGGCCGACCTCGTCGCGGAGAGCATCGAGACCAAGGCGACCCTCGACTTCGAGATCAAGGACAACAGGCCGACAGTCACGAGGATCCACCTTGACTGCGTGGCGAGGGTGCCCAAGGCGAGCGCCGCGGCATTCGACAAGGCGGCGCACGACGCCAAGGTCGGATGCCCGATCTCGCGCCTGCTGAATGCGCAGATCACGCTGAGCGCGCGTCTCGACTGAGGCGCAAGGCTCCACCGGCACTGTGAGGGCGCAGCCGACCTGCGGGTCAGTGCAGCTGGCGCGCGAATGTCATTCCGCGCAGCAACGCGGCGGCGTCTTCGGCGTCATCGACGATCAGAAGCTCGAGCGCAGCGGCAATCTCTTCAGCGAACGCGGGCTGAGGTGCCCAGCCCGGCCAGGTATGCACGGCAATCGCGACCGCCCGAAGGTCCTCGGTGACGTGGAAGCCGCACAGCATGGGCAAGCGCTCGAAGAGGGCGGTGACGCGCGCCTGGAATTGCGCGGCTCGTTCGGCAGACATGCGAAGAAGCAGGCTCTCATCGACCATGACCGTGGAGTCTGCACCCGACGCTGGTGCGCGCGATGTTTTCGCCATGACAACTGACACGACGCCGGCGGCGCGCGACATCGTCGGGTGCTCAAGCGTGCCTACCATTAGTCAAAGTAGAGCACCAACTCCAGGAGAACGATGTGCGAAAGCCCAGGAAGGACCCGGCGGTGATTTCGAAGCTCACCCGGGAACAGTATCGCGTAACGCAGCAGAACGGCACCGAGATCGCCGGGACCGGAGAGTACCTCTACAACAAGGAGCCGGGCATCTACGTCGACATCGTGTCGGGTGAGCCCCTGTTTTCCTCCTCCGACAAATACGACTCGGGCTCGGGCTGGCCGAGCTTCACCAAACCGATCGACCCTGCGAACATCAATGAAATCCGCGATGTCACGCACGGAATGGTCCGGACCGAGGTGCGCTCGGCGCACGGAGACAGCCATCTGGGGCACGTCTTCCCCGATGGGCCGCGAGACCGGGGTGGACTGCGCTATTGCATCAACTCGGCGTCGCTGCGGTTCGTCCATCGCGACGATATGGAAGCCGAGGGCTACGAGGCGTACACGGACCAGGTAGAGGAGGTCCAATGACCCATGAGCGCGCGGTTCTTGCCGGCGGGTGCTTCTGGGGCATGCAGGACCTCATCCGTCGCTACGACGGCGTCGTGTCCACGCGGGTAGGCTATACGGGCGGTACCCGTGCCAACGCGACCTACCGGAATCATGAGGGACACGCCGAGGCGATCGAGATCCTCTTCGACCCTGCCCGCATCAGCTATCGGCAGCTCCTCGAGTTCTTCTTCCAGATTCACGACCCGAGCACGCGCAATCGCCAGGGGAACGACGTCGGGACGAGCTATCGGTCGGCGATCTTCTATACCAGCGACGAGCAGAAGCGGGTTGCCGATGACACCATCGCCGATGTCGATGCCTCAGGTTTGTGGCCCGGCAAGGCTTTGACCGAGGTCGTTCCCGCGGGCGAGTTCTGGGAGGCCGAGCCGGAGCACCAGGATTACCTCCTGAAGCATCCCGGCGGCTACACGTGCCACTTCGTGCGGCCCCACTGGAAGCTGCCAAGGCGCAGGAACAAGACTTCAACGGAGGCCTGATTGAACAAACCCGTCGACAAAGGTCTCCGCGCCGGCCTCGGGGTCGCCGCAACCCGGCGAGCAGGCCGATCAGCTTTACGCGATGACCGATCCTATCAATGATGCCGCCTATGTGGGACCGCAGGACATGCTCGCCGAGCTGCGCGAGGCGCACCGCGTCTGCGACGAGCATCGCGATATCGCCAGCGCTTCCTTGATCGATGCCTGGATCGACGAGGCGGAGCGGCGCACCTGGTTCTTCCTCGACGCGGGGTGTGGCTAACATGACGGAGAAATTCCAGGACGCGTCGGTCGCCGCACGCATCCAAAAACTCGCCGCCGAGGAACACGCGCTCTTCGAGCGTAAATCGCTCGAGCAAGCCGAGAGCAAGCGCCTTTCCGCCATCGAGACCGAGCTCGACCAGTGCTGGGACCTGCTGCGTCAGCGGCGAGCCCTGCGCGAGTACGGGCGGGACGCGGCCGGAGCGCGGGTCCGGGACCCAGCAATCGTGAAGAGATACAGCGGCCAACCGGTGAGCCGGGGTGGCCGGTCCTGAGATCCAATGCTTCGCCTGTAACAGGATGCGCCCTGGCCGTCACCGTGGCGACGCGTTGCCCGCGTAGCGTAACCTCATGAAGTCGGGCAGCGAACAATCAGACGCTCTGCGCCGCCAGCGCTCGCAGGCGCTCGCCGAGACGCATATCGCCGCAATCTTCGAGCGCATGCCCATGCTTTCCGGCTTCACGCTGCGCGCGGACCTGGAAGTGACGGATATCGAGATTTCCACGTGGCCCGGGTACAGCCCCGGCCAAGAGCTCTACGAAGACCTCATGCAAGCGCTCGCCGACCTCGCCGAGAAACGCCCGGACACGGTCGAGGTGCTGCGCGGCCGCACCTTCGCCCGTGCATTCCACTGAAGTCAGATCGGGTCAACGTTTCAGCTGACGTAGACGTGCCTGGCTTCGACATACGCAGAACGAGCGCGCTGTCTAGTCTGAGCGCAGCCGCAGGAGGTTTCGCCATGACTACACAGTTTCCCGTCGCCGGTCACGTTGAAGCGAATTCAGGCGCGACGGGCAAGCCCATAGTCTTCGTCGTCGATGACGACTTTTCCTTCCGCGGGTTCCTGAAATCACTCATTGAAAGCGCGGGCTGGCACACGGAGACGTTCGCGTCCGCAAGGGAGTTCCTTTCCCGCCCGCGGGCGCTCGCCCCCAGCTGCCTGGTGCTCGACGTGGGGCTTCCGGACATCAACGGTCTGGACGTGCAGCAGCGCCTCGTCGGCCGAAGCGACATGCCGATCATCTTCATTACCGGGCACGCCGACGTGGCATTGACCGTGCGCGCCATGAAGGCGGGCGCGATCGAGTTCTTGACCAAGCCGTGCAGGAACGATGTGTTGCTGGAGGCGATAGACCACGCCATAGGACAAAGCACGGCCGCGCTCGATCAGCAGGCCCAAATGCAGGAGCTGCGCGCTCTCTATGCCGCGCTCAGCCGCCGCGAGCGGCAGGTCATGGCGCTGGTGGTTGCGGGCCGCCTGAACAAGCAGGCTGGCAGCGAGCTGGGCATTAGCGAGATCACGGTGAAAGCGCACCGCGGAAGAATGATGCGGAAGATGAACGCCCGGTCCCTCCCGGACCTTGTCACCATGGCGGCGATGCTGGGGCTGTCGGCGGAGCCGGCGCGGCAAACAGGGAGGCTTTTCGCCATGGATACGCCGGCTGCCGACATGCGCATCGGCGGCGGGTTCGAACCAGGCCAGCCGAGCCGTATGCTGATGCGGTCCAAAGGCTTGCATGTCGAGGACACCTGAGATCGCGCTAGAGCTCGCGCGCATGGACGCAACAGGAGGCATGCCGTGGGACGAGGAATCGGCGCCCGTCTGGATCGAGGCCCTCGATCCGGGCGATAGCGACTTCGCCGTCCTGCGGGAACGGTTTGGCTTGCATGGCCTCGCCGTGAAGGACTCGATGAGCCCCGCGCTCGTCCCCAAGGTCGACGTCTACGAGAACCAGATTTTCGTTGCGCTGAAGACCGCGCGACTCGAGGGCGACGAAATCAAGTACGCGGGAATCGACGCGTTCGTGAGCCGGCAGCACATCGTCACGGTGCGCCATGGCGACGACGGCCACCATGTCAACGACAAGCTGCGAAGCGGATCGCAGCGCCGGCCCGACTTCCTTCTGCACGCCGTGATGGACGTCGTCGTCAACAGCTACTTCCCGGTCGTCGAGATGGTCGAGAACGAGGTCTTCGCGATGGAACAGCATCTGCTGGATTCGTTCCTTGAACGCGACAAGATCACTCGGCTCTTTCGGCTCAGACGCGAGGCGATTCATCTGCAGCATGTGCTCGCGGGGATGGCAGATGTATGCGGCAAGCTGGCGAACCTGGATGTCCCGTGCATCGGCGCGGATGCCAAGCCCTATTTTCGCGACGTGCACGACCGCCTCGTGCGCCTGAATGCGATGACTGGCGGCCTGGTCGAGGTGATCCGGGCGGTTTTCGAGGCGAGCAATCTGCTCGAGCAGCAACGCCAGGGCACCACGACCCGCCAGCTCGCCGCCTGGGCCGCGATACTGGGCGTACCTACGGCGATCGCCGGCGTATACAGCATGAACGCCGCAAATACGGTCGGGCTACCGGCGACTTATGGATACCCCGTCGTTCTGGCCGTGATGCTGGCGATCTGCCTGGCCTTGTACGTTCGGTTCAAGAAGTCGCGCTGGCTGTGAAGCCATAAGTCGCGCGGCGAGGCGCGCACGAAGACCGCGGCAACACCATCGTGCAATTGTCCTGGCGCCACACACGTTGCATGTTCTTAGTCACGCGAACGCTGTCGCACACGTGATTGGGAACCAATGAAGACCACTGCCGCGGTTGTTCACAGCCTGCACAGCCCGTTTGTCGTTGAAGAGATCGAGCTCCCTGATCTTCAGCCCGCGGATGTGCTCGTCCGGATTGTGGCGGTCGGCATCTGTCATACCGACATTGGGAGCAGGGATGGGCAGTTGCCCGCGCCGTTTCCGGCGATCTTTGGCCATGAGGGAGCCGGTGTTGTCGAACGGGTCGGCGAGCATGTAAGGAAGGTAGCCCCGGGGGATCACGTCGTGATCGCTCCCGATTCCGATGGGACATGCGGGCAATGTGCGTCAGGCGAGCCAATGTACTGCGAGCATTTCCTCGACCTGAACTTCCAGGCGGGCACGAACGGCAGGACAGCCCGCCTCGCCGACGGACGGAGCGCTTTCATCAAGTACTTCGGGCAATCGTCGTTCTCGCACTACGCGGTGGCCGGCGAGCGAAACGTGGTCAAGGTCGGCAAGGATCTCCCCCTCAAGCTGCTGGGCCCGCTGGGCTGCGGCATTCAGACGGGGGCTGGAACCGTCATGAACGGGCTGAGGCCGCAGCCCGGGTCGTCAATCGCCATCCTGGGCATCGGCTCCGTGGGCATGGCGGCGATCCTCGGCTCGGTGGTATCCGGTTGCGCAACGATCATCGCCGTCGCTCGGAACGACAGCCGCCTCGAGCTGGCAAGCCGACTGGGGGCGACCCACGTTGTCAACACGACGCGTACGCCCGATGTCGGTAGAGCGATCCGGGCGATCGCCGGTCGCGGCGTGGATTTCATCGTGGATGCAGCCGGCGCGGACACGCTGATCGGCAGGGCGCTCGACGGCCTGGCCAGGCGCGGGACGCTGGCCCTGGTGGCTGCGGCGCCTTCCGCAGAGCGAAAACTGGAACTGCCGTGGAGCCGTGTGCTGGTGCAAGGCCAGGCAGTCCGGGGATTCGTCGAAGGAAGCTCCATCCCCGATGTCTTCATTCCCCGATTGATCGACTTGCACGCGCAGGGACGGTTCCCCTTCGACAAGCTGGTGCGGTTCTATCCATTCGATGAGATCAATCGCGCGGTCGAGGACCAGCGGAATGGCGTCACCATCAAACCGATCCTCGAAGTTTCTGCTACTAGCAAGGAAGCATCATGACCGCTGCGGCGATCTCCTTCGAGAAACTGCAGAAATCTCCCACCGAATGGCGGCAGCTGCTGCCGCCCGACGCCTATCAGGTGCTGTTCCGGGAGGAATGGCGACGAAGCGCGACTTCAGGCTGATCTGGCCGCGCACCGAGTATCACTGCGCGCGCTGCGGCGGACACCAGGGTCACGTATTCAACGATGGTCCGCGGCCAACCGGGCAGCGCTGGTGCAACAACGGCGTCGCGTTGCACTTCGTGCCGGAGGGCGAGGCTCTGCCTCCGTTGAGGAGCTGATGATGATTCGCAAGCTAGCGGCCGCGGCCGTACCCACGCGCGACGCCGCGATGGCCATCAAGGCAGCGCCGACCAGCCGGCGACGGTGGCGGTCGATTGTCTTCAAGCTGCGTGAACATGCACGGCAGGGGTGCGGTCGATCCGCAGGCTGAGCAGCTCGGGCCGGCTATAGTGACCGCGCGAGTCCATCAGCTGCTTGCGCTTGTCGATGAGCGTGAAGTCGAGCTCGGCGATGACCGCGCCTTCGCCCGAGCGAAGCGGTTCGCCGATCAGGGTACCGTCTGGTGCGACGATCGCGGTAAAGCAGCCGCCGGAGATCGGGCCGACGCTGCCGCCGGTATCCTTGGCGATTTGCGCCTGCTGGTCGGCATCCAGCCAAGCCGTCGCGCAGACGACGAAGCACGCCGACTCCAGCGCATGCTGGCGGACGTTGACCTCCGTCTGATCGGCGAACAGCTTGCCGAAGATCGAGCCCGGATACATCGCGGAGTGGATTTGCTCGCCGTCCGCCATCATCGCGTATCGCGCCAGCGGGTTGTAATGCTCCCAGCACGCGAGCTGGCCTATGCGGCCGACCCTGCTGTCGACGGCGCGCAAGCCCGAGCCGTCGCCCTGACCCCAGACCATGCGTTCGTGGTAGGTGGGCGTCGTCTTGCGGCGCCGTTGAATCAGGGCGCCGTCGGCATCGAAGAGAAGCTGGGTGTTGTAGAGGGTTCCGCCGTCACGTTCGTTGATGCCTATGGAGGCGACAACGCGCGCTTCCCTGCAGGCTTCGCTGATGGCATCGGTGGCGGGTGACGGCACCGTCACCGCCTGGTCGAGCAACTTTCGATGCTCGCGTCCGGAAATGATCTGATAGGGAGGCTGCACGAAAGAAAAGTACGGGTAGTACGGCACCACGGTTTCAGGGAACGTGGCGAACTGCACGCCGGCTTGCCCAAGTTCGTGGATCTTTCGCAGGACCTTGTCTACCGTTCCCTCGCGGCTGTAGAGCACGGGGCTCAGCTGGACTGCCGCGGCTTTGACGATCGTCACGCGCTGCCCCCGGGCTTCTCAGTGCGCCGGCCTGAGGGTTCTGAACGCAGCGCGCAGCTCCGCGGCGAACAGTGCCGGTTCTTCCCACGCCGCGAAATGTCCGCCGCGGTCGACCTCGTTGAAGTAGGCGAGGCCGGGGTACACCGTCTCGACCCAGCTGCGCGGGGCGGCCCAGATTTCGCCGGGGAACGTCGTGAAGGCGACGGGAACCGAGACCGCTGGCGGGGCTTTGCCGGCCGCACGAGCTGCGGCCAGCGTCTGTCCGAACTCCCAGTACCACCGGGCGGCCGAGGCGCCCGTCCGCTTCAGCCAGTACAGCGTGATGTTGTCGACGACGCTCTCCCGGGTGAGATTGCCCACGGGCTTGCCATCGACGAACGCGCGGGAGATCTTGTAGTAGCTGTCAGTGTCATGGTCGAGCAACCAGGCCGCGAGCCCGATGGGTGAATCCAGCAGCGAATAGCCGATCGTCTGTGGCCGGGTGGACTGCTCCAGGAAGTAGCCGAAGCCATCCGTCGTAAACGTCGCGAGCGCCTTGTGCGCCGCGCGCTCCTGCTCGGTTTCCGCCGGCAGTCGATCGACGACGCCCAACGCTCCGGCGAGCAAGCTGAGGTGGATGCCGATCAGCCCCTTGGGCGCTTGGCGCCCCATCGCGTCGGTGACGTCGGCACCCACGTCCCCTCCCTGGGCGACGTAGCGTGTGTAGCCTAGCCGCTCCATCAGCTTCCCCCACGCGCGGGCGATGCGGCCGGTGTTCCAACCGAGCTCGGTCGGCTCGCCCGAAAAGCCGTACCCGGGCAATGACGGCAGCACCAGGTGGAATGCATCGTCGGGGGCGCCGCCGTGCTTCGTCGGGTCGGTCAGGGGACCGACGGTCTCGAGGAACTCGATGACCGAGCCGGGCCAGCCATGCGTCATGATCAGCGGCAACGCGTTCTCATGCCGGGACTTTACGTGGATGAAGTGGATCTCCACTCCGTCGATCGTGGTCGTGAACTGCGGCAGCGCGTTCAGTCTTGCCTCGACCCTGCGCCAGTCGTGCTCGTTCGCCCAGTAGCGCGCGAGCTCCCGCAGCGTCCCCAGCTGCACGCCCTGCGACCGATCCGCGACGAGCTCCCTGGTGGGCCAGCGCGTGGCCTTGATGCGTTGGCGAAGCTCGGCGAGCTCGGCGTTGGGAACTTGCACGCGAAACGGGCGAATCGCCTCATCGCCGGCTGCTTCTGGCGACGCGGTGTGGGCGTAGTAAGGGATGGCGAACAGAAACATGCCGGCAGAAAGCGCGGCGAGAAGGCGCGCCAGCCAATGAGTCGGTTTCTCGGGGTTCATAGGAGCGACTCCTTTAGATCACGATGTGTACGCCATCAGACCAGACGCCGTGCGCTAGGTCGATTGGACGAAGGTGTCGGCCCAAGTGTCGGATGACAACGAAGCGGTACAGCAGTCACGCCAGGCAACGCTGGCCAGACAGACGCGCGCGTGCCCCGTGCCTTCGGCGCATGAGGGCACCTCACTGCCGCCGTCAAACCAATCGAGATGCACTCTGCGTCCGATGAGTGCTTGGAGCTGCTTCTGCCAGCGATTGCATTTCGCCAGCCAGATCGGGCTCACGTCATCGCTGTCGCATACAGGCCTGAGCGCGACGACGACATGGATGTCGCGTGCTTCGGGAAGGTCGGTTTCGTCCGCTTCGTAGATCTGGAGCCGCCTCACGTCCGGATTCGACGCATACCACTCGGACGCCAGTCTCGTGACTCGCGAGCGATCGTCTTCAGCTTGCACCGCGTCGTACGCAGATCTCATGGCGCTGCCGGCGAAGCTGCGGCGAGCGGTGGGACGCGGAAGCTGATCGCCAGGCGGTTGTAGGCGCCGATCAGGCCGACGGCGATGGTGAGGTCGGCAAGCTGCTTCTCGGTGAAAGCGGCGCGGGCCTCGGCATAGGCCGCATCGGGTACACGCGTGTCGCTGACCCGGGTGACCACCTCGGCCCACTTCAGCGCCGCCTGCTCCTGTTCGCTGAAAACCGAGCCGGCCTCGTCCCAGGCCGAGACGAGCAGCAGCTTGTCGACCGGCACGCCCGCCTTGAGCAGGTCGCTTCCGTGCGTCTCGATGCAGTAGGCGCAGCCGTTGATCTGCGAGACGCGAAGATAGACGAGGTCGATCAAAGTTGCCGGCAGCCCACTCTGGCCGACGTAGCCATGGACCGACCCAAGAGCCTTCATGCCTCGTGGAGCGACCTCTGCATAGTTCATCCGCTGGGTCATCGGGGCGAGCCCTGGCTTGCGTCCGGCATGGTCACAGGATGGTCCTTGGCGTCGACGATGAAGACGGCCAACAGGCTCGCAGGCTCGTGGTCGCTCGCGTTCTCGCTCACCCTGTGATGCGAGCCCGGCACCTCGTGGAAGTTCTCGCCGACCTGATAAACCCGTACGGGCTCGTCGTCGACCTGGCTGCGAATCGCGCCGGATAGCACATGCGCATAGATGAACGCCGATCCGGCGTGGCGATGGGAGGTTGACTTGCCGCCTGGAGGATAGGTCACGATGAAGGCGATCAGACTCTTTCCCGGGACGTTCGGGATGGGATGTTCGAAGACGGCATTCACCTGCTCCTGCTCGTGGGCATGCCCGGCGGTGCTGCCCAGTGCGATCGCCGCGAATACCGCGGCAGTAAAACTCACCAGCTTTGCTGCACCCATGGTCTTGGCCTCACGTAAAGTCAAATCGTCAGCACACAGCGTGAGCGAATCAGACCAGAGCGGGTGCCCGCGGTCGATTGGACGATGGTGTCGATCGACGCCGGCCGCAGATACCATGGTGCAATTGCTCTAACTGCGTGCGCCTGCTCTGATTGGGCATTCGACCAAGGAGCGGACATGAGCAGCCATTACGTGCGCGGCTTCGCTGAGGTCTCGAGAGTGAAGCGGCTCGCCCGGCACTGGATCGACGGGCAGTGGCGGGATTCGGCCGACCATCGGGACAGCATCAATCCCGCTTCGGGCGAGAAGATCGGCGCATATGCTTTCGGCAGGAAGGACGACGCCGCGGCCGCGGTCGCGGCTGCGGCGCGCGTCTTCCGCTACACCGACTGGAAAACGAATCGCGATCTCAGGGCCCGTGCGCTCAACGAGATGGCGGCTCGGTTCGAAGCGCGTGCCGCGGAGCTCGCGCAAGCGATTGCCGCCGAGACCGGCAAGATCCTGCCCGAGGCGCTGTTCGAAGTTGGGTTTGCTGCGCCGGGGCTGCGCTACGGCGCCACCCTCGTGAGCGCGCATTACGGCCGGGCGGCCGAGTGGGAAGCGGGACGCATGTCACTGCTTCTCCGCGAAGCGATGGGCGTTGCGGGCATTAGCGTGCCGTGGAATGCCCCTGTCGCGCTGCTCATCCGCTCGCTTGCCCCGGCGCTGGCGGCTGGCTGTTCTGTGGTCGTCAAGATGCCGGAGGAGACCGCGCAAATGAACGCGCTTGTCAGCGAGGTGATGGGCGAAGTGGAAAGCCTTCCGCCGGGTGCGGTCAACATGGTCACCGGCGGGCGGGAAGTTCTGAGCTACCTGGTGGAATCCCCCGACGTTCCGACGATCAGCTTCACGGGTAGCACGCGTACGGGACGAACGATCTCCGAGGTCGGCGCTTCACGCCTCAAGCGGTTCGGCCTCGAGCTGGGCGGGAAGACGCCGCTCATCGTCTTCGACGACGCGGATCTCGATGCGGCCCTGCCGAAGATCGAGAAGGCGCTCACGGTCTTCGCGGGGCAGTTCTGCATGACGGGAAGCCGCCTCCTCGTGCAGCGCGGGATTGCGGACAGGGTTCGCGAACGCCTTGGCGAGCGCCTTGCCAAGGTAAAGGTGGGGCCGGCCTCCGATCCTGAAAGCGAGATGGGGTCGCTGATCGACAGGGCGAGCGTCGAGCGGGTAAACAAGATGGTCGAAGCGGCCATTGCTGCCGGCGGCAAGGTCATCGTGCGCGGCGGTCCCATCACCGACGGCCCTCTCGCCAAGGGCGCGTTCTACCGCCCGACGCTTCTCGAGGTCGAGGACTCACGGCTGCCGATTGTTCAGGAAGAGGTGTTCGGGCCGGTGCAGACGATGCAGGTCTTCGACACCGAAGCCGATGCAATCGCGCTGGCCAATGACAGCGAATACGGCCTGGCGGCCTCCGTCTGGTCGCGGGATGTGGATCGTCCATTGCGGATCGCGCGCGAGCTCGAGGCCGGTACGGTATGGATCAACGATTGGGTGGTGGTCCGAGACGAGTTCGAGGAGGGCGGCTACAAGCAGAGCGGCCGCGGCCGGCTGAGGGGCCTAGCAGCACTCGACGACTTCGTCGAGTACAAGCACATCGTCCTGCAGCCGGGCGTTGCGGCCCGTTGAGTCCGTGCGAACCGAACCCGTTACGGTCGTGGTGCGCCGCCGAGTGAAGCCCGGTGCGGAGGCTGACTTCGAGCTCGCGATGCGCGCGCTCGTTGACTTCGCGCTCGCTTTCCCCGGCAACCATGGCGTCGACGTGCTGCGGCCGCAGCCAGGAGGCTCTCGCGAGTACACGGTCGTGCACCATTTCTCCGACTGGAGAGCGCGGAAAGCGTTCAAGGATGCGCCGGAGTACCGCGTATGGATGGTGCGTCTCCGCGAGCTCACGGAGCAGGACCCGTACATCGAGGAGCGCGACGGGCTCGGGGGCTGGTTCACCCCACCCGAGTCGCCGCGCCCGGCGCCGCCCGCCCGGATCAAGATGGCGCTCGTGACCTTGATCGGCGCATATCCGCTCACGGCAGCCTTGCCGCGGCTAGGCGCCTGGTTGCTGCCGACTTGGCCCCCTTTGCTCCTGAACGTGCTCGTCACCGCAATGATCGTCGCCGGGCTGACCTGGGTCGTCATGCCAGTCCTCACGCGCGTCTTCGCGCGCTGGCTGTTCCCACCCAGGCCGGCATGATCGCCGCCCAGTCGAGGAAGGAGTCAAGTCATGGCACCTGAAGGAGACTATGTCCCGATCTCGTGTGCAGACTACGAGATGTTCGAGATCGCTTGCATGGACCGCTACGACGTCGAGCTCACGACGCGCGACGGACGCACAGTCGTCGGGAGAGCTGTCGATCTGGCGGTCAGACCACCCGCAGAGTTTTTGGTCATTCGTCATCACGACGGGACGAGCGAGGAAATTCGCGTGGATCAGGTCCGACACATGGCCGTTCTGTCGCGTCCGCGCCGGTTCGACAACCACACCTTCGCGACGGCGCTCAGCCCCGGCAGATGACCTCGCCCAAAGCCTGGGTGAGCTTCTCGTTTTCCCGGTAGTCGATCGGGCAGTCGATCAGCGAAGGGGCGCCGGCGTCGAGGCTTGCGCGCAACGCTGGTAGAAGCTCTTCGGCGCGCTCGATGCTGCGGGCTCGCATGCCAAAGCTGCTCGCGTAAGCGACGAGGTCGGGGTTGCCGAAGTCGATGCCGAAGTGGCGTCCGCCATGAACGCCGCGCCCTGCTCGTGGCGCGTGGGGACAAAGCGGATACGGCTTCGCGAAAGCGCGTCCATGATGTGGATGTTCTCTTCCCCCGGGATGCCGAAGACGTACTGGACGCCTTCGTTCTCGAGGCAGTGCACCAAGAGCTCCGCGGCATTCATCGCTATTCTGTGTCGCCGCCGCGACCGGAGACCCGCTCCGTCACCGACACCGATCTGACGTTGACGAACTTCCGAATGTCTTGGCTCTGCAGCTTCATGGACTGCCTGATTGGTTGCGCCACAGTTCGTAGCATTCCAGGCCGCAAAAATGCGCCACGTAGTCGGAAGACTCCCGCCAGACAGCTGCGGACAAGGGAATTTCGCGCTGACAGACAGTGCACGGGACGCGGGTAGCGGGCGGATGACCAGATTGCAGGTCGGTACTGTCGCTCACGCTCTAGTCGCCAGGTACGAGGAGGGCCTTCCCCTTTTCGACGATGTACGTGGCAAGCTCCACCGCGTTACCGCTCCCGACGTTCTTCACCACATGGAACGTTCCGGCGGGGATGAACAGCGCCTCGCCGGCCTTGAGCGTCACCGGCGGCCTGCCGTCGAGCTCGTACAGGAACACGCCATCGATGACGTACGCGATCTCTTCGCCGGGATGCGCGTGCCTGGGCGCAGAGACGCCGGGCGCGAATTCGACCAGGACCTGGATCACTTCACGCCCGGGGGCGCTCAGGTCTTTGCGCTCCACGTCGGTACGCTTGATGCCAGTCCACTGCGCCAGCGCAGCGTCCGGTGCGAAGGCAGTCGCGGCGATGAGCGCCGCTGCCGCAATGAATCGAGTCGCTCTCATGTGGTTCTCCTTTCGTTTAGGGGAGGGGGAATCGGCGAAGCGACCGGAAAGCGGCGCGCAGCTCGGCGGCCAGGAGCTCGGGCTGCTCCCAGGCTGCGAAGTGGCCGCCTTTGTCGACTTCGTTGAAGTAGATGAGGTTGCGGTAGGCGCGCCGGGCCCAGGTTTCGGGCGCCTGGTATACCTCTCCGGGGAACACCGTGATGGCGACGGGCAGCGAGATCTCGGCCGTCTTCTGCGCGGCCGCGAGGACGACGCTCTGGCCGCTCGTCTCCCAGTAGATCCGCGCCGACGAGGCGGCGCTATTCGTCAGCCAGTACAGCGTGGCGTTGTCGAGGAAATCGTCCTTGCCGATCACGCGCTCGGGCTCGCCGTCGTTGTAGTCGTACATGAAGGCCGCGAGCCCCGCCGGAGAATCGGTCAGCACCTGGCCGATCACCTGCGGCCGCGTCCCCATCATGGCGCCGTAGGCCCTGCGCTTCTTGTAGAACGTGTCGAGCGAGAGGAAGGCTGCGCGCTCCTTCTCCGACAGTCCCGCGGGCACAGGGCCGCCGGTGGCGAGCACGGCTGCGATCTCGGCCGGTACGGTCGCCGGCAAGTTCATGTGTATCCCGAGCAAGCCCGCCGCTTTCTGGCGGGCCATCGCGCTCGAGACGGGCGACCCCCAGTCGCCGCCTTGCGCGACGTAGCGCGTATACCCGAGGCGCTTCATCAGCTCCGCCCAGGCTCGGGCGATGCGGTCCGGGTTCCAGCCCGGGGAGGTCGGCTTGCCCGAGAAGCCGAAACCGGGCATCGAAGGGATGACGACGTCGAAGGCATCCTGCGCTCGCCCACCGTATGTAGCGGGATCGGTGAGCGGCTCGATGAGCTTGATCTGCTCGAGGACCGAACCCGGCCAGCCGTGGGTGACGATGATCGGCAGGGCATCCGCATGACGCGAGCGGACGTGGATGAAGTGGATGTCGACTCCGTCGATCGTCGTGACGAACTGCGGCAGGCTGTTGAGCTTCGCCTCCGCCTTCCTCCAGTCGTAGCCGCTGCCCCAATAGCGAACGAGTTCCTGCAGCTTCGCCCGCTGCGTGCCCTGTGAGCGGTCGGCGACGGTTTCCCTGTCGGGCCAGCGGGTGGCCTTGATGCGTCGACGCAGATCGTCGAGCGCCGCCTTCTGGGCGTGAAACTTGAAGGAGCGGATCGACCGGTCATCGGCTGCGACCGGCGAGGAAAAGACACAGAGCGCCAAGGCAAGCGCGGCCGACTTGAAGCGCAGTTTCTCGGACGTCATGAACGATCCTCGTGTATGGAGCGTGGCATGACACCAGACGTGAGCAGCCTGGTCGATTGGACGATGGTGTCGCCCCATACCTAGGTGTCGGCCGAGACCATCGTCTAATCGACTCGCCGGAGGCGCTGCGGTGTGATGGCGCTCCCATTCGAAAGGAGCCGAACCATGAGCACAGTCGAGGTAGCAGCAGAGCCCTCCGTTAAGACGGCGAAAGCGCGCGCGGTCGAGATGAAGCTGGAGGTCGTCGTCATCCCTGTTTCGGACGTGGATCGCGCCAAGCGCTTCTACGGCGGCCTGGGCTGGCGGCTCGACGGCGACTTCATCAAAGGCGACGCCTTCCGCGGCGTGCAGTTCACCCCTCCGGGCTCGGCGTGCTCCATCCACTTTGGCAAGGGGGTCACGCCGGCCGAGCCCGGCTCGGCGCAGGGCCTGTTCCTTGTCGTATCCGACATCGAAGCCGCGCGTTCCGGGCTGATCCAGCGCGGTGTCGAGGTGAGCCAAGCGTTCCACCACCACGCCCCCGGCGAAAGCTTCCAGGGCGGACTCCATCCGGAGCGCCGCAGCTATGCCTCGTACGCCACCTTCAAGGACCCCGACGGCAACGCCTGGCTGCTGCAGGAGATCACCGCGCGCCTGCCGGGACGCGTGGACTCCGATGGGTTGACGTTCGGCTCGGCTGCCGAGCTCGCGCAGGCGATGCGCCGCGCGGCGCTCGCGCACGGCGAGCACGAGAAGCGCATCGGCAAGTCCGACACCGCGGGCTGGCCGGAGTGGTACGCGGAGTACATGGCGAGCGAGCACGCCGGCAAGCCCTTGCCGCGGTAGGCCGCCATGGTCGAGCTCCACGTGAACGGAACGGTCCATGCGGTGGACGTCGCCGGCGACATGCCGTTGCTATGGACGCTGCGCGACGTGCTGGCGATGACCGGCACGAAGTTCGGCTGCGGCGCCGGCTTGTGCGGCGCGTGCACGATTCATATCGACGGAGAGCCGGTGCGCTCCTGCATCACGCCCGTTTCGGCCGCGGCCGGGAAGCGCATCACCACCATCGAAGGCATCGGCGCCACGCCAGCAGGCAAGAAGGTCCAGACCGCGTGGCTTGCTCTGGACGTCGTGCAATGCGGGTACTGCCAGTCCGGCCAGATCATGTCTGCAGCCGCACTTGTCGCCGCCAATGCCCGGCCGGGCGACGCCGATATCGATAACGCCATGGCCGGCAACATCTGCCGCTGCGGCACATATCCGCGGATCCGCGCAGCAATCAAGAAGGCCGCGGGTGTGACATGAAAAGGCGGGAATTTCTCAGGTTGAGCGTGGCGGCGGCGACCTCTGGTGGTTTGATGCTCGGCTTCGGCCTTCCTGCACAGGGCCGGATACGCAACGCGACGTTCGCGCCGAACGCGTTCCTGCGCGTTGATCGCGCGGGCAAGGTCACGTTCGTGATGCCTTACATCGAGATGGGCCAGGGAACATACACGTCCATCCCCATGCTGATAGCCGAGGAGCTCGAGGTCGATGTCGGCAAGGTCGCGATCGAGCACTCGGCGCCGGACGACAAGCTCTATATCAATCCGCTGATCGGCTACCAGCTTACAGGTTCGTCGACCTCCATTCGAGGCGCGTACCTTCCGTTGCGCCGGGCCGGGGCGACGGCGCGCGTCATGCTGGTCACGGCAGCCGCGCAACGCTTGGGCGTCGATCCGTCCAGCTGTCGCGCGGAGAGCGGCACAGTGATCCACGTGCCCACCGGGCGCACGCTTGGCTACGGCGAGCTCTCGGATGCCGCGGCGAAGCTCCCGGTGCCGGAGGAGGTCGTGCTCAAAGAGCCCGCGAACTTCAAGCTCGTCGGCACGCCGCAGCGCCGCCTCGACGCGGCCGGCAAGGTCAACGGCAGGGCGAAGTTCGGTATCGATACCCGGCTTCCGGGGATGCAATTCGCGGTGATCGCAGCTTCGCCTACCCTGGGTGGGAAACTTGCCTTCGTCGACGAAGCGAAGGCGAAGGGCGTTCCTGGCGTGGCGCAGGTCGTGCGCCTTGACGACGCGCTCGCCATCGTCGCGACAAACACCTGGGCGGCCAAGCAGGGCCTCGCCGTCGCATCGCCGAGGTGGGACGCGGGACCCAACGCAAAGGTCTCCACCGCCGACATCGTGGCTCAGCTCGCCCAGGCATCGACACTGCCTGGCGCGGTCGCGCGCCGCGCGGGGGATGCCGCCAAGGCGATCGCAGGCGCTGCACGCAGGCTGGATGCAGTGTATGAGCAGCCCTTCCTCGCGCACGCAACGATGGAGCCGATGAACTGCACCGTCCATCTGGCGGAAGACGGTTGCGACATCTGGGTCGGCACTCAGATCCCCGGCATCACGCAGGCGGTCGTCATGAAGCTCACGGGCCTCAAGCGCGAGCAGGTGCGAATCCACAATCATCTGCTGGGCGGGGGGTTCGGCCGCCGCCTCGAGTTCGACGGCACGGCACGGGCGGTCCAGATCGCGCAGCACGTGCGCGGGCCGGTCCAGGTGATCTGGAGCCGCGAGGAGGACATCCAGCAGGACATGTACCGGCCCTATTACTACGATCGCATCAGCGCGGGAATGGACACGAAGGGCAAGGCCGTGGCCTGGTCGCACCGCATCGCCGGCTCGTCCATCGTCGCGCGCTACAGCCCTGCCCGGATCAAGGACGGCGTCGATCCCGACGCGGTCGAAGGGTCGGCGCATCCGCCTTACGGTTTCAGCGATATCCTCGTCGATTGGGTCCAGCAGGAACCGCCGACCGGCATCAGGACTGCCTTCTGGCGCGGTGTGGGCGTAACGCGCGGCACCTTCGTGGTGGAAAGCTTCATCGACGAGCTTGCGGCCAACGCGAATGCCGATCCGCTCGCCTACCGCGTCGCTCTTCTCGAGGGCAACGAGCGTGCGAAGGCGGTGCTGCAGATCGCCGCGCAACGCTCGGGATGGGGCAAGCCGCTCGCAGCAGGGGAGGGCCGCGGCATCGCGCTTTGCACCGGCTTCGGCAGTTTCATCGCGCAGGTCGTCGAGCTCCGCGTCGAAAAGGACGGCACGGTCACGCCGACGCGCGTGTGGTGCGTGGTCGACTGCGGCGTCCAGGTCAATCCCGACACCATTCGCGCACAGATGGAGAGCGGCATCGTGTTCGGTCTTTCAGCCGCGCTGCACGGAGAGATCACGATCAAGGACGGCCGGGTAGAGCAGACCAACTTCGGCGATTACCGGGTGCTGCGCATCCACGAAACGCCGCGCATCGACGTTCACCTGGTGAAGTCTGTCGAAGCGCCAGGGGGAATCGGTGAGCCGGGCACTTCTTGCGTCATGCCGGCGCTGACAAACGCGATCTTCGCGGCGAGCGGCAGGCGCATTCGCAAGCTGCCGGTTCGCGACCAGTCCCGTACTCCATAGGTATCGATCGATACCTATGTCCTAGTGACTCGCATTCTTCGTGATGCTCCAATCCAGGACATGAAAATCGCCATCATTACAGGAAGCACGCGCCCCGGTCGCAACAACATCGCCGTTGCGCGCTGGGTGTTCCAACTTGCGGCCACGCGCCGTGACGCGAACTTCGAGTTGGTCGACATCGCCGACTACCATCTGCCGCTTCTCGATGAGCCGCTGCCGCCGGCGCTCGGCCGCTACAGCCATGAGCACACGAAGCGCTGGGCCGCGAAGATCGCGTCCTTCGACGGTTACGTGTTCGTGGTGCCCGAATACAACCACGGCACCTCGGCCGCTCTGAAGAATGCCCTCGACTATCTCTACGCCGAGTGGAACGACAAGGCGGCGGGGTTCGTGAGCTATGGCGCCATCGGCGGAGCGCGGGCCGTCGAGCATCTCCGTACGGTGATGGGCAATCTGAAGCTCGCCGACGTGACGACGCAGGTGATGCTCTCTCTTTTCACCGACTTCGAGAACATGGCGGTCTTTAGGCCCGACCCCCGCCATGAGGCGAAATTGCACGTCATGCTCGACGAAGTCATCGGCTGGGCCGGCGCGCTCAGGGGTCTGCGGCTGGAGTCGAGAGCCGTTGCTGCGTAGCTGGATAGATCGACATGTCGAAGCGCTCGGTCGCCGTCGCACTGTTCCTGCTGGGAGCCTTCGTGTCGACTACGGGCCTTGCTGACGGCGTGCTCGCTCTTGCTTCCTACGGAATCGTCGAAAGAGTGCGCGAGGTGCGGCTTACGGAGGATGTCATTGGGCTGGCCGGTGTATTCGAGCACGCTTACAAACCGCCGAGTGCAGATGAGCTCCTCGTGATGCTGGACGATGGGCGGGCGTTAACCGTCGTGCACACCGGGGTGCAGATCTTCGCGCCCAGGCAGCGCGTACGCGTAATTCTTCAGGGGCCCGAAGTGCGCATCGAGAGCGCGGAAGGCCATCTACTTCCCTAGCGAACAGGAGACACTCATGAAATATCGCCATGCACTCTTAGCCGGCGTCCTTGCGGGCGTTGCGCTTTCCGCGTCAGCCTACGACGGCGACGTCGTCGTCGAATCGGACCAAGCCTGCCCCGAGGGCACCTTCCGGAGCGTCCCCTACTACAGCTGGAAGGACGGCGGGTTCGTGCATGCCGGTTGGGTGTGCGAAAGCCCCTACAAGGACGGCAACTAGAAGGGATCGGCAAAGTCCGTGACAAACTTCGATGCCCTGATCGTTGGCATGGGGCAGGCCGGTCCCAGCCTGGCTGCGCGTTTGTCGGGCGCCGGTATGAAGGTCGCCGTAGTGGAAAGGGACAAGTTCGGCGGCACGTGCGTGAACGACGGCTGCACGCCGACCAAGGCGATGGTGGCCAGCGCGTACGCCGCTTACGCGGCAAGCCGCGCCGAACATTACGGGGTCATCGTCGACGGCACGCCGCGCGTCGACATGAAGCGCGTCAAGGCGCGCAAGGATGAAATCGTCCTGCGCTCCCGAACCGGTCTCGAGCAATGGATGGGCAGCCTGAAGGGCGCGACGGTGTACCGCGGGCATGCTTGCTTCGTCAGCCCGACGGAAATGCGCGTGGGATCCGAGAAACTGAGAGCCGAGAGAATCTTCCTGAACGTCGGCGGCCGGCCGTTCGTCCCTAACATGCCGGGCCTGGACGCCGTGCCTTACCTGACGAACGTGAGCATGGTGGACGTCGACTTCGTCCCAGAGCACCTCCTGATCGTCGGCAGCTACGTCGGGCTCGAGTTCGCGCAGATGTTCCGGCGTTTCGGGGCGCGCGTGACGGTGATCGAGATGGGCGAGCGGCTCGTCGGCCGCGAGGACGAGGACGTATCCCTAGCTATCCAGGACGTTCTGCGGAGCGAAGGCATTGCATTGCGCTTGGGGGCGGAATGCATCACAGCCCGGAAGGAGCCGCATGGCGTGTCCGTCGGGCTGGATTGCAGAGAGGGAGCGCCGCGCGAAGCGGGCACCCATTTTCTGCTCGCAGTGGGCCGGGTGCCAAACACCGACGATCTCGGCCTCGAGGTGGCGGGCATCAGGACAGACAAGCGCGGCTACATCGAGGTGGACGATGCGTTGCGCACATCGAACCCGAATGTCTGGGCACTCGGCGACTGCAACGGCAAGGGCGCTTTCACCCACACCGCCTACAACGACTACGAGATCGTCGCCGACAACCTGCTTGCGAGCGCCGGCCGCAAGCATACGGATCGGATCCAGGCGTACGCGCTCTATATCGACCCGCCGCTCGGTCGTGTGGGTATGAGCGAGGCCGAGATCCGGAGGAAAGGCCTAAGGGCGCTAGTCGGAAAGCGGCCGATGGCTCGAGTGGCGCGTGCGGTGGAAAAGGGAGAAACACACGGCTTCCTCAAGATCCACATAGAGGAGGGTTCGCAACGCATCCTGGGCGCCGCGCTGTTTGGCGTAGGGGCCGACGAGTCCGTCCATTCGGTCCTGGACGCGGCGTACTCGGGCATGCCGTACCCCGAGTTTCAGCGGCGCGTGCGCATCCATCCGACGGTCAGCGAACTCTTGCCGACAGTTTTGCAAGACCTTTCGGTGCTCGAATGAGGCTGCTCCGCCGTACCGCGGATCGTTGGGGCGCAGCCATGGCCGGTGGCCTCTTGTTCGCGCTGCCGGTGGCGGATGGCTTCTACCGCGGCGTATTCGATAGGGTAAACCTGGTGGTCGCGCTTATGGGCGTCGGAGGCATCCGCTTTGCGGTAATAGGCTTTGCGCGCCGGCGCCTGCCGGCTGCGGCTGCGGGGCTCTCTAAGGAGATCTGACATGGAAACGCGAGTACGAAAGCTCTGGGCGACGCAGAACGACCTGCCGGCGAAGGGGCGCGCGCGCGCGGTGGTCCTCCTCAACCAGCAACTCGCCGACTCGCTCGACCTGCACCTGCAGGCAAAGCAGGCGCACTGGAACGTGAAGGGGCCGAACTTCATCGCTCTGCACGAGCTCTTCGATAAGGTAGAGGAGGCGCTCGAGGAGTACGCCGATGACATCGCCGAGCGCGCGGTGGCGCTGGGCGGCACCGCCTACGGCACGGTGCGCATGGCGGCGACGCGCTCGCGCCTCGAGGAGTACCCGCTCGAGATCGAGTCGGGCGAGGAGCACTGCCAGGCGCTCTCGGCGGCGCTCGCGCACTTCGGCAAGTCGGTGCGCGCGGCGATCGACGAGGCCGGCGCGCTGCCTGACGCCGACACCGCGGATCTCTTAACGGGAGTGTCGCGCGGCGTGGACAAGCTGCTCTGGCAGGTCGAAGCCCATCTGCAGGCCGGGTAGGTGCCTATGGAGATCAGGCGCGCTAGCGACCGCGGTCACGCCGACCACGGGTGGCTGAAGTCCTACCACGTCCGCGTGCCTACTGCTCTGCGACCGCGGCAATCCGCCGCAGCGGATTTTTCGTATCGAGGCTTCAGCTCCGGCGGGACATTTCGAGCTGGACAGCTCCAAGGAAATCCCCGTTATGAAGACTCTCGGCCAGAATCTGGCGCAACAGCACATCGATCAATTGCACCCCGTCTTCTTCGCGTCACCGGCCAGGTCGTTCGTGCCGTTGCCCGACGATGCCGACGAAACGGCTATTGCCTGAGACCTTGATGGAGTGTCGACGATTGGCTAAACGAATGACGGTTTTAAGGGAGCCAGACGCAACTTTCTGAATGTCCGCGTCAGGTCGAACAGCGCCCATGAGGGGAAGGTAAACGCGACTCCATCCCAAGGAGTCGTGCCATGGAAATCTCCAATCCGGTTGCAGTGCCGGAGGCGCCCTGGAACAAGGGCAAGCTGGTGGGCCAGAAGCCACCGTTGCGCCTCAAGGAGATCTGGGCAATCCGCATCCGTGTGCAGCTCGCCAAGCGCGCTCGTGAGCTCGCGCTCTTCAATCTCGCGTTGGACAGCAAGCTCCGTGGCTGCGACCTCGTGAGCCTGCGGGTCAGTGACGTAGCGCAAGGCAGCCGGGTATTTGCTCGCGCCATGGTGGTGCAGCGGAGAACGCAGCGACCAGTCCAGTTCGAGTTGACTGAGCAAACACGGGAGGCGATCGTAGCTTGGATCGCCAAGGCGCAGCTACGGTTAGGAGACTATTAATTCCGAGCCGAACTAGGCGCTCGCCTCACATCTCCACTCGCAAGTACGCCAGAATCGTTGACCAATGGGTTGGCTCCATAGGCCTGGACTGCACCGCTTAGGGGACCCGCACCATGCGCCGAACAAAGGCGACGCTAATCTATCGAAGAACAAAGAATCTGCGAGGCGTGCAGCTTCTTCTCGGGCATACAAAGCTCGAAAGCACTGTCCGTTACCTCGGCATCGAAGTTGACGACGCCTTAGAAATCGCTGAGCAGACCGAAAGCTGACTCAATCATGGTCGCTATGCGGCCACAAGGAGCCATCCGATGCATAATCGCAATTCGTGGTCGGTAACCGAGTAATGGCATTTGTGGCGTTCGGAGCGTAACCGCGCGACTGCCAAGGGAGAGCATTGAACACTCGTCGCAGATTGTTCATTATGCTTGGCGCGGGGCCGCTCGCAACGCCGCTTATGTCCTTCGCTCAGCAGCAGACCGGGAAAGCCTTCCGTATCGGGCTCCTGTCTCCTTTCTCGCCTTCCGCGACCGCGTCCTGGCACCAAGCGCTCCGGCTCGGTCTACGCGACCTCGGATGGATTGAGGGCCAGAACATCAGCATCGTGTACCGCTACGCGGAAGGTAGAAGTGATCGCCTTCCTGAAATCGCAGCCGATCTCGTCCGCCAAAAGGTTGACGTCATCGTCGCCGCGCTTGTCATCGATGCCCTGGCTGCCAAAGAAGCGACCAGTACGATCCCGATTGTCGTGGCGGCTGCTGGCGACCCTGTTGCCCTTAAGGTGGTTGAGAGCGAGGCGCGTCCCGGGGGTAACGTCACGGGTTTATCCCAAATAAGCGTCGAACTGGCAGGAAAACGGCTCGAACTGCTCAAAGACGTGGTCCCAAATCTCTCGCGCGTCGCCGTGCTCTGGGATCCGCAGAACCCTGTCTCGACGCTCAACTGGAAAGAACTTCAAATCCCGGCACAACAGTTGGCGATCCAGCTCCTTCCGCTGGAAGTATCAAGCACAAACGATTTCCACAAAGCGTTCGAAGACGCGACCAAGGAGCGCGCTGGCGCTCTTGCAGTTATGCCAGCACCTTTGCTTGCTGGGAACTTTAAGCGGATTGCCGACCTTGCGGCAAAGAGCCGTCTGCCGTCGATATTCCAATTTTCGGAATTCACGGATGCTGGGGGGGCTTTTGGCCTACGGGCCGGACCGTTCCGACATGTTCCGGCGCGCCGCGGCGTACGTGGACAAGATTCTCAAGGGCGCTAAACCCGCCGATCTTCCCATGGAGCGGCCGAACAAGTTCGAGTTCGTGATCAATATGAAAACCGCTAAGACCCTGGGAATCACAGTGCCTAACCCGATCTTGTTGCGGGCTACTAGGCTAATCGAGTAAGACTACGAACGGCCGGTATCGAGAAGATCCGATGGCCGGAGTGGGTCGTGAGCGGTCGGGCGGCCATTGGGGCTTCGAACTAGCCGGGGAGTGTACTAGTGCTATGAAGCTTTGCCGGGCGGCAACGCTCCAGGCAAACCGAAGCGCTCGCGGGTCGTGCAATAGCGGTTCGCGAACAGGCGGCCGACCGGGCGGTAGAGCTCTTCCGAGATGCGCTTGGTCACCGGATCGATGATGCCTTCGCGCGCGTGGATGAGCAGGATCTCGCCCACCACCATTTCACGCTCGGGACCGAAGCTGATGCGGCGCTCGAGCCGGCATTCGAACGAGGCTGCCGCCTCGGCGATGCGCGGATGCTTGACCAGCTTGGCCGGCGCCGGCGTCAGGCCGTATTCCGAGAACTCGCTTTCGCTTTCCGGCAGCTCGGTGCTGGAGAGATGCATGGCGTTCGCCGTGCCCTCGTCGGCCAGGTTCACCACGAATTCGCCGGTGCGGCGGATGTTCTTGAGGGTGTGCTTGAGCAAGCCGTCGGAGCGCCAGTTGAAGCTGATGATGCAGAGGGGCGGCTCTTCCGAGATGACGTTGAAGAAGGAGAACGGCGCGCAGTTGGCGACGCCGTTCTCGCTCAAGGTCGAGACCCAGGCGATCGGCCGCGGGATGACGAGGCCGATGAGGAGCTTGTAGCGCTCGTGGGGAGGGAGTTGTGAGAGCTCTAGATCCACGGCGAAACGGGGTCCCCGCTTTCGCGGGGACGACAGAAGGCTTTCACTAGTCGTTCGCCGGGGTGACTTCGGCGCCCACCCGGTCGACGATCAGGCGGTAGTGCTCGGGGCGGCGGTGGGCGGCGAAGTTAAACATGGTCTTCTTCAGGTTCGCGGCGAGGTCGATGTCGCAGTTGAAGCAGATGACCTCGTCTTCTTCGGTCTGGCTCTTTACGGCGATCTCGCCGGTCGGGGCGACGATCACGGAATGGCCGAACATGCGGAAGCCGTCCTCGGCGCCGGCCTTGGCGGTCTCGACCAGCCAGGTGGCGTTCTGGAAGGCCATCGACTGCGCCATGATCAGGTGGTGGTGCACGCGCAGCGCCGGGGGCTCGGGGTAGTGCAGGTTCTCGGTCGGGGTGTTGAAGCCGAGGGCGACGATCTCGGCGCCCTGCAGGGCGAGGCAGCGGAAGGCCTCGGGCCAGCGCCGGTCGTTGCAGATCAGCATGCCGGTGATGGTGCCCATGAACTTCCACACCCGGAAGCCGAGATCGCCGACCTCGAAGTATTTCTTCTCCAGGTGCTGGAAGGCGGCCTTGGGCTTGTGGTCGGCATGCCCGGGCAGGTGGATCTTGCGGTACTTGCCGACGATCGTGCCGTCGGGCGCGACCAGGATCGCGGTGTTGAAGTGCCGGCCTTCGGGGGTGAGCTCGCCGTAGCCGAGGTAGAAGCCGATGCCGAGCTTCTTCGCCTCGTCGAACAGGGGGAGGGTTTCCCTGGACGGCATCTCACGTTCGAAAAATCTTTGATCGACTTCCTTCTGGTCTTCCATCCACCAGCGCGGGAAGAAGGTGCTGAAGGCGAGCTCGGGGAAGACGACGAACTTCGCTCCCATGGCGTGCGCTTCCTGCAGGAGTTGTTTCAGTCTGGAAACCGCAACCGCGCGCGAGTCCGCTTTGTGGAGCGGCCCGAGCTGGGCCGCGGCGATCTTGAGGTTTCTAGCCATGGATGAGCTTCCTTAGTTGGCGGGCGGGCCCATCGACCGTCACCGCCGTGGCGACCGGGCCGGGTACGCCGCGCGCGAGGTACTTGCCTGAACCGCGCTCGACTCTTAGTTGCTTGTTTTCAATGACGATGCGACCACGGCTTAGCACCGTCTCCGGCCAGCCCCTGTAGACGTGGCCCTCGTAGGGCGTGTAGCCGACCGCGTCGTGCATCATCGAATAGTCGATGCGCTTCTCGAGCTCGGGGTCCCAGATGGCGATGTCCGCATCGGAGCCCACCGCGATCGTGCCCTTGCGAGGATAGAGCCCGTACATGCGCGCGTGGTTGGTGGCCCCGAGCGCGACGAACTGGTTGAGGGTGAGGCGCTTCTTCAGCACGCCCTCCGAAAACAGGATCGGCAGTCGCATCTCGATGCCCGGCACGCCGTTGGCCATCTCCTTGAAGGTGGTCTGCTCGCCGCGCGGAATCTTGGCCGTCTCGTCGAACTTGTAGGGAGCGTGGTCGGAGGAATAGACCTGGAACGTGCCGTTCGCGAGTCCGTCCCAGATCGCCGCCTGCGCCGCCTTGTCTCGCAGCGGCGGGCTGCAGCACCACTTCGCGCCCTCGACGCCGGGCTTGTCCATGTCCTCGGCGGTGAGCACCAGGTACTGCGGGCAGGTCTCGGCGTAGATGCGCGCGCCGAGGGTCTGCGCGGCGCGAATGGTCCTCGTGGCCTCGGGACTCGAGACATGCACGATCAGCACCGGGGCGCCCAGCAGCCGGGAGAGCGTGATGATGCGGTTGGTGGCCTCCGCCTCGGCGAGCGCGTCGTGCGCGACGCCGTGGAACTTCGGCGCGCCGTGCCCCCGCTCGACCAGGCGCTTGGCGATCCAGCGGATCATGTCGTCGTTCTCGGCGTGCACCATCACCAGCGCGCCCTCGCGCTCGGCGACGCTCAGGACCTCCAGGAGCTGGTAGTCCTCCAGCTTCCACTTCGGGTAGGTCATATACACCTTGAACGAGGTGATGCCGCCCTTGATCGCGGCGGGAAGCTCTTCCTGCAGCACCTTGTCCGTGGGGTCGCCGATGATGAGGTGAAAGCCGTAGTCGATGACCGCCTTGGAGCGCGCGCGCTCGTGGTAGTCGGCGACCGTCGTCGTCACCGACGTGCCGCGGTGCTGCGCCGCGAAGGGGATGATGGTGGTGGTGCCGCCGAACGCCGCGGACACCGTGCCGCTGTAGAAGTCGTCGGCCGACATGATGCCCATGCCGGAGAGCTGCTCGATGTGGCAGTGGCTGTCGATGCCGCCCGGAACCACGTAGCGGCCCGTGGCGTCGATGTCCCGCCGCCCCGGCGGAAGACGCTCCGCCATGGCGACGATCTTCTCGCCGCTGATGCCGATGTCGCAGCGCATCGTCTCCGACGCGGTCGCGACCGTGCCGTTGCGAATCGTGAGTTCTGGCTTGTCCATGGGGACGCATAATATTCCGACATGAAGCTCGAAACCCACGGGCGCTACGACTATTCCGCAATCACGGAGCGCAAGGACTACAGCTGGCCGGGCGGGAAGCGCCTCGCGGTCCATCTGTGCCTCAACGTCGAGCACTTTTCCTTCGGCGAGGGCCTGGGCAACGACTACGCGGCCCCGCATCCGCAGCCCAACACGCGCAGCTTCGCCTGGCGGGACTACGGCAACCGGGTCGGCGCCTGGCGCCTGCTCGAGCTCGCCGAGGCCTACGACCTGCCGTACGCGCTGCTGGTCAACACCGCGCTCTACGACTACTGCCCGCAGATGGTGGCGGCGTTCAGCCGCCGCGGCGACGAGATCGTCGGCCACGGCCGGACCAATGCGGAACGCCAAGTGGATTTAAGTCATGAGAATGAAAAGCAATTGATCCAGGAAGCGGCTGACACGATCGCGAGGCACGAAGGCAAGCGGCCGCTGGGCTGGCTCGCGCCCTACATCTCGCAGACGCATGACTCGCCGGACCTGCTGCGCGAGGCGGGCTTCCGCTACATGATGGACTGGCCGCTCGACGACCAGCCGGTCTGGTTCCGCACCAAGCACGGCCCGATCCTCTCCATCCCCTACGCGCACGACCTCAACGATTCGCTGGAGAGCGTATCGCGGCGCACGCCCTCGCAGCTCTATTGCGAGAACCTGGTCGACCAGTTCGACGAGATGCTCGAGGAGTCGGCGCGCCGGCCGCTGGTCATGAGCCTGGTGCTGCACAGCTTCATCCTCGGCCAGCCGCACCGCCTGCGCCGCTTCCGGCGGGTGATCGAGCACATCGCGAAGCACCGCGACCGCATCTGGCTCACGCGCCCGGGCGACATCTGCCGCTACGTGGAAGGGCTGCCTCCGGGCACCGTGCCTTGAGCAGGCGTCGCTTTACATCATGGCCAGCTCGTAGCGCCGCAGCAGCCGGTAGACGAAGGCGACGGGGAGCAAGGTAACCACGATGAGCACGGTCGCGGCAGCCGAAGCGATGCCGGCGCCGGTGCTCTCCAGCGCCTGGAACATGACCACGGTCATCGTCGCCCACGGTCCGCTGTAGAGCACCACGGTGGAGCTGAGCTCCGAGGCGACCGTGACCCAGGTGAGAACCATGCCGCCGATCACGCCGCCCATCATCAGCGGAAGCGTCAGGCGCAGGAAGGTCATCAGCGGCGACACGCCGAGATTGACGGAGGCTTCCTCGAGGCTGGGGTCGATCTGGTGCAGGATGGCGCTGGAAGCGCGTACGTTGAAGGGGATCTTGCGCACCGACCAGGCGAGCACCAGGATCAGCCAGCCGCCGGTGAGCACCAGCCAGCCGCTGTTGAACGAGATCACCATGCCGATCGCCAGCACCGTGCCGGCGACGGCGAACGGCGTCATGGCGAGGACGTCGAGCAAGCCGGAGACGCGCGAACGCCACCGCGTGACGGCGAACCCGATCGGCACGCCGATGAACGCCGCCAGCAGCGCGGCGGCGCTCGACAGCGTCAAGGTGTTCACCAGCGGCCGCGAGGACCGGTTGAGGAGCTCGCGGAAGTTGTCGAGGCTGAAGTTCGGGTGCAGCACCGGGCCGCGGAACTCGAGGAACGAGATGACGATGACGGCGAAGAACGGCACCAGCGCCACCACCACGACGCCCCAGCAGTAGGCCGCGGCCAGGCGGCGCAGCCAGGGCGCCACCACCAGCTCGGGCGGCGTGCGGCGCGCGGCCGTCGAGAAGCGCCGGCGGCCGAGGTAGTGGCGCTGCACGAGCAAGGCGGCGGCGGTGAATACGATCAGGAGCACGCCCAGCACCCCCGCCGAGGCGGGATTGCCGCCGAGCTCGCCGACGAACAGCTTGTAGGCCTCGACCGCGAGGAACGGCTTGTCCTCGGCGAGCACGAAGGGCACGCCGAAGCTCTCGATCGCGTCGATGAACACGAGCAGGCCGCCGGCGAGCACCGCCGGCATCACGATCGGCACGGTGACGCTCCAGAAGGTGCGCCAGCGCGAGGCGCCGAGGTTCTGTCCCGCCTCCTCGACCGAGATGTCGACCGCCTTGAATGCTGCCAGCGTCGGAATCACGACGAAGGGGAAGAGGGTCAGCGCGAAGACGACGGTCACCCCCGTGAGGCCGTAGATCGAGGTGAAGGGAATGCCGATCTCGCGCAGCCACACGCTGACGATCCCGGCCCGGCCGAGCAGGAGGACGAGCGCGTAGGCGGCGACGAAGGACGGCAGCACGAGCGGCAGCGACGCGAGCGCGAGCAGCGCTGCCTTGCCGGGGATGGGCAGGCGCGCGAGGCAGAAGGCGAGCGGCACGCCGATCGCGATCGTGATGAGGGTCGCCAGCGCGCCGACGATCAAGGTGTTGGCGAGGCTGCCGAGATAGAAGCTGCTCGACAGCACGCGCGCGTAATTGCCGAGCGTCAACGAGGTGCCGGTGCGGTCGAGGAAACTCGCCCCGAAGACGTTGAACAGCGGGTAGAGCAGGAACAGGCCGAGGAACGCGAGCGCGAGCAGCGTGATGACGAAGGGAAAGGCGTCCCGGCGGGCGACGAGCATCACGAGTCCGAGGTAGTCGCCCCCGCGAAGGCGGGGGTCCAGGTTTCTTTTTCTAAGTTCTTAAACGGGGTCCCCGCCTTCGCGGGGACGACAGTTCGGGTCACTCTCTAAGTCTCCCTACCGGAAAACGGTCACCCGGGCGGGGTCGTAGGCGAGCGTGACCGGCGCGCCGTTCGCCACGCCCTCCGGCAACTGGTCGAGGCTCGCGGCGTGGAGCGTCGCGCCGTCGGCGAGACGGAGGCTCAGCCGCGTGAGCACGCCCAGGAACTCCACCCGGGCGACCGAGGCGGTGACGACCGCCCAGCCCGGCGGCGGCGGCGTGCCGCCCGCCAGTAGGCGCAGCATCTCCGGCCGAAGCGAGAAGGTGATCGCCGCGCCGGGCGCGGCGTCGGCGCTGCGGGCCGCGAACTCCTGCCCGCCGACGCGGATGCGCACCAGCTCGCCGTCGCGGCCCGCCACCACGCCGGTGAGGAGATTGGTCGTGCCCATGAACTCCGCCACGAACGCCGTGGCGGGGGTGCGATAGATCGCCTGCGGTGCCCCGACCTGCTCCAGGCGCCCGTTCTGCATCACCGCGATGCGGTCGGAGATCGCCAGCGCCTCCTCCTGGTCGTGGGTGACGTAGATGGCGGTGATTCTCAGCTGCTGCTGGAGCTGGCGGATCTCCGCCCGCATCTCTACGCGCAGCTTGGCGTCGAGGTTCGACAGGGGCTCATCGAGGAGCAGCACCTCGGGCTCGATGACCAGCGCGCGGGCGATGGCGACCCGCTGCAGCTGGCCGCCCGAGAGCTGGTGCGGCCAGCGCTCCTCGTAGCCGTCGAGATGGACGAGCTTCAGCGCGCGGGCGACCCGGCGCTCGATCTCGGCGGCGGGGACGTTGCGCGCCTTCAGGCCGTAGGCGACGTTGCCGCCTACCGTGTGGTTGGGGAAGATCGCGTAGTTCTGGAACACCATGCCGGCGTTGCGCCGGTGCGGCGGCAGCGCGTCGATGCGCCGCTCGCCGAACAGGATCCGGCCGCGCTCCAGGTCGCAGAACCCGGCTACCATGCGCAGGAGCGTGGTCTTGCCGCATCCTGACGGGCCGAGCAGGGTGAAGAACTCGCCGTCGCGCACGGCGAGCGAAACGTCGTCGATGGCCCGCACGCTGCCGAAGGTGCGGGCCACCCCCTCGATGGCGATGCCGGCCAACTAGCGCGTCTTCTGGATCGTCTCCTTGATGCGATCCATGGTCTCGCCGCGCTTGGCCGTCCAGCCCGCCTCGTCGTACTTTACGAGCTTGAGATCCGAGAGCCGCGGCATCTTGCCGGGCAGGTTCGGCAGGTCGAGGTCCTGGCGCGCCGGGCGGCGGAAGGTCTGCTTGAGGATCATCTCGCGCACGTCCTTGCGGTTCACGTAGTCGACGAACTTGCGCGCCGCTGCCGTGTTCGGCCCGCCCTTGATGATCGCCACGCCTTCCATCTGCGGGATGGTGCCGTCGGCCGGGTAGACGACTTTCACCGGCGCGCCGTTGCTCGCCCACAGGTAGCCCGCGTACTCGAGCGAGATGCCCAGGCCGTATTCGCCGTTGCCGACGCCCTGGAAGACGAGCGACGAGCGGTTGAGGATGCGGGTGTTGGCAAACAGCTTCTCGAGCTTGGCCCAGCCGGCGTTGCCGCCGCCCCACATGTCGATGAGCAGTGTCGCGGTGGAATAGGCCGAACCGGAATTGGCGGGGTCGGTGAAGGCGATGTTGCCCTTGAACTTGCCCGTGGTCAGGTCATCCCAGGTCTTCGGGCCCTGACCTTCGGGGATCGACTTGGTGTTCTGCAGCACCACGAGCAGGTGCAGGTTGGTGCCGATCCAGCGGTCCTGCGGATCGCGGAACTCGGCCGGGATGACGTTCTTGTGCTCGGAGGCGTAGGACTCGAAGTACCCGGCGTTGGTCTGCAGCAGCGATCGGCTGATGCCCCAGACGAGATCGCCCTGCGGCCGGTCCTTCTCGCTCTGCAGCCGCTTGATGACCACCCCCGAGCCGGCCGAGATGACGTCGACCGCGATGCCGCTCGCCTTCTCGAACTCGGACGCGATCAGCTTGTTGAGCGTCGCCTCGTTCGAGGTGTAGAGGACCACGCGCTGCTGCGCGGCCGCCAGGCCCGCCCAGCCGAGAAGCGCGGCTGCCGCGCAGGCCGCGAGGCCGAAGTTCTTCCGGGTCATGATCTCCTCCTGGTTATGGTGTTGGGGCAGATTATCAGATCGTCTAGGGAAGGGCCGAACAAGTCGCCCCCGCGAAGGCGGGGGTCCCGTTCAAGAAAAATCAAGAAGAAAAAATGGGGTCCCCGCCTCCGCGGGGACGACCATTCAGCGGCCGAGATCCTTGAGCGTCGCCTCCAGGTGCGCGAGGTCGGTATGAATATCGGCTTCGCCGACGGCGCCCATGGTGCCGATGCGGATCAGCTTGTTGTGGAGCCGGGGGCTGCGCGAGCCGGCGATCACGGTGCGATAGCGGCTGCGCAGGTGCGCGACGATCGCCGTGCCCTCGAGCCCCTGGGGAACCTTGATCGCCACGACCGTGCTGGAAGCCACCTCGGGCCGGGCGAAGAGCTCGAGGCCGAGCGCCCGGCAGCCCTCGCGCAGCGTCGAAGAGAGGCGGCGGTGGCGCGCCATGACGTTCGCCAGGCCCTCCTCGGCGATCATGCGCAGGGCCTCGCGCAGGCCGTAGACCAGCGACACCGGCGGCGTGAACGCGGTCTCGCCCTTCTCCAGCGCGGCCCTGGCCCGGCGGAAGTCCCAGAAGAAACGCGGCACAGTGCCCTCGCGCTTCACGACCTCCCATGCCTTCGCGCTGACGGCCGCAAAGCCCAGGCCGGGCGGGCACATCAGGCATTTCTGCGAGGCGGAGACGACGATGTCCGCGCCCCAGGCATCCATTTTCATCTCGGCGCCGGCGAGGCCGCTGACCGAATCGACGAGCAGCAGGGTCGGCCGCTCGCGCACCGCCGCACCGATGGCCGCAAGGTCCTCGGTGACGCCGGTCGAGCTCTCGTTGTGGACGACGACGACGGCGCGATAGTCCCGCCGCGCGATGCGCTCCGCCAGCCGCTGCACGTCGATGCCCTGGCCCCATTCGCAGTCGAGGGTGTCGACCTTGGCACCGAGCGCCGCGGCGATGGCGGCGAAGCGCTCGCCGAACTGGCCGGCGACCGCGACGAGCACCGCGTCGCCCGGCGCGAGAACATTGGCGAGGCTCGCCTCCATCATCGCCGTGCCGGAGCCGGCAAAGAGGAAAACATCCTGCGTCGTGCCATAGACGGCACGCAGCCCGGCCTGCACTTCGGCCAGCATGGCCTTGAACTCGGCCCCGCGATGGTTGTGAATCGGGGCGGCGGTGGCAAGGCGGATCCGCTCGGGCACCGTCGTGGGCCCGGGCAGGCGCAGCCGGTATTCGGCCGTGGTGTCCTGAGCCGTCATGAAAGGAGCCAGGTCCCGCCCAGGGACGCCGGCAGCGCGACCTCGTGGCCGCGAGCGCATTCCCTGACCGCGAGCCCCGCGCGGCTGCAGCTTCCGAGCATCCTGTCCGGATCGCCGCACCCCATGCGGTAGCCTGCGATGCCCGGAGCCGGCGGCACGTTCGCGAGAAAGGCGAAGGTCTTTCTCTCCCCGATCACCACTTTCCCGCGCGCCGTCTCCAGCGCGACCGTCTCGCCCTGCGGGCGCGGCAAGAGCCCGGAAAAGCGCGCCCAGCGCGCCGCGGTCTCGACCGGGTCGTCGGCGACGACGTAGATCTCCTCGAGGCGCAGCGGGTTCACGTACTCGGGCTTCCACAGGTGCTCGGGCGTGAGGTGCTCGCAGTACTGCACGCGGCCCTCGGGCATCTTGCCCGGAGGGACGTAGACGACGCGGAACTGCAGCTTCTCCCCGGAAGGAATATTTCTCTCAAGAGCGACCAGCGGCTCCGGCTCGAACCCGTGCGCCGCGAGGCGCTGATGCTCGAACGCGGCGTCGGGCGTGCCGAAGCAGGCGAGGTGCACGCCGTCGTAGCGCGACATGAGCCCGCGCACGCGCTGCGCGTGCGGCGTGTCGAGGGTGGGGCAGAGGATCTCGAGGTAGCCCTGCTCGAGCATCACGCAGCGGTTGCTCGTGCCGGCAGGCTTCCCGGAGATGCTGTGATGCGAAATCGGGGTGAACGACAGCCCCACTTTCTCGAGCAGCCGCGCCGCGGCGTCGAGGTCGGGCACGAAGTGGCCGAGGTGGTCGAGGCAGAGATCGCCCGGGGGAGGCCTTTGGCGTTCAGCAACAGTCACGGCCCTACTATAAGGGAACCGCAGTGCGCGCGAATCGCTCGCGATCGACCTCCTCCCCTGTAGTACCTTTGGCCGATGAGCGCCAAGCGCATCGTCCTCGCCGACGGCGGCTACGAGTTCCTCGAGGGCGTCTATCCTTACTCGCAGGGCGTGGTGGCCTGCGCCGGCTTCGGCATCGAGCGCGCGCGCTTCGCGCGGCCGGTGCCGATCGCGCAGGGCTTCTCGGCGATCGAGGCGCACCTGAAGGCCATGCGCCGGCCGCGCGCCGCGCTCTGCGCCGCCGAGCTTCGCTCGCCGCGTCCCTTCAGCTTCGGCGGCTTCGGTGAGTTCAACCGCGGCTACCGCGCGGTGCTCGAGGAATGGGGCCTGGTGCGCGAGGACCGCAACCCGGTGGCGCGCTCGAACGTCGCGCCCGGGGTCTCGCCGCCCGCCGAGCCCTGCTTCCATGCGTTCTGCTACACCGTGGCGTCCCCGGGAGCGGCGAAGAGCTTCGTCGTCGCCGGCAGCGGCGAGTGGCCCGAAGGCGGGCGCTTCCCCGAGGACATCGTCGCGCGCGGCGATCTCTCGCGCGAAGGCCTGGCGCGCAAGGTGCGCTGGGTGCTCGAGATGATGGAGAGCCGCCTCACGGGCCTCGGCATGCTCTGGCGCCAGGCGAGCGCGACCCAGGTCTACACCGTGCACGACTTCCATCCCTGGGCGGCCGAGATCGCCGCGCGCGCCGGCGTCGCCCTCGACTGGAACTACTGCCGGCCGCCGATCGAGGAGATCGAGTTCGAGATGGACGTGCGCGCCGTGGCGCTCGAACGCGTCATCGCGTCCTGAATCGCGCCCAGGATGCCCTTGGGCATGAAGATGATGAAGAGCACCAGCATCAGGCCGTAGAGCGTGGTGTCGAGGCCGTGGATGTCGTGGCCCAGGCCCAGGCGCAGGCCCTCGGCGAGGAGGAGCGTGAAGGCGGCGCCGACCGAGGGCCCGAAGCGCACGAACATGCCGCCGGCGATGGCGCCGAACACCATCTGCAGGCTGATGCCGATGCCCGATACCGTCTCGGGGTTCACGTACTGCTGGTACTGCGCGTAGAGCACGCCCGCGGCACAGGTGACGAGCGCCGAGACGATGGTGACGCTGAGCTTGAGGCGGGTCACGCTCATCCCCACCGAGGCCGCGGCTTCCTCTTCCTGGCTGATGGCCTGCAGTGCGAGCCGCGCCATGGAGCGGTCGACGCGCGTCCAGATCCACAGCCCGGCGAGCCAGCAGGCGAAGACGACGTAGAACCAGACCGTGCGCGTGGGGAACTGCATCGCCAGCACCGAGTAGTCGGTCTGCTGCAAGGCCGTGAGCGGCGTGGCGCCCAGCGATCCCCCGGTCTGGTCGCGCAGCGCGACGATGATGAGGCGCGTCACCTCGGCGAGCGCGAGCGTGACGAGGGCGAAATAGTGGCCGACGATCTTGAAGCGGAAGCACGGATAGCCGATGAGGAACGCGACCAGCGCGGCGAGCGCGAGCGCGAGCGGCAGGCCGAGCCAGGGCGTGAGGCCCCAGTGGTTCCACGCCATCACCACGACGTAGGCGCCGATGCCGAAGAAGGCGCCGTGGCCGAGGCTCACCATGCCGAGGCGTCCCATGATCGCCCAGCCGGTATAGGCGAACCCCCACAGCAGCGACATGATCAGCAGGTGCAGCGGGTAGTTGCCCAGGCCGGTGAGCGGCACCAGCGCGAGCAGCGCGATGAGGATCCATGGCAGGCGCGTCATGGGCTCACTTGCCTCCCAGGATTCCCTGCGGCCGCCAGAACATCACCGCGATGAAGAAGAGGAAGGCGAG
>DASRKB010000197.1:0-12617 GCA_035649175.1 Burkholderiales bacterium | reverse complement strand
AAAAGGGTCCTGACCCCTTTTTCAGCAACCGCCTGCAAACCTCGAGGTGCCGCTCGGCGGCGCCGCGGTGCGCCTCGCACAGCCGCAGGCCGGCCCGAGCCATCGCTTTTCTTTTCGGCTCGTCTTCAAGGAGCTTTACCGCCTGAGTGATGCCTGAAGCGGCGTCCGGCGCCTGGATCGCCGCGCCCGCCTCGACAGCGAGCCGGGTGGCCTGCTCGAAATTGAAGACGCTCGAGCCGATCACTACCGGCGCGCCACAGGCGAGCGCCTCGATCAGGTTCTGCCCTCCCTCGGGAACGAACGAGCCGCCGATGACCGCGACGTCGCAGGCGCCGTAGTAGAACGCCATCTCCCCCATGGTGTCGCCGAGATAAATCGTGTGGCTCACTTCCGGAGCTTCGCCTTTCCCGCGGCGCGCCTGACAGTACGCCGCAACTTCGTCGAAGCGTTGCGGATGACGCGGCACGACGACGACGAGGCGCTTGCCCTCCGGCGGCGGCAGCGCGTCGAGGAGGAGCCTCTCCTCGCCCTCGCGCGTGCTCGCGAGGAGCAGCACCGGGCGGCCGAGCGCCGCGCGCCAGGCGCGGCCCGCCGCAAGCTGGCCGAGATCGGGCCGGACATCGAACTTGAGGTTGCCGGTCACCTCGACGCTCTTCGCGCCGAGCCCGCGCAGGCGCTCGGCATCCCCGGCGCTCTGCGCGCATACCGCAGCCAGGCTCGCGAACGCCGACCGGGAGAGCGCGGCCAGGCGGCGATACTGAGCGGCGGACTTCTCCGACATGCGCGCGTTGGCGAGCATGAGCGGCACGCCATTGTTTGTGCAGATGGCGATGAGGTTGGGCCATACCTCGGTCTCCATCAGCACGCCCAGGCGTGGGCGGAAGTGCTCGATGAAGCCCTGCACCGCGTGGGGGGTGTCGTAGGGCAGGTAGGCGGTGAGCACGCCTTCCCCGTAGACTTGCTTCAGCGTCTCGCGCCCGGCCGCCGTGGTGCAGGTCATGAGGATGCCATGGTCGGGCAGCAGATCCTGTAGTGCGCGCACGAGCGGCGCGGCAGCGCGCGCCTCGCCCACCGAGACGGCGTGGACCCATGCCATCTTCGGCTTCACGTCCGTGCTGTACCTGCCTAAGCGCTCCTCGACCGAGTCGCGGTAGCTCGGCTCACGGCGGCCCCGCCACCACAACCTGAGCAGGAAGAACGGTACGGCTAGGTGCAGGACGATGGTGTAGAGCGCCCTCAAGCGAGGCTCTCCAGCACTTCGGTGACCTCGGGGGCGCGCCCGGGCGCGCCGACGTTGCGCGCATGAGCGGCGCCGTAGAGCCCGGTGCGCGCCGGGTCCGAGCCGCAGTAGATTCCGACCGTCGCCGCCCCGAGCGCTGCAGCGAGATGCGTGAGCCCGGTGTCGAGGCCCACGACGCGGCGCGCCCCGGCGAAGAGCTCGCCGAGCTGCGCGATCGACATGCGCCCTGGCACGCTGGCGCCTTTGATGCCGCCAGCGATCCTCTCGGCGCGCGCGCGCTCTTCGTCGCTTCCCCAGGGCAGCACGAGCGAAGTGCCGAGCGCGCGCCCGAGCTCCATCCAGCGCGGCTCGGGCCAGAGCTTGTCCGCGCGGCTCGTCATCGTGAGGAGCACCGAATAGCCGTCGCGCGCCGGCGCGGCGCCGTTGATGCGAAGCCCATAGCTGCATTCGCCGTCGAGCGCATATCCCAGCGCGGCGGCGGTCAGGCGCCGGTTCCGCTCCACCGCGTGCAACGCCCGCGGCACCGGGTGCTTAACGTCGTAGAAGCGCGCGGCGAGCGGCTCGCGCGCGCTCGCGCGGTCCATGCCGTGCTTCGTCCCCGAGGCAAAGCGGCACACCAGCGCGCTCTTGACGAGCGATTGCGTGTCGATGATGGTGTCGTAGCGCTCCGCCACGAGCGCGCGGCGGAAAGCGCCCATCTCGGACCACACCGCCGGGTGCCAGAGGGCATTGCGCCAGCTGCGCATCGACACCGGTATCGCACGCCGCACGGCGGGGTGCATCGCGGCCACGCCGGCGAAGGGCGCCTCCACCACCCAGTCGATCGCCGCGCCGGGGAAGCGCGCTGCCGCGTCGCTCACTGCCGGGCAATGGTGCACCACGTCGCCGAGGGAGGAAGTCTTGACGAAGAGGATTCTCTTCATTGGCTAGAATACGGCGTGCCGATTCTAAGGTATTGCGCTTGAGCGCCGCCCCGCGAGCGCCGTTCTCGGCGGTGCTCATCGCCCGGAATGCCGCCGCGGTCCTCGAATCCTGTCTCGACAGCATCGCCTTCGCCGATGAAATCGTGGTCGTCGACTCGGCGAGCACCGACGGCACGGTCGAGATCGCCGAGCGCCGCGGCGCGCGCGTGGTGCAGAAGGAGTGGCTGGGGTTCGGCCGCCAGAAGCAGTTCGCCGTGGAGCAGGCGAAGCACGACTGGGTGCTGTGCCTCGACGCCGACGAGCGGCTCTCGCCAGAGCTCGCCGCCGACATCCGCAAGGCGCTCGCGGCCCCGGTCTCGCCGGTGTACCGCATGGCGCGACGCAACCGCTTCCTCGGAAAGTGGCTCTCGCACGGCGAGGGCTACCCGGACTGGAGCCCGCGCCTCTTCAACCGGCTGAACGCGCGCTGGAGCGACGATCTCGTGCACGAGAAGGTGCTCTACGCCGTGACGCCGGGCACGCTCGCGGGCGACCTGATGCACGATTCGGGCGACGACCTCGCCACCTATCTCGACCGTCAGAACCGCTACACCACGCTCGCCGCGCGCCAGGCCCTCGAGAAGGGCGGGAGCGCGGGCATGTTCCACCTGCTCGGCTCGCCGGTCGTGCGCTTTTTCAAGTTCTACGTGCTGCGGCTGGGATTCCTCGACGGCATTCCCGGGCTCATCCACATCTCGATCGGCTGCATCAACAGCTACATGAAATACGCCAAGCTCATCGAGCTGCGCCGGGCATCTGAATGAGGGTGCTCGTCACCGGCGCCGCCGGTTTCATCGGCATGCATTGCGCGAAGCGGCTTCTGGATCGTGGCGAAGAGGTGGTCGGGATCGACAGCCTGTCCTCGTATACGTCGGTCGAGCTCAAGAAGGATCGGCTGGAGCAGCTGCCCGGGCTCTCGTTCGAGCAGGTCGATATCGCCGATTCTGTCTCACTGGGGAATATCTTCGAAAGGCGGAAACCGGAGCTCGTGCTGCATCTCGCGGCCCAGGCCGGGGTGCGCTACTCGATCGAGAACCCGCAGGCCTATGTCCAGGCGAACCTTGTCGGGTTCGCCAATGTCCTGGAGTGCTGCCGCCGCCACCCCCCGCGGCACCTGGTGTACGCCTCGAGCTCCAGCGTCTACGGCGCGAACTCGCGGCTGCCCTGGTCGGAGTCGGACAACGTGGACCGGCCGGTGAGCTTCTACGCCGCGACCAAAAAGGCGAACGAGCTCATGGCGCACGCCTATGGCGAAGTGCACGGGCTCGCGGCCACCGGGCTTCGCTACTTCACGGTCTACGGCCCCTGGGGCCGGCCGGACATGTCGCCGATGATCTTTGCGACAGCGATCATGGAGGGCCGGCCAATCGCGGTGTTCAACCGCGGCGACATGGCGCGCGACTTCACGTACATCGACGACGCGGTCGAGGCAACGTTGCGCGTGCTGGACAAGCCCGCGAAGTCTGCGGTGTACAACGTCGGCAACCACGCGCCGGTGAAGCTCACCGACTACATCGGCGCCATGGAGCGCGCGCTGGGACGCAAGGCGACGCTCGAGATGAAGCCGATGCAGCCGGGCGACGTGAAGGACACCTACGCCGACACCAGGGCGCTCGCCACCGCGGTCGGATTCACGCCTTCCACGCTGCTCGAGGCCGGCCTCGAGCGCTTTGCCGACTGGTTCAAGGGCTATCGCAGATGAGAAGAATGGGGTCTGTCCCCGTTCTTTCCATTCTTGCCCTGCTCGCAGGGTGTGCGGTCGGCGTCCCGGAGTACCCGGTAGATTGGGACCCGCTCCTGCCGCGGGCGGTGGCGCATTGCCGCGCTTTCGAGGGGACGTATGCCGATCGCGGCGAGACGCGCGACCAACTCTCGGCACGCTCGCTGACCCGCGAGATTTTCGGCGACGACCGGGAATGGAAAGACGCGCGGCGCGTCGCGCTCGCACTGCCATCGGACGACGTGCTGCGCATCACCGTGTATGGGGAAACAGGCACGCTCGTCCAACGCCACCTGGGCCCGGAAGAGTTCCAATGCGACGACGGAAAGCTCGTCATCCGCGATGCGCGCTGGGTTACCGAGGACCTCGTGATGGGGCGGGAGAAGACGATCGTCGAGCTGCACCCCGGTGGCCGCTTCCTCGTGGCCCAGGTGCGCGAGAGAACCTATGCCCTGGTCTTCCTCCTCGTGCCGCTCGCCGCCGACGCGACCCACTGGTACCGGTTCGCGCGGCTCTCGTCCCCGCCCACCGCCGACTGATCGGCCGGCGCGGCGCGATACTCAGGTATCCAGTGCGCGAGCGCCTCGCGCACCGCCTCGGGGCGCGAGTCGCCCCGATCGGCAAGCCAGACCATCACCTCGTGCAGCAACGTCCCGTTCTCCTGCGTCCGGGCGCGGGCGACGCGCAGCTTCGGGTGCGGCGTCGCGAGCGAGGCCTCGGCGTCGGCGAGCGGCTCTTCGTAGAGCTTCTCCCCCGGCCTCAGGCCGGTGTACTCGATCTTGATGTCGTGCTCCGAGAACCCGGAGAGCCGGATGAGCTCGCGGGCGAGCTCGACGATCTTCACCGCCTCGCCCATGTCGAGGACGTAGATCTCGCCGCGCGCGCCCATCAGGCCCGCCTGAAGCACGAGCTGCGCGGCCTCGGGGATGGACATGAAGTAGCGCTCGATGTCCGGATGCGTGACCGTGACCGGCCCGCCGCGCGCGATCTGCTCGCGAAAGCGCGGCACCACGCTGCCGGTGGACCCGAGCACGTTGCCGAATCGCACGATGACGAACTGCGTCGCGCCGCCCGCCTGCAGCGCCTGGCAGGCGAGCTCGGCGAGGCGCTTGGAGGCGCCCATGACGTTTACCGGGTTCACCGCCTTGTCGGTAGACACGAGGACGAACTTCTCCGACCCGTGCGCGAGCGCCTGACGAGCGACCACGATGGTGGAAAGCACGTTGTTTCTTACCGCCTCGAAGGCATTCGCCTCTTCCATGAGCGGCACGTGCTTGTAGGCCGCGGCGTGGAATATCACCTGCGGCCGCCAGGCAGCGAAGATTTCGGCGGCGCGACGTTCGTCCTTCGCGTCGCCGACGGCGGCGACCACCGGGATGCCGCGGTCGGCGAACTCCTGGGAAATGCCGTAGAGCGCGAACTCGGACAGGTCGAAGAGCACGAGCCGCGCCGGGCCGAAGCGTGCGATCTGTCGGCAAAGCTCCGAGCCGATCGAGCCGCCAGCGCCGGTGACGAGGACCGTCTTGCCCTGCAGGAACGCGTGCAGGCCGGCGTCGTCGAGCGAAACCGGGTCCCGCCCGAGGAGGTCGTCGAGCTCCACCGGGCGTACCGCCGAGACGCTGACGTTCCCGGAAACGATGTCGGAGAGCGAGGGCACGGTCATCACCTCGATGCCCGCGGCCGCGCAGAGGTCAACGGCCCGCTTCCTCTCGCCGTGCGTGGCGCTCGGCATGGCGATGATCGCCTGCTCCACGTGCAGGGTATCGGCCGCCCTCTTTACGTCGCCGATCGCCCCCACGACCTTCACGCCCTGGATCTCGCCGCCGTGCTTGCCGACGTCGTCATCGAGGAGCCCCACGACCCGCCAGCGTTGGACCGTAGCCAGGTCCTTGAGGAGCGCCGCTGCGGCGGCGCCGGCGCCCAGCACGAGCACCGGCGTCGCCAGCGGTTTCTCGACAATCGGCATCAAGCGGCCTTCTCGCCATGCGCGGTAGGCGATGCGACTCGCGGACATGACGAGAAAAACCAGAAGCGGTGTGAGGAGGTAAACCGTGCGCGGCACCGGCGTGCCGATGCGCAGAAGCGCGAGCACCGCCGGCACGGCGAGCGCCGTCACGCCCACCCCGATCACCATGCGCTGGAGGTCGGGAAGGCTCGCATAGCGCCAGAGGCCCCGGTAGAGCCCGAAGGCGAGGAAGACGAGGGCATGGATGCCGAGTACCCAGGGAAGGAGCTCGAGCATTTGCTGCCAGTACTCGCCCGGGATCTCGAGGTTGAAGCGCAGCGCGTACGCGAGCATCCAGGCGATGCCCGCCGCCAGCACATCGTGGCTGAAGACGATGAGGCGACGCCCGCTCATTTAGCCAAGCGTGCGGTCGAAGTAGTCGATCGTCTCACGCAGGCCGTCGTCGAGCGCCACGGTCGGCTCCCAAGAGAGCAACCGACGAGCGAGCGCAATGTCCGGCTGGCGCTGAACGGGGTCGTCGGGCGGGAGCGGAGAGGACGTCCTGGCCGAGCTCGAGCAGGCGCTCGGAGAGGTGCGAGCCGATGAAGCCGGCGCCGCCCGTCACGAGGATCCTGCTCTCCGACGCCGTCCGCATGCTTGTCGATTATAGGACGGGGGTGCGAAGGAAACGCCTCCAGCGCAAATCGACCCACACGGCGAGCCCCATGAGCACGGCGGTTGCTGCGCCGAAGACAACGGCCTGGTAGGCAGGCCGCACGTCGCGGCCCAGCAAGGCGGCCAGGGCACACAGCGCCATGACGGCATAGGCGATCCACGCGGTGGTGCGGTGACCGAGACCCATGCGCACCATCCGCTGATAGTAGTGATCGCGATGCGCGCGCCACACGCGCTCGCCCTTCGCGAGGCGCCTGACGAGCGTGAGCGTGGCATCGCCGATGAAAGGGCCGAACACCAGAAGCGGAAACCACAAGGGCCAGAGGTCGTCGCGCCAGCCGAGGATGCCGAGCCCACCGGCAAGAAAGCCAAGGGGAATCGAACCGACATCGCCCAGGAAAATCCGCGCCGGGTGGAAGTTGTGCAGCAGGAAAGCGAGCGACGAGGCGGCGAGCGCGACGCTCAGGGCCGCCAGCGCCCCGTGGCCGGAGAGGTGCGCAGCGACAGCGTAGGCACCGAAGCCGATGACCGACATGCCGCCCGCCAGGCCGTCCGAGCCGTCCATGAAGTTGTAGAGGTTCGTGATCCACGTCAACCCGAGGATCAGCAACCCGAGGCTCACCGGGTGCATGGGACTCAGCAGGAACCAGCACAGCAACGCTGCGCCGCCGAGGTGCAGGAAAAGCCGTAAGGCCGTCGGCATGCCGCGCAGGTCGTCGACGAAGGAAACCAACGCCAGCCCGAGGGCAATCGAGGCCGGAACCCACGCTTCCACGGCGCCCAAGGCGAGCGAGGTGGCCGTCCCGAGCAGGATCGCAAGGCCGCCGCTGCGGGGCACCGGACGCTCATGGAGCGAGCGCTCATTGGGCCGGTCGAGCGCGAAGCGGCCGAAGCGCGACAGGAGCACGCGAAGCGCGATCAAAGCCACTGTGAACGACAGGATCGCTATGCCCCCGAGCATCGGCCGCATTCTAGCGGCGCAGGTACCAGTCCGCTGTGGCGCGCAGGCCCTGCTCGAAGGTAAATGGCGGCTGCCAGCGCAGCGCGCCTCTGATGGCCGCGTCGTCAACCACCAGCGACTGCGTCAGGCGCGGCACGGGGAGCAACGCCGGCGGGAAGGGAAAGAGCCGTGCCGGCTTGCCGAGCGCCCGCGCGAGGCCCCTGCACAGTTCAGGGGTGGAAACGCTGCTTCCATCCGAGACGAAGAAGGTCCGACCTGCCGCACCTGGAGCGAACACGCATGCACCGATCGCTTCGCACAAGTTGCCGACGTAGACCAGGCTGCGCTGGTTTCTGATGGAAGCGAAGGGAAGCGGCAAGCCGCCCGCGATCATGCGCATCAAAGCGAAGAAATTTGCCTTCACGCCTGGACCGTAGACCAGCGGAGGTCGCAGCACGACAATTTCCAGATTGCTGGAGGAAGCGATCTCCGCGAGCGAACGCTCGGCCGCGAGCTTCGCATGCCCGTACGCATCGCGCGGCGCCGGGGGCTCAGATTCGTCCAGGGGCCGTGAACTCTCCTCCGCGACGGCCTTGACCGAGCTCAGGTAGACGAACCGCCGCAATCCCGCATCGGCGGCTAGGCGTGCGACGCTACGCGTGCCTTCGACGTTGACCAGCCGCAGGCGGGAGGCGTCGCTCCTGCCGTGCGCGAGGTTCGCGAGGTGAACTACCGCATCCACTCCGGCGAAGGCTGATGGCAAATCGAGGGAGTCCCGCGCCACCGCTCGCACGTCGTTGCCAAGGGCCCGCAGCGCGGGAACGAGCGCGCTGCCGATGAAGCCCGAAGCTCCAGTGACGGCGACGCGCATTGTTACGCCATCCCGGGGCGGCCGTTGCTCCGGAAGACGGACAACAGCAGCGCTTCGAGGTCGAGGCACCACTGCGTGCGCACGAGCCGTGACAGTAGCCAATAAGCCGCCGGTGCGCCGATCGCGATCGCTGCCCCGCTCCATGGCGTCGGTTGCGTGAGCCCCAGCAGCAACCATGACGGCAGGGCCACGCCAGCGAGCGCGCCGCCGGTCTTCGCCAGCTCCGTCCACGGGAAGCGCATCACGAACTCCCTGCGCACGTGCCGCCATATGGCAAGCGCCGTCACGACATAGCCGAGCATCAGTGCGCCCGCGATGGTCGCGCCGGAGGGCGCAAGCGCAATCGCGGCCCAGACGCCGGCCGCGTTCAGCACGAATCCGGCAGCCAGAGCGCGCAGCACCACCGCCTTTGCCGTAGTGGCATCGATCAGCGGCTGGGCAAGCAGCAGGTACATCGAGAAAGGAAGCGCGAAAATGACCAGCCGCAACGGCATCCCGATCTCCGCGGGCCCGAAGAATGTCGTGGCAATCCAGTCAGCGAGCAGAGCCCCGAACACCGCGAGAAAGCTGCCCACGCCGATCGTGACGTGCAGCGCGAGCCGGGCGTAGTCCGCCGCTCGGGCTTGGCGGTAAGCGCTTGCCTGGGCGAGCATCGGCAGCATGACCACTGCGATGATCGTGAGAGCCGGATCGATGGCCCGGAAGACCACCAGCGCGACCAGATAGGCGCCCGCCTCTCCTCCGTGCCCGGCATGCGTCAGGGCGATCGGGCCAAGGGCCGCCATTGCACCGAGCAGAAGGGGTATGAACATGCGGCGCACTCCGTAGTGCACCTGCTGGGCGAGCTCCTCCTTCAATTGGGCCGGGCCCGGCAGCCGATGCCGTGCGAATACACTCAGCTGCGGTACGCAGGCAAGTGCTGCGATAAGAAGAACGCTTATCGCGATACCGTCGGTAATTGCGTAGACCCCGCCGTCGCGGTAAGCGAAGGCGAATACCAGCGGCACCGCGCCGAAACACAGCGCCTGCAGCGCGCTCGCCGCAAGGAATTCCTGCCGCCCGCGGTAGATCGCGTACACGTAGTTGTACGCCAGCACTGCACCTAGCAAGCCGAGCAGCGAATGCGCCGCCTCCAATTCCGGTCGCGAAAGCAGCACGGCGCTCACCCAGATGGGATCGGCGGCGCGCAGTGCGGCGACCAGGCACCAGGCGGCGGCCACGACCATCGCTGCGCCGAGCATCGCCTGCCGTTCGGCGGCGGGATTCCCCTTCGAGCGAGACAGACGCTCGACAAGGGCGACGTTCAGCCCAAGAAGCAGTACTGGCGCACCGAGGCTCGCCACCTGCCGCATGAGCTGGAATGTGCCGAAGGCCTCGGTGCCCAGGCCAGCGAGGATCTCGCGCACGGCGAACAGGTAGGCGAGCATCTGCGCGGCGAGCATTACGCCGGTCACCGCGATCGCGCGCGCCGAGCGTGAGCGGATCTCGACTTCGACGGCGGGCGACGGCGACGCGCTCATCGGACCGTGGCGTGCGCCTCGAGAAAGTTGAGCCAGAAGGCGATCGCCCGGTCACTCGAAAAATCCCGTGCCACGCGCTCCCTGGCCTGCCGGCCGAGCCGGGAGCGCAACGCGGCATCGTCAAGCAACCGCTCGAGCCCGGCTGCGATCGCCGGAACATCTCCGGGAGGATGCATGAGCCCGGTCTCTCCGTCACGCAACGCGTCCTCGATGCCGTAGATGCGCGAGGCCAGCGCCGGCACCCCGGCCGCGCCGGCCTCGATGAGCACGTTGCCGAAGCCCTCGCGGTAGCTCGGGAGGGCAAGGATGTCTGCCGCAGCAATGTAGCGCTCCGGATGGTCCGTGAGGGGCGCGAAGCGGAGGCGGTCCGCTATACGGGCGGCGGCGCTCCGGATTTCGCCATGCAAGTCCTGTTCGTCAGGCCCCGTGTAGACGAGGAAGACGTCCTCGCGGGTCCCGGCCACGACGCCAAAGGCGCTCGCCAAGTCCAGCACGCCCTTGTCCCGGGTGATGCGGCCGAGAAAGAGAATCACTCGAGCGTGCTCGGGAATGTCCAGCATGGCGCGCGTATCGCGCCTCCACGCCTGATCGGCGCGGAATCGCTCGAGATCGACGCCGCACAGCGAGCCGTTTGCGACCAGCGTCGCTTGGCCAGGCGCCAGTACCTTCTCGCGCTCGAGCACCGAGCGCTCCGAGGGGCTGATGACGAGCACATGCGTCGCCAGTCGCGCGACCAGGCGATCCAGGGCCTTGAGCAGCGCGCGCCTGGCCCCTCGTGCGGTTGCCCAGACCTCCCCCTGATAGACGTGACAGCGGAAAGGCACTCCGGCCATCTTGCCGGCGAGCGCGGCAAGGAGACCAGCCTTCGGTGCCAGTGAGACCACACCGTCGAAGCGCCGGCGGCGGAAAAGCCGGGTCAGCGCCGCCAAGGCCTGCAGGTCGGCGAGCGGCCGGATGTCGCGCTCGATGCCGATGGGCGCAAGCTCGGCGGCGATGCCCTGACGCGAGAGGAGGTCCTGGCGGTCGGTCTTGACGATCACCGTGAGCTCATAACGCTCGGACAAGGCGCGCAGCAGCCCGCCGAGGAAGAAGCGCACGATGAGATCGGAGGTCGTGACGAGGCAAAGCCTGCGCACTCGCTACGCCGTCTTCCGGACGGCAGTCGCGCCGGCGGCCTGCGACAGCAGTTCGGCGATGCGCTGCGACGCGCGCCCGTCGCCGTAGAGCAAAGGCCGGTCCTGCGAAAGGCGGCCCCGCTCCAGGCCGCGCCGCAGGGCGGCGAAGACGGCGTCACGGCTCGACGGCGGGGCGAGCGTGTTCGCTCCGCATTCGACCAGCTCGACCCATTCCGTCTCATCGCGCAGCGTCACGCAGGGAATGCCGTAGAAGTACGCTTCCTTCTGCACGCCCCCCGAGTCCGTCGCGATCAGGGCGGCGTGCTGCTCGAGCATCAGCATGTCGAGGTACCCGACGGGCTCGATCACGCGCAGTGAGGCCGGACAAGCGACATGGCCCTGCTCCAGTACCTTGCGGGTCCTCGGATGCAGCGGCACGACGACACTCATCTCCTTCGCGACTTCGGCGAGGCCGGTAAGAATGACCTCGAGCCGGCGAGGGTCGTCCGTGTTTTCCGCTCGGTGCACCGTCGCGAGAACGTAGGCGCCGGGCCGCACGCCCAGCCGCTCGATGATGCGGCTGTGCCTTCGCGCCACCTCGCCGAACTGCAGGGCGGCGTCGTACATGACGTCGCCCACCGGCTCCACGCCGCGGGTGATTCCTTCGTTGCGCAGGTTCGCGACCGCGGCAGCGGTCGGCGCGAAGAGCAGGCGACTCACGTGGTCCGTGACGCGCCGATTGATCTCCTCGGGCATCGCCACGTTGAAGGAGCGCAGGCCCGCCTCGACATGCGCCAAGGGCACCTGCAGCTTCGCGGCGGCGAGCGCGCCGGCAAGCGTGGAATTGGTGTCGCCGTAGACCAGCACCCAGTCGGGCCGCTCGGCAAGCATGACCGTTTCAAGCGCCTCCAGCATCCGCCCAGTCATGGCTCCCTGCGGCAGGCCGCCGATGCCCAGCTCGTGCCGGGGCTTCGGCAGCGCCATCTCCTCGAAAAACACCCCCGACATCAGCTCCTCATAGTGCTGGCCGGTATGGACGATGAGCTCGTCGACACCACTCGCCGCGAGCGCCCGCGAAACCGGGCAGGCCTTGATGAACTGCGGCCGGGCGCCAAGGACGGTAAGCAGCTTCATCTGCCGATCAGGCGCAGCAGCGGACGCACGATCTGCCGCGCGCTGAAGGGAACTTTGCCCCAGATCCGGAAGATGACGCGCCGCAGCGGCGTGCCGAGCAGCAACCATTGCAGGACGCGCGAATAACCGCGGTGCAGGAGGTACGCCGGGCTCATGGCAATCTGGGCCGCGTACCGGGGCATGGAATACCGGGCGGACGGCGCGAAGCTCCGACGCGCGAATTCCGCGTCCATCGCGTCGTCGAACTTGCGCACGAACGAGCGGTAGCTGTACGCGTCGGCCCTGGCGACTTCTTCGTACGCGCAGTCGGCGATGCGTTGCAGCGCGGCAGGGTCGCGCAGCACATCGAGAACCTCCGCGAAGTTGCCGAAGTCCTTGCGCAGCGGGATGTAGTGGCGGCCGGGCTTGAGGATGCCGGAGTACTCGCCCTCGTACAGCACCATGCCGGTGCGCAGCGCCGCGGCCTCGAAGCAGCGTGGGGAGATCTGGTTGAGG
>DASRKB010000196.1:0-20475 GCA_035649175.1 Burkholderiales bacterium | reverse complement strand
GGCATCGCCGGCATCGCCGGCTGGCTGCTCATGGGCTCGCTGATCGTCGCGATCATGTTCGCCGTCTTCGCCTTCTTCGTGATTCTCGCGGGCGGCGGCGCGGGTCGCGGCGCGCGCTACGGCGGGTACGGGGGCGGCTGGAGCTCGCGCGGCGGCGGCTTCGGGGGCGGTGGATTCCGGGGCGGCGGTGGACTCTCGGGCGGCGGCGGCGCGAGCGGACGCTGGTGAGGCTGCTGCGGCACCTGCTGATACCCGACTGGTGGACGCGACGCGTCTTTCCGGGCTCGGCGTTGGAGAAGATAGCCCAGGCCATCGCGGGGTCGGAGCGCCTGCACCGCGGCGAGATCGCCTTCGCGGTAGAGGGCGGCCTGCCGCTCCAGGTGCTCCGCGCGAGCTGCCGCGAGCGTGCGAAGGCGCTCTTCGGCGAGCTCGGCGTCTGGGACACCGAGGAGAACATCGGCGTGCTTGTCTATGTGCAGCTCGTCGACCACGACATCGAGATCGTCGCCGACCGCGGCATCGCGCGGCACGTCGCCCAGAGCGAGTGGGAAGCGATCTGCCAGGCCATGGAAGCGTCTTTCCGCAAACGCGAGTTTCTTCCGGGAACCTTGAATGCCATCGAGCGCGTGACCATGCTGCTCGCGCGGCACTTCCCCGCCGAAGGCGTCAACCGCAACGAGCTTTCCGACCGACCGAGGGTCATCTGATGCGATACGAATTGTTCTACTGGCAAGGTATCCCGGGCCGCGGGGAGTTCGTCCGCCTCATGCTCGAAGACGCGGGCGCCGACTACGCGAGCAGGCCCCCCGAGTCTCGCTACAAGGCGTTCGCGCCCCCTTACCTGAAGGCCGGAAAGCTGCGGATCGGCCAGACGGCGAACATCCTTTCCTGGCTCGCCCCGCGCCTGGGGCTCGCGCCGAAGAGCGAGGCGCGGCGCCTGTGGCTGCACCAGCAGATGCTCACGATCGTCGACTGGCTCGACGAGGTGCACGACGTACACCACCCGATCGCAAGCGGCCTTTACTACGAGGACCAGAAGCGCGAGGCGAAGCGCCGCGCGGAGGATTTCCGCGGGGTGCGGCTGCCGAAGTACATGGCGTACTTCGACGACAGCGACCCGCGCCCCTTCTCCTACGTCGACCTCGCGCTCTTCCAGATGATCGAGGGGCTTCGCTATGCGTTTCCCCGGGCGATGAAAAAGCTCGAGCCGAAATACAGGACAGTAATCGCCGTCCACGATCGGGCCGCGAGGCGACCCCGCATCGCGGCGTACCTTGCCTCGCCACGAAGAATCCCCTTCAACCGGCACGGCATCTTCCGCCACTACCCGGAGCTCGACCGCTGATGGAAAACTGGAACGTAGGGCTGGTGAAGCACCTCGGCATCCGCTTCGTCGAGGTGGGCAAGGACCTCGTGCTTGCCGAGCTCGCGGTGCGCGAGGAGCTGATGACGCTGGGCGGCACGGTGCACGGCGGTACGCTCATGGCCTTCGCCGACACGATCGGCGCCGCCGGCACGGCGGCGAACCTCGCGGAAGGCCAGCACACCGCGACGGTCGAATCGAAAACGAACTTCTTCGCAGGCTGCCGGGGCGGAACGATCCGCGCCGAGTCCACGCCGCTGCACAAGGGCAGGCGCACGCAGGTCTGGCAGACGCGCGTCACCGACGAGGCCGGGAGGCTTCTCTCGCTCACGATGCAGACGCAGATGATCCTGTGAAATGCGCCGAGCGCTCTCTTTGCTGCTGCTATGCTCGGCGCCTGCCATGGCGATCGATGTGCAGGGGCACCGCGGCGTACGCGGACACCTCCCGGAGAACACGATTCCCTCGTTCGAGCGCGCCATCGCGCTCGGCGTCACCACGCTGGAGATGGACGTCGGCGTCACGAGGGACGGCGTGGTTGTCGTGCATCACGACCGCACGCTCAATCCCGACCTCGCGCGCGGCCCGGACGGCGAATACGTACGTGCGCCCACGCCGGCGATCCACGCGCTCAGCTTCGAGGAGCTGCAGCGCTACGACGTCGGCCGCCTGCGACCCGGGTCGGCGTACGCCTCGGGCTTTCCCGACCAGAGTCCCATCGATGGAACGCGCATACCGCGGCTCTCGGACGTCCTGGAGCTCGACGCCCGCGTGAGATTCAACATCGAAACCAAGCTGGTTCCGGATGCGCCGCACGAGACGCTGCCGCCTGAGCCTTTCGCCCGCGCGCTCATCGCGGAGGTGCGCAAGGCCGGAGCGCAGAAGCGCACCACCATCCAGTCTTTCGACTTCCGCACGCTGAAGGTCGTCGAACGGGAGGCCCCGGAGATCGCCACCGCCTATCTCACCTCGCGCCGCCATCCCGATCCGGCGCCGGTGGCGCAGGCCGGCGCCCGGATCTGGTCGCCTGACTTCAGGAGCCTCACCGAGGAGCACGCGACGCAGGCGAGAAGCCTCGGCTTGACGATCGTCGTTTGGACCGTGAACGAGCCCTCGGACATCGCGCGCATGCTCGACTTGGGCGTCAACGGAATCATCAGCGACTATCCCGACCGCGTGGTGCAGGAACTTACGCGGCGCCGGAGATAACCCATGGGGATGCCGCCGGTCACGCAAGCGCTGCTGCTGGCGAATATCGCGATCTACCTGCTGCAGGGCATGGTGCCGCTCGACGCCTTCGCCCTCTGGCCGCCGACGGCGGGTCCGCTCGGCTCACGCTTCGAGCTGTGGCAGCTCCTCACCTACAGCTTCCTGCACGGCAGCCTCGCGCACATCTTCTTCAACATGTTCGCGCTGTACATGTTCGGGGGCGAGATCGAGCGCCTGTTCGGCTCGCGCTTCTACGCGGCGTACTACTTCGCGGCGGTCGTCACCGCCGCCATCACGCACCTTGTCTATACCGCCTGGATGGGCGGACCGCCGATCCCGACGGTGGGCGCCTCGGGCGGCGTCTACGGCCTGCTCCTCGCCTTCGGCCTCTACTTCCCGCACCGGCGCGTCATGCTGCTCTTTCCGCCCATCCCCATGCCGGCGCGCGTGTTCGTGTTCGGCTTCGCCGCGCTCGAATTGTTCTTCGGCGTGACCGGGACGGCGCAGGGCATAGCCCATTTCGCCCATCTCGGCGGCATGCTCGGCGGCTGGTTGATGATCCAGTACCGGCGTCGCCGTTTCCCCTTCGGCGGGCGCTAAGCGCCGGCATGAATCCTGCCTCGGGCCATGCGCCATGGGCCCGTTGTTGCGCTGCGTCGCGATCTCCTCGATCGCCATCGCCTCGAAGGCGTCGGCTGGAGCCGACGTCAACCTGCTGACCCGGGCACGATCTCGCCTGTCCGGGGTCCAACGTCGAGCCCCCGGCGTGCTCCAGCCAAGGAGAATTCCATGAAGAGAACGCTACTCGCTGCCTTCGTCGTCATTGCCCTTCCCGCGCACGCGCAGTTCGCGCCGCCGGGCGCGGTGCCGCAGCGTCCCGCCGCCGCGCCCGCCGCCCCGGCGATTCCCGCCGCCCCGGGTGCGACGCCCTTCGTCCAGCCCGGCACATCGCAGACAGCGCTGCAAGTGCAGCGCATCGCGCCGCAGCTCGTCGCGTTCGCGGGATCGCAGACCAACTTCGAGAACCTGGTGAACGGCCTCGCCTCCGGCTCGCAGGTCACGCTCACCACCGTGGAGCCGAGCGGCGCGACGATGAGTGCGACGTTCACGCCCGCCGCCGGCGCGATCGGCTCGCCGGTGGAGATCGCCCGCGCGCTCGAGGCGACACGCCAGCGGTTTATCGCGTCGGGGATCGCGACGCCGAGCGCGCAGCAGCTCGGCTCGACGCTCGCCGGCACGAACGTCCCGGTGACGCTGCAAACACCGGTCATCATGCCCGGCGGCTTCGCCGCCTCGCCCCCCGCCGTCGGCACGCCGCCTGCGCTTCCTGCCGCAACGCCCGCCACGGGGCTCGAGCCGGGCGCTGCCGCCTCCGGCGGCTCGCTGCCGAGCGGCGCGGAGCAGCTTCAACAGCAGCAGCAGCCGCAGCTGCCCCGCGTGAACCGCAGCGACAGCGCTCGCGCCGGCAACCTCAGCGACAGCCCGATCCCCGCGAACCCGATCACGCCGGGTCCAGCCATCACGCCGCCGGCGCTCGAAGGCGCGGCGCCCACGACCTCGCCCCAGCCCAACTAGCGCATGGGCAGCGTGCTCTACCTCGACCGCGGAGTGCGCCGCGCCGACGCCGGGCGCGCACAAGCCGAGGCCTCGCTCTTGCGCCCAGGTCGCAACTGCTGGGCCGTTGCGCAGACCGGGCGCGTCGCCTTCCTCGTCGACGCCGAAGCCTACTTCCGCGCGTTCTACCAGGCGGCGCTGCGCGCGCGGCGCTCGATCACCATTCTCGCCTGGGACTTCAACAGCCAGACGCGCCTGCACTTCGACCCGCTGCCCAGAGGCGGTCCGCCGCCGGTGCTGGGCGATTTCCTGAACTACCTCGTGCGGCGCCGCAGAAGCCTGAACATCCACGTGCTCAATTGGGACTACCCGATGGTGTTCGGCGCCGACCGGGAGCTGCCGCCGCTCTACGGCTTCGGCTGGCAGCCGTCGCGTCGCGTGCATGTGCGCTATGACGACACGCACCCGGTCGGCGGCTGCCAGCATCAGAAGGTGGTCATCATCGACGACGCGGTAGCGTTTGTCGGCGGCATCGACCTCACGGTGCGACGGTGGGACAGCCCCGAGCACCGCGCGCACGACCCGCGGCGCGAGCTCGACGGCAAGGCCTACCCTCCGTTCCACGACCTGATGGTGGCGCTCGACGGCGAGGCGGCGCGCAAGCTCGCCGAGCTCACGCGCGAGCGCTGGGCGCTCGCCACCGGAAAGCATCTCAAGCCGGTGAGCGTCGAGTCCGATCCGTGGCCCTCGGCGCTCGAGCCCGAGCTGCGCGACGTGGAGGTGGGCATCGCGCGCACCGCGCCGCCGCGCGGCGAAGCGCCCGCGATCCGCGAGGTCGAGAATCTCTATCTCGAGACCATCGCGAACGCCCAGCGGCATTTGTACATCGAGAACCAGTACTTCACCGCGCCTCGCATCGCCGCGGCGCTCGAAAAGCGGCTCGAGGAGCCCGATGGGCCGGAGATCGTGCTCGTGCTGCGCCTGCTCTCGCATGGCTGGCTCGAGGAGCACACCATGCACGTGCTGCGCGCCGGACTCCTGCGCCGCCTGCAGCAGGCCGACCGGCGCGGTCGGCTGCGCGTGCTTTACCCCCACATCCCCGGCCTCGAGGACGGCTGCTGCCTGGACGTGCACTCGAAGCTGATGATTGCGGACGACCGGATCCTGCGCATCGGCTCCTCGAACCTCTCCAACCGCTCGATGAGCATGGACACGGAATGCGACATCGTGGTCGAGGCGCGCGAGCGCCAAGGGATAGCCGCCGTGATCGGCGCCTTCCGCGACCGGCTCGTCGCCGAGCATCTGGGCCTGCCGCCGGCGCGCGTGGCCTCCGAGATCGCTTCCGCCGGCAGCCTGGTCGGCGCGATCGACACGCTCGTCGCCAAGGATGGCCGCACGTTGCGGCCGCTGGCCGAGCTGCCGGAGTGGCCGGAGGCCGTGCTGCAGGTCGCCGCGGTCGCCGACCCGAGCGAGCCGATCGCGATCGACGAGCTGCTCAAGGACCGCCACGCCGCCACCACCCCACTGCCGCAGCGGCCGGCATGGGCTTGGCTGGGCGCCATCGCGGGCGGGATCGTCGTCCTCTTCGCGCTGTGGCAGCTCGGGCCGGTCGCCGACCGGGTGAATGCCGCATCGGCCGTGCGCTGGGCGCAGGAGGCGGCCACGCAGTGGTGGGTGCCGCTCGCGCTGCTGCTCGCCTACACCCCGGCGTGCCTCATCATGTTTCCGCGGCCGCTGATTACCCTCTCGGCAGTGATCGTGCTCGGGCCATGGAAAGGCCTCGCGCTCGCGCTCGCGGGCGTGACGCTGGCCGCGATGTTCACCTACGTCGTCGGCATCCGAATGCGCCGCGACACAGTGCGTCGCCTCGCCGGCCCGAAGCTCGACCGCATGATCGAGGTGCTGAAGAAGCACGGGCTGCTCGCGCTCACGCTGCTGCGGCTCGTGCCCCTGGCGCCTTTCGCCGTCGAGGGCGTCGTCGCGGGCGCGGTGCGCATGAAGGCCTGGCACCTCGCGCTCGGCACGGTGATCGGCATGCTGCCGGGCACGCTCGCCGCGACCGTGTTCGGCGCCGAGCTCGAGGCCGCCCTCTCCGGCGAGGGCCGGGTCAACTGGTGGCTGGTCGCCCTGGTCCTCGGCCTGCTGGGCGCCGGGACCTGGTGGGTGAAGCGCTGGTTCAACCGCATGGATCGGCAGATGCATGGCGAAGCCGCCGGCGCGCCCCGCTAGCTGGCGGGAGCTCGCGAGCGCCGCCGGTGACGACTGCCTCCGCATCGCCTCCTACAACGTCCACGCCTGCATCGGCACCGACGGGCGCAAGGACGCCTCGCGCATCGCGCGCGTCATCGAGGAGCTCGACTGCGACACCGTCGGCCTGCAGGAAGTCGACTACCGGCTCGATTTCATCGCGCGCCGGCTGGGCATGGAGGCAGTGCCCGGCCTGACGCTCCTGCGCCACGACGGTCCCTACGGCAACGCGCTCGTCACCCGGCGCCGCGTGCTCGCGGTGCGCCGCCTGGGATTCACCTACTCCGGCCGCGAGCCGCGCAATGCGCTCGACGTGGACCTCGAGGTGGGCGGCGAGACGGTGCGCATCATCGTGACCCACCTAGGCCTCTGGCCCGCCGAGCGTCGCTATCAGGTCAGGAAACTGCTCGCGCTGCTGAAGCAAACCCCCGCGAGCGAGCGGGTCGTGGTCCTCGGCGACATCAACGAGTGGATGCCGCTCGGGCGCCCGCTGCGCTGGATCCACCAGCTCCTCGGCCACTCGCCCTACGAGCGCTCGTTCCCTTCGCGCTGGCCGCTCCTCGCGCTCGACCGGGTCTGGGCGCGGCCGCGCCACGCGCTTCTCGCCCTCAAGGCGCACCGCTCGCCGCTCGCCGCGCTTGCCTCCGACCACCTTCCGGTCAAGGCGCTCGTCGCCACGCACCACGCCCAGCTCAAGGCACAGCTCGAGGCCGCCGCCTAGGCGCGCGAGGCGGTGCGGTAAGGCCCGGGATGATCGCTGCGGTTGAGCGGGATGCGGCTGAACTCCGGTGGGCTGAGCCTTCCGTCGCCGTCGGCGTCCGCAGCGCGCAAGCCCGCCGCCACGCCCGCGTGCTTGCTCGCCTCGACCCGGGAGATGAATCCGTCGCCGTCGGCGTCGAGCACGGCAAACGCCGCGTCCCTCACGCGGACCGGCAGCGTGCCCAGCGCTTCCTCAGCGGCGACCGGAAGCGCCAACGACAGCGCTACGAGCAACCATAGCTTTCTCATGGAGCGGGATCCTCATGGTCTTGAGGTGCTGAAACTCGTACAGCGTCAGCCGTCCGTCGCGGTTGCGGTCGGCGCCGTCGAAGCGCACCACCACGTTCGCGAAGCCGGCCGCCTCGGCGAGCGAGACCAGGCCGTCGCCATTCAGGTCGAGCGCGAGAAACTCCTGCGCCGGGTCCGCGAGTGCAAGCGCCGGCGCGACGAAGAGCAGCAGAGCGGGCAGGTGCGCCATGCCGCGCTTGTTGCAGGATTCATGCCGCTACAAACCGTTACACCTGTGACCGCGCGCGGCGCCTACAGTCTCTCGCATGCGCATCGTGCTACTCGTCGTGCTGGTATCGCTCGCCGGCGCCGCGCAGGCGCGCTACGGCCAGGCAGAGCTCGAGGGACTCCTCGCGCCCCTCGTCGCCTACCCGGAAGAGCTAACGGCGCACGTGCTCATCGCGGCGAGCTATCCCGAGCAGGTCGCCGCCGCTGCGCGCGGCGAGCCGGCGCCTCCGCACTGGCATCCAAGCGTGAACGCGCTCACCGCCTCTCCCGAGGTGCTGCAGCGCATGGCGGAAAGCCCACAGTGGATGCAGGCGCTCGCCTGGGCGCACGTGAACCAGCAGGCCGACGTGCTTGGAACATTGCAGCTGCTGCGCGGGCGGTACTCGCCGCCCATGCCGCCGCCGGCCATCTACGCTTCCCCGCCGATCGTTGTGGAGCACCATTACTTCCCGGCTTTTATCCCGACGCCGGTATTCGTCTCGAAGCCGCACTTCCACGGACATCACTTCAACAAGCATCGCGAGCACCGGTACGTGGAGCGCCCCTATCGCAAGGTTCCCGAGTCGAAGCGCCGCCCGATCGTCAGCAGCACTCCCCCGCTGTCCAAGCCACGCGAAACGCGTCGACCTGGGGGCTTTTTCTCCCGTCCGGCCTTCGAGACCAAGCGGCGCTAGACTGCGCCGATGATCATCGAAACTCAGGAAGACGTAACCGAGGCCGTACTCGAGGAGATGGGCCGCACGCCGGACCCGCGCACGAAGGAGATCCTCGCCGCCCTTGTGACCCACCTCCACGCCTTCATCCGCGAGGTGAAGCTCACCGAGAAGGAGTTCCAGCAGGCGATCGCGTATGTAAACGCGATCGGGCAGCGCACCACGCGGAGCCACAACGAGGCGATGCTGCTTTCCGGAGCGCTCGGCGTGTCCAACCTGGTCTGCCTGCTCAACAACCGCCAGCCGACGCAGGCCAACAACCTCGGGCCCTTCTACCGGGACGGCAGCCCGCGCTGCGCGAACGGGGACTCCATCGTCCGTTCGCCTACCCCGGGCGAGCTTCTGCTCTTCAAGGGAAAAGTCGTTGACCGCGAGGGCAAACCCATTGCTTCGGCCGAAGTGGATGTCTGGCAGGCGGCGCCCTCGGGCTTCTACGAGAACCAGGACACCTCGCAGGCGGAAATGAACCTGCGCGGCCGGCTCACAACCGACGCCCAAGGGGCGTTCTCCTTTCGCAGCGTGAAGCCGGCGGGCTATCCGGTGCCGGTCGACGGCCCGACCGGTGCGCTGCTCGCGGCGCAGATGCGGCACAACCTGCGGCCGGCACACCTGCACTTCCTCATCGCGAAGCCCGGCTACAAGACCATCGCCTCGCAGGTCTACGACCCGGACGATCCCCATCTCGAGACCGACAGCCAGTTTGGCGTGACGCGCGCGCTGATCGGCAACTTCCGGAAGGAAGGTTCAGGATACGTGCTCGAATTCACCTTCGTGCTGGAGCCGGGAGAAAGCACCCGCCCCCGGGCGCCGATCGAGGCGAAAGTCGGCTAGAGCCAGCGGCGGAGCGAGCTTCAGGCCGCGGCGCGCTCCTCGGCGGGCATGGCCTGGGTGGAGAGGCCCATCGCGCTGCTGATCAGCCCGACGTGCGAGAAGGCCTGCGGGAAGTTGCCCAGGTGGCGCTTGGCGTGCGGGTCGTACTCCTCGGCGAGAAGTCCCACGTCGTTGCGCAGGGCGAGCAGCCGCTCGAAGAGCGCGCGCGCCTCGGCGAGGCGCTCCTGCATGCAGAGCACGTCGACGAGCCAGAAGCTGCAGGCGAGGAACACCCCTTCCCCGGGGGGCAGGCCGTCGAGGCCGCGCCGGGTGCGGTAGCGCTTGACCAGGCCGCCGACGGTCAGCTCCTTGCGGATCGCCTCGACCGTGGCCACGACCCGCGGGTCGTCGCAGGGCAGGAAACCGGTCATGGGGATGAGGAGCAGGCTCGCGTCGAGCTCGGTGGAGCCGTAGCTCTGCACGAAGGTGCCTTTCGACTTGCGGAAACCGCGCGCGCACACGTCAGCGTGGATGCGCGCGCGCAGCTCGCGCCAGCGCTCGACCGGGCCCGGAAGGCCCCAGGTCTCGACGCCCTTGATCGCGCGGTCGAAGGCCACCCAGCACATCACCTTGGAGTAGGTGAAGTGCCGAGGCCGCCCGCGCACCTCCCAGATTCCCTCGTCGGGCTTCTCCCAGACGCGCTCGACGTGCTCAAGCAGCGCGCGCTGCATGTCCCACGCGGGCTCGTGCACCCTGAGGCCCACCTTGTGCGCCTGGTGCAGCACGTCCATCACCTCGCCATACACGTCGAGCTGGAGCTGAGGCGCGGCGGCGTTCCCCGTGCGCACCGGCTTCGAGCCCTCGTAGCCCGGCAGCCAGTCAAGCTCGAGCTCCGGCAGCCGCCGCTCCCCCGCGATGCCGTACATGATCTGCATCTGCGCGGGCGAGCCGGCGACCGCGCGCACCAGCCAGTCGCGCCACGCCGCGGCTTCGTCCCGGTAGCCCGCGTCCATGAGCGCGAGAAGGGTCAGCGTGGCATCGCGCAGCCAGCAGTAGCGGTAATCCCAGTTGCGCACGCCGCCGATGCTCTCGGGAAGGGACGTGGTCGGCGCCGCCACGATGCCGCCGGTGGGCGCATAGGTGAGCGCCTTCAGGGTGATGAGCGAGCGGCACACCGCTTCCTTCCATTCGCCGCCGAAGGTGCAGCGCGAGATCCAGTCGCGCCAGAAGCGCTCGGTTTCGGCAAGCGCCGTTTCCGGGTCGGGCTCGACCGGCGGGTGCAGGTGCGACGGGATGTACTCGAGCGTGAAAGCGAGGCGATCGCCCTCGCCCACCTCGAAGCGCGCCACCGTATGCAGGTCCTCGCCCTCCAGCGGCACCGGCGAGTAGAGCTTGACCTTGTCCGGGCCGGCGACCGCGCGGATGCCGTTACCCTCCTCAAGGCGCGTCACCCACGGGACCGAAGAGCCGTAGTCGAAGCGCAGGATGAGCTCCATCTCCATCGCCACGCGCCCGCGCACACCCTCGACGATGCGCACGAGGTCGGAGGCGCCGTTCCTCACCGGCATGAAGTCGGTGAGGCGCACCGCGCCTTGGGCGGTCTCGAACAGCGTCTCGAGGATCAGCGTGTCCGGCCGGTAAGCTCTGCTGGTCCGGAATCTACTCTTCGGTGAAAGGCGCCAGCGGCCATGCTCCGGCGTGCCAAGCAGCGCGGCGAAGCAGGCGCCGGAATCGAAGCGCGGCCAGCACAGCCAGTCGATCGAGCCGTCGCGCGCCACGAGCGCGGCGGTCTCGCAGTCGCCGATCAGGGCGTAGTGTTCAATTCTGCCCTTGTGGGTTTCAGTCATCAAAACAGAGCACCGTCTTCACGTCGTCGGCGCGCTTCTCGTACGCCGCCTCCCACCGCGCGAGCGGCTCGCGACGCGTAATGAGGCGCTCGAGCCAGGCGCGGTCGGCAAGGCACAGGGCCGCCGCGGCGTCCCGATAATGACGGCGGTTGGCGTTCACCGTGCCGAACACCACGCGATTCTCCATCACCATGGACTGGTTGAGCGTCGCGACGTCGAACGAGGCGGTGTTCGCCGCGCCACCGAGGCCGGTCAGGCAGACGATGCTCCCCGGCGCGCTGCCCGCGACGCACTGCGCGACGAGCGCGGGCGAGCCGGTGGCCTCGATCACCACGTCAGGCTCGAAGGCTGGGAATTTCGGGTGGTATCGCGCGCCCAGGTCGCGCACCAGGCCGGGCTTCGGGCCATCCTCGTTGCGGTCAAGCACGTGCACCTCGAGCCCGCGCTGCACGCCCATCATCGCCGCCATGAGACCGACCGGCCCGGCGCCGGTGACGAGCACGCGCCGCGGCGCCCAGCGCGAGCGCAGGCCGATGCGCTCGATGTGCTCCCAGGCCTTGGCGAGCACGCTCGCCGGCTCGAGCAGGACCCCGGCGAGCCCCAGCCGCGGGTCGAGGCGCACGAGGAACTGCGGGTCGGCGACCCACCGCTCGACGCAGAAGCCGTCGAGCTGCTTGATGCCCCGTTCCGAATAGCGGCCGTTGCGGCACATGTCCCATTCCCCCAGGGCGCAGCTCGTGCAGGGCACCGGATCCGGGTGGCGCACGATGCCCGCCACCAGGTCGCCGGTCGCGAACCCGCTGTCGGCGGGCGCCTCGATGACGCGCCCAAGCGACTCGTGCCCGATGACCAGCCGGCGTCGCCCCGCGGGCGCATCGCCGTAGTCGCCCTGGATCAGCTCCCGGTCCGTGCCGCAGATGCCGACGGCGAGGGTGCGCACAAGGACGCCCGAGCCGTCCCTGGTGCAGTCGTCGACCCGCTCCAGGCGTAGCGATCGCGGCTCCCGCGGCGAAATGGTGATGGCGCGCATGAAAGGGTGACCCCCACGGGAGTTCGAAGTTTCGCCACAATCCCTGCATGTCGCATGCCATCGACGTCGCCTTCGGTGTCACGGTGATGATCGTGGCGCTGCTCGCGTCGGGGCACGCGCTCGTGTACAAGCGCGAGCCGCGCTCGGCGGCACTCTGGGTGGTGCTCATCTGGGTGCTGCCGGCGCTCGGGCCGGTACTCTACGTGCTGCTGGGCATCAACCGCGTGCAGCGGCGCGCGGCGCGGCTCCGGCGCGGGGTCGAGCGCTATCGCGCCATCGCCGGCCATAGCGCCGGCGAGCCGGGAACGCACCTCGCGCCGCTCGCGCACCTCGTGGGCCGGGTGACGCAGCGGCCGCTCCTCGAGGGAAACGCCATCGAGGCGCTCGTGGACGGGACGCAGGCATTTCCGGCGATGCTCCAGGCAATTGAGACCGCACGCAGCTCTGTCGTCATGGCCTCCTACATCTTCGATGGCGAGGGCATAGGCGCGCGCTTCGTCGACGCGCTCGCCGCCGCCGCGCGCCGCGGTGTCGGCGTGCGCGTTCTCATCGACGACGTCGATGCCCGCTTCTCGTGGTCCTCGGCGGTGAAGCCGCTGCGGCGCGCCGGCGTCCCCGTAGCGGTGTTCAATCCGCCGCTCGTGCCCGCGCGGCTGCACGCCATCAACCTGCGCAATCACCGGAAAATCCTCGTGGTGGACGGTGACGTGGGTTTTACCGGCGGCATGAATGTCGACTGCCGCTACTGGCCTCCCGACCGTGCCGGCGAGGCGCCGTTCCGCGACCTGCACTTCCGCCTGCGCGGCCCGGTCGTATCGCAGCTCGCCGAGGTGTTCGCCGACGACTGGCAGTTCGCCACCGGGGAGGCGCTGCGGGGCGAGCAGTGGTTCCCGCGCTCGCGTGCCGAGGGCGGCGCGCTCGCGCGCCCCATCGAGGATGGTCCCGACCAGCGCCCGCACCGCCTGCGCTGGGCGATCCTCGGCGGCCTCAACGCCGCGCAACGCTCGGTGCGCATCATGACGCCTTATTTCCTCCCCGACAGCGGCCTCGTGTCCGCACTCGGCGCCGCGGCACTGCGCGGCGTGGAGGTCGACATCCTTCTGCCGGAGAAGAGCGATCTGCCGCACGTGCAGTGGGCCGTCAATGCGCAGCTCTGGCAGGTGCTCGAGCGCGGCTGCCGTGTGCGCAAGAGCGGCGGCGCCTTCGACCACTCCAAGCTCATGGTCGTCGACGGCGCCTGGACGCTGCTCGGCTCGGCGAACTGGGACGCGCGCAGCCTGCGGCTCAACTTCGAGCTCAACTGCGAGGTCTACAGCATCGAGTTCGGCGCGTACATGGAGGGGCTCGTCCAGGCCCGCTTCGGCGCCGCCCGCGAGGTGACCCTCGCCGAGATGGACGCGCGCTCCATGCCGGTGAAGATCCGCGACGGCATCGCTCGACTGTTCTCGCCCTTCCTCTGAAACAAATTCCGGACAGAACAGACAATCGCCGGATACACGCGTCCGCTAGGTTCGTGTCATGACACAAGCCGCGGTTGCCCCCACTGCGTCGCTCTACCCCACGCGCCCCTTCGTCCTGCACAAGGAAGGCGGCTTCCGCTACTTCAATGCTTCGGACGTGCCGGGCAGCGAGATCGTGCGCCTGCTCGCCGAGAGCTTTGCGCGCGAGCCGATGGCCCTGGCACTGGGCGCCGGCGCGCCCGAGCTCGCCGGGCTCATCGAGCGGTTCATGCCCGAGTGCCGGACCAACGGCCTGTCGGTCGTCGCCGTGCCCGAGGACGGGCCCGACGTGCTCGCCGCCGCCTTCCTCACGCGCGACTTCAAGGCGCGCCTGCCCGAGGGGGTGCTCGAGGACTTCCCTTGGTTCCTGCCAGTCGGCGAGGCGCTCATGCGCGTGGGCGAGGCCTACGAGACCCGGCACCCGGGCCTCGCACCCGGCGATGCGGCCGACCTGTGGATGGTGGGCACCGATCCCCGCTTCGCGGGGCGCGGCATCGCCGCGCGGCTCTTCCGCATCTGCGCCGAGCTTGCGCGCGAGAACGGCTTCCGGCGCTGCGTCACCGAGTGCACCGGGCGCTTCTCGCAGAAGGCCGCCGAGCGCGCCGGGTTCAGCGAGGTATCGCGCCTTTCCTACGGCGACTTCCGCTTCGACGGCCGGGCGGTCTTCGCCGCCGTCCCGGCACCGCACACCCACCTCGCCATCTACGATCGGGCACTCTAGCCTCGCGGCTCTTCTTACCGTTCCTCCACGGAACGGCAGCCTCAGGGGGCCATCGTCTCCCGCGTCACTTCCCACCCCGCCTCGATCCCTCCGGGCAACATCTGCCCGCGGTCCTCCCCGACCTCGGTGTCGATGAGTCGATCGAGCTTCTCGTTCATCGCCATCACGAGCTCGACGCCGCATCCTTCGCGCCGAGCGCCAGGGCCATCGCGCCGCTACCGGCGAGGCGCATGAGGTCGCGGCGAGAGTTGGGGGTTTTGCGCTCGTGATCAGGCATGCGGTCTTCCTTGGCCGGCGGTCGGCCCGAAGCTACAGAAGCGAACTGGGACGGTTAACTAGACCTTGGTACTACTTTGAATGCTTCGTGAAAGGTCACGGTTCCTCGCGGCGTCCTGCCGTCGAACGAGAGCGCGAGAAAAACCTCCGGCGGCACGCCCTCGTGGACAAGCCCCGGCGCGTTCTCAAAGCCGAGCTTCCTGTAGTACGCCGGATGCCCCACCAGGCAGCAGCCTTGCGCGGCCATTCCCTGCAACCGAGACAAGCCCTCGCGGATGAGCGCCTTGCCGATTCCCTGGCGCTGGTACTGCGGCAGAACCGAGACAGGTCCGAGGCCGTACCAGCCCGTCGTGCCATCCGAGATGGCCACGGGCGAGAACGCGGCGTGACTGACCACGCGGCCGTCGACCTCCGCGACCAGCGATACGGCCAGGGCCCCGGCGGCGCGCAGCGCCTCGACGATGAACTGCTCGGTGTGCTCGCTGATCTCCAGGGGCCGGAACGCCGCGACCGTCACCTCGCCTATGGCTGCAATATCGGCGCTCGTCTCATTCCTGATATTCATCGGCTAGTCCGGCCCGCGCCAGCGCGCGCCGAACGCCGAGGTTCGCCAGTTGAAGCGGATCGCGAGCATGCGCAGCAGCAGCGTCAGCGCGATCGAGAAGTACGCCGCCACCTCGACGTCGACGCCGTAATGGTGGCTGAGCGCCACGAACCCGGTGCAGCCGATGAGGGTGGCGAGGACGTACAACTGCCCCGGCTTGAGGAGCAGCGGCTCCTCGCGCACCAGCACGTCGCGGATCAGGCCGCCGCCGACCGCGTTGCTCAAGCCCACCAGCACCGCGGCTTCCGGCGAAACGCCGGCCACCAGGGACTTGTTCGCGCCATAGACCGCGTAGACGCCGATCGCGGCCGCATCGACGTAGGCGATAAGCGCCTCGAAGCGATCGGCGAGGCGCTGCGCCAGCGCACCGACTACGAGCGCCGCGAAGACCGCGTACAGATAGCGCGGATCTTTCATCACCAGCGGGATCTGCTGCAGGAACACCGCGTCGCGCAACAGGCCACCGCCAACGCCGGCGGCGAAAGCGAGCACGAAGGCGCCGACCACGTCGTAGCCGCGGCGCGCCGCGGCCCATACCCCGGTAAGCGCGAAAAGGAACACGGCCGTCAGGTCGAACCAGATCGGGAGCAGGAAAGAAACGCCGGGCACGGCGCGAAGTGTAGCCTTCCCGCGTGGTCTTTTCCGGCCCCTCAGCGTAAGCCCGGCGTCAGCCTCGCGTTGGGTTCATCGGATGATCTGATCCGCTTTCAGCAGAAGCGACTGAGGCACCGCGATGCCTAGAGCGTTCGCGGTGGCGAGGTTGATGACGAACTCGAACTTCGTCGGTTGCTCGACCGGGAGCTCGGCAGGTTGGGCACCGCTGAAGATCCTGTCGACGTAGGTCCCGGCGCGCCGCAACAGCTCCGGAAGACTCGTGCCATAGCTCATGAAGCCGCCGAGTTCCGCCGCCTCCCTACTGTTGAACACCGAGGGCAGCCGGTGCTTGGCGGCAAGCGCGACGATCCGCGCTCGCTGGGAATAGAGCATCGTGCTCGGAAACACGAGAAGGGCATCGGGCTGCTCCCTGATCATCGTCGCGAACGCCTGCTCGAGCTCCTCCGGCCGCCGCATCTCCGCGAAGCGAAGCTGCATGCGCAAAGTCCGCGCGGCGGCCTCGGTCTCCTCCCGCATCTCTCGCATCGTGCTGTCGGAGAACGCGCCCGGATGCCAGAGGACCGCGATGCGACTGCCCCGCGGAAGCGCTTCCTTGAGCAGCGCCAAGTGCTTGGGGACCAGGGCTGGGCCGAGGAACGTGGTACCGGTGAGATTCCCTCCGGGCCGCGAGAGGCTGGCCACGAGGCCGTCTCCCACAGGATCGCCCATCGCCATGGCGACAATCGGGATCGTGGCCGTCGCCGCCCGCGCAGCGCGTCCCGCCGGCGTGGCGATGGCGACGATGAGATCGACCTTCGAGCGTACGAGCTCTGACGCCAGGGCCGGGAGACGCTCGATGTTCCCGTTCGCGGAACGATATTCGACTGCGATGTTCTGGCCTTCGACATAGGCGTGGTCGCGCAATCCCTGCCTGACGGCGTCAAGGGATACCTTTGTCTCGGGCGACTCCAGGGACCCCGAGATCAGCAGCCCTATTCGGGCGACCCTTGCGGATGGCTGCGCCTGGAGCGCAAGCGAGGCAGCAAGAAGGACAACGGCAGCTGCCGCACGCAGCGGAGCAAAGCTCAACGCCACGTTCACCTCAGCAACTCATCTGCCTGCAGCAGTAGCGACTGCGGGATCGTGACGTCGAGGAGAGCGGCGGTCTTCAGGTTGATCACGAGGTCATACTTGGTCGGCTGCTCCACCGGAAGCTCGCCGGGCTCGATGCCTTTCAGGATTCGATCGACGTAGCCCGCGGCGCGGCGGTAGAGGTCAGGCACATTGGCGCCATAGGACATCAGGCCTCCGCCCTCGGCAATCTCGCGAAAAGGATGGACCGCGGGCAGCCGACTCTTCAAGAGGAAGTCCGCGATGCGAGCCCGATGAGCGAAGTTCGAAGCCGAGTTGGCCACGAAGACGGCGTCCGGGCGCTCGCGCGCAAGGGTGGCAAAGGCCTGCTCGTAGTGGCCGAGCGTGACCTCCACGTGTGACAGCGCAACACCCAGCGTGCTCGCCGCGGCGCGGGTCGCCTGGCCCAGGGGCTCACCCCAGTCGTTCCGTGTGCCCAGAAAAGCCACCCGGGAAATCCCGGGCAGGACCTGCGTGAGCAGGTCCAGGCGCCTCGCTTCAATCTGCGCACCGGCGTCGATAGACAGTCCGGTCACGTTGCCCTCGGGCCGGGCGAGGCTGGTCACCAGCCCGGACTCCAGGGGCGACCGGCTGGTCGCCATGACAATCGGAACCGTGCCCGTCATGCGCATGAGCATTCGCGGCACATCGTTTCCGGCCGTGACGATTACGTCCATCTCTCGCCGGAGGAGGTCTTTCAGGATGCCTTCGATGCGCTCGCTGCGTCCCTCCGCCGAGCGCCGCTCGAGGACAAGGTTCTTGCCCTCCGCATACCCAAGCTTGCGCAGCTCGCGCACGAAGGCGCGCACGGAAGGATGCGCCGGGTCCTTGCCGGCCATCGAAGCGATGGGGGACGCGACGAAGACAAGGCCCACTCGGTGACTTACGCCCGCTTGCTGGGCATAGGAGACGGGCCCAGCGACGACCCCGACGAGCAGCGCCGCGACGAGCTTGCAGAAGGCGATCCTCATGACGTTCCCCCCGGGGGCCGGTTGGCCGGTCGCCGAGTATCACACGGCTGCCGCTCCAGCCGCGCCTGGGAGAGAGCTTGCCCACCGGCCAATCCAGTCGGCTACCGTGCGCCAGTCGGGCCCGGACATCATGTTGTGCGCCGCGCCGGGAAAGATTTTCGCGGTGACGGCATACGCCTTGCCGGTGGCTTCGACCTCGGGCACGGGGAACATTTGGTCAAGCTCACCACCGAGGACCGCGATGGGCGTATCGGCCCGCGCCGGGTGCGGCAAATCGAGCACCAGCATATCGAGCGCCGCCCGATACGATTCGTTCTGCAGCTTGGCGTGGTGCCGGCGCACGATATCGTGCGGGACGGCGGGCGAGAAGAACCATTCGCCGGCGAGCGCCGGCGTGGCCACCACCGGATAGAGCCACATCAACAGATTCGCTGTGAGCCAGACGAGCGGATGGCGGCGGATGAGCCGCAGATTGAACCTCGCGGTTCCGGTCGGCGGAACGGAGGCGAGGAGGACGGCTCCCGCAACCCGGTGCTTCTCGAGATATTTCTGAACCACGAACCCGCCCATCGAATGCCCGATGAGAATGGGGGCGCGCTCCAACGACGAGACAACGCTCGCCAGGTCTTCCACGTACTCGGCGATGGAGATCCAGCGCAGGCGGCTTCGACCCTCGCTCGCGCCATGCCCGCGCAGGCTGAGGGCGTAGGTGTCCCAGCCGTTTTCCGGGAAGTAGTCGAGAAAGTTCCCTTCCCAGCACCAGGCCCCATGCCAGGCGCCGTGAACCAGGACGATGGGCGGCTGCGAGGTTTTCCGGGCCGCCGGCCTGTAGATGACCTCGAGATCCGGGCTCATGGTCGCTGTGAAAGGGTAGCTATGCCAATGCGTGGCGGGCGAGAAAATCGTGGATGCGGCGGTTGACGGGCTCGGGGTCGCTCACCGGCGCCATGTGCCCGAGGCCCTCCATGTCCGCGACTTCGATCCTGGGCAGCACGCGTGCGAGGCGTCGCGCAACCGCGCGCGATGAGAGCGGCGACTTCGCGCCCACCATCAGCAGCACGGGAACGTCGAGGCCGGCAAAGGCGCTCAGCGGCGTGGGCTCGCCGAAGAGGCAATCCTTCCACGCCTGAATGTTCCTTCCCGCCTCGGCGATCGCCGCCTGGTTGCGCTCGGGCATGCGATCGAAGGCGCCAGGCTCCATCCAGAAGTCGATGAAGCAGCGCGCCGCGTGCATCGCATCACCTTTCTCCAGCGCCGCCACCGCCGCCGCCACCGTGTTGCGTATGCCATCGACCTCGTTCGGCGCAGGCGATTCCCTCTCGACGAGGGCAAACAGCGTCGGCTCATAGAGCGCGAGGGCGCGTACGCGGTCGCGGTGCGCGAGCGCGGAGACGAGCGCGAGCGCACCGCCGTACGAATGGCCGACGAGCGAGAACGCTTCACCGGCGCGCGCGAACACCGGCTCGAGCAGCTCCACCTCGTCGCGCAGCGTGACCTTGCGATCGGTCGGCCAGGCCGGGCTCTTGCCCGCGCCGTAAGAGTCGGCGGCGAGCACGTGGAACCGCGGCGCGAGAAGGTCCATCAGCCCGCGCCATTGCGCGGAGCTGCTGGCGTTGGAGTGCAGGCAGACGACGGACGGGCCGGCGCCGGCTTCGCGGAAAGACGCGGCCATGACAGGGCTACTTGAGGGCCTTGTACTTGATGCGGTGGGGCCGGGCGGCTTCCTCGCCGAGGCGCTTCTTCTTGTCGGCTTCGTACTCCTGGTAGTTGCCGTCGAAAAAGACCCACTGCGAGTCGCCCTCCGCGGCGAGGATGTGGGTGGCGATGCGGTCGAGGAACCAGCGGTCGTGCGAGATGACCATCACGCTGCCGGCGAATTCCAGCAGCGCCTCCTCCAGCGCGCGAAGCGTTTCGACGTCGAGGTCGTTGGAGGGCTCGTCGAGGAGCAGAACGTTGGCGCCCGACATGAGCATGCGCGCGAGGTGCAGCCGCCCGCGCTCGCCGCCGGAGAGGCTGCCCACCTGCTTCTGCTGGTCGGCGCCGCGGAAATTGAAGCGCGCGAGGTAGCTGCGCGCGGGCATCTGGAACTTGCCCACCGTGATCGTGTCCTGACCGCCGGAGACGTCCTCGAAGACGGTCTTGTCCGCGGCGAGCTCGTCGCGCGACTGCTCGACGTGCGCGATCTTCACCGTCTTGCCGACGAGGATCTTGCCGGAATCCGGTTGTTGCTGGTTTGTGATCAATCGGAAAAGCGTGGACTTTCCTGCGCCGTTGGGACCGATGATGCCGACGATCGCGCCGGGGGGCACCTTGAAGGAAAGCTTGTCGATCAGCACGCGGTCGCCGTATCCCTTGGTGACGCCCTTGAACTCGATGACCTCGTTCCCGAGGCGCTCGGCGACGGGGATGTAGATCTCCTGGGTCTCGTTTCTCGATTGGTATTCCTGAGAAGAGAGTTCCTCGAAGCGTGCGAGCCTTGCCTTGGACTTCGCCTGCCGCCCCTTGGGGTTCTGCCGCACCCATTCGAGCTCGGCCTGCATCGCCTTGATGCGAGCCGCCTCCTGGCTCGCCTCCACCTGAAGGCGCTTCTCCTTCTGCTCGAGCCACTCCACGCTCTCCGCGTCGAGGTGG
>DASRKB010000195.1:0-17331 GCA_035649175.1 Burkholderiales bacterium | reverse complement strand
CGGTCAATCCGCCGCCTGCAAGCCCCTTAAGGAGTCATTAAGCCGCTCGGCACCACCATCACGGAGTCGTTGACCCCGGAGGAGTGCAAGAGAGCAGAGCATGGCACGCACCCTGATCGCGCTCGCCGGCGCCGTGGCGCTCGCGGCAGGCGCGCCCGCTCAGGCCCAGCCGCTCGAGCAGTTCGTTCCCGTCAACTTCTGCTGGGTCGGGCCCTATGCCGCGGAAGGCTCCGGCATTTCGGGCGGCATGCTCGACTATTTCAAGATGCTGAATGACCGCGACGGCGGCGTGAACGGCGTCAAGTTCACGTGGGAGAAGTGCGAGACCGAGTACAACAACGCGCGCGGCGTGGAGTGCTACGAGCGCACCAAGAAGAGCGGACCGACGGGCGCGACGCTGGTGCACCCGCTCTCCACCGGCATCACGGACTTGCTCATCGACAAAGGCGCGGCGGACAAGATCCCGATCGTGTCGATCGGCTACGGCCGCGCGGACGCGGCCTACGGTCGCGTGTTCCCCTACGTCTTCCCGCTCATCACCACCTACTGGGACCAGGCGGCGGCGATGGTGCGCTACCTCGGCGAGAAGGAGGGCGGCTTCGAAAGGCTAAAAGGCAAGAAGGTCGCTCTCCTGCATCATGACTCCGCCTACGGCAAGGAGCCCATTCCTATCCTGACCGACCTCGCGAGGAAGTACGGCTATCAGCTCACCGCGATCCCGGTGCCGCACCCCGGCAACGAGCAGCAGTCGCAATGGCTGCAGATCGGGCAGCTGCGGCCCGACTGGGTGATCCTGTGGGGCTGGGGCGGCATGAACCCGGAGGCGCTGAGTGCCGCGGCGCGCATCGGCTACCCGCGCTCGAAGATGGTCGGCGTGTGGTGGTCCGGCGCCGAGGAGGACGTGCTGCCCGCGGGCGACGCGGCGAAGGGCTTCGTTGCGGCCGGCTTCAACGTCTCCGGCACCGACTACCCGGTGGTGCGGGACATCCAGAAGCACCTCTACGACGACGGCGAGGGCGAGATGGATGACCGCTCGCGCATCGGCTCGATCTACTACAACCGTGGCGTGGTGTTCGGCATCATTACCGCGGAAGCGGTGCGCATCGCGCAGGAGAAGTTCGGCAAGGGCAGGCCGGTCACCGGCGAGCAGGTGCAGTGGGGGCTCGAGCACCTGCGCCTGGACGACAAGCGCCTGAAGGAGCTCGGCGCTACCGGCCTCATGCCGCCGCTCGCGACGAGCTGCGCCGACCACCAGGGCTCGGGCCTCGTGCGCTTCATGCGCTGGGACGGCCACCGCTGGACGAATGTCACCGACTGGATGTCGGCCGCGCCCGAGGACAGGAAGCTTGTGCGCGCGAAATACGAGGCGTCGGCGCTCAAGTACGCGAAGGAGAAGGGCATCCAGCCTCGCGATTGCGGCGGACCGTCGCGGCCGGCGTCAGGAGGCTAGGCGTGCACCTCGAACTCTCCGTTTATCTCCACCGCGATGCCGCGCGGCAGGGCGGCGTGGCCGACCGCCGAGCGCGCGTGCGGGCTGCCGAAGAGCTCGAAGAGCAGATCCGAGGCGCCATCGATGACCTGGGGTTGTTTCTGGAACTCCGGCGTGCAATTGCACATGCCGAAGAGCCGCAGCACGCGCTTCACGCGATCCAGGTCACCGCAATGCGCCTTGGCGGTAGCGAGCATGGTGAGCGCTACCGCCCGGGCCGTCGCATAGCCTTCTTCCACCGTGATGTCGACGCCGAACCTGCCCGTCTGGCGTACCTGGGCGAGCTTCGGCAGGTCGAGCCCGTGCCCCGAGAGAAAGAGCACTTGGCCCGTTTGCGTGCAGCCGACGCGGTTGTTCTTCGGGAAGGTGAAGGGCGGCGGCAGTTCGTAGCCCATCTGCCGCAGCTTCGCTTCCAGGCGGCCGCTCATTGGGGCTTGATGCCGATGTCCTGGCCGAGCTTCTTCATGCGCGCCACGTACTCGCGCGCGAACTTCTCCCATTCCTGGGCGCCCATGAACGCGGGCGTGGCGCCGAGGGTAGCGAGGCGCTCCTTTATCGCCGGCATCTCGAGCACCTTCGCCATGTCGCGTGCGAAGCGCTCTCGGATGGCGAGCGGCGTCCCGGCCGGTGCGAACACGCCGAACCAGTCGTCCCCTTCATAGGGTACGCCCGCCTTCTCGAGGCTCGGCACGCCAGGCATGAACGCGCTGCCCGAGTCCGAGGTGGTGGCGAGGATCTGCAGCTTGCCCGCCTTGGCGAGCGGAATGGCGTTCGGCCCCGGCGCGAACACGTAAAGCACCCGGCCGGTCATCGCGTCGTTGACCGCTTCCGGCGTTCCCCGATGTGGCACGTGCTCGGCCTTCATCCCGGTGAGGTGCGCGACGGACGCGGCGTGCATGTGCGCCGTGCTGCCGACGCCCGCGGAGGCGTAGTGGATGCCTTGAGGCTGCTTCTTCGCGTAGGCCACGAGGTCCTGCAGCGACTTGAAGCCGTGCTGGGTAGAAGTGACCATGAAGCTCGGCGAGCGCGCCATCTGGCCGACGCCGCTGAAGTCCTTGTCCACGCTGTAGGGCACCGTGGGGTCGATGGCCAGACGCACGCCGAAGGCGCTCGCCACCGCGAGGAAGGTGCGGCCATCGGGCGCCTGCTCGGCAACCCACTTGGAGCCGATGACGCCGCCCGCGCCCACGCGGTTGTCGATGATCACCGGTACCTTCCACGTATCGGAAAGATTCTGCGCCACGAGCCGCATGATCACGTCGGTGCCGCCGCCCGCGGTGAAGGGCACGACGACGCGGACCTGGGACGGAGGGAACTCCTGGGCTCTTGCCGCAAGCGAAAAGAGACAGAGGAAGAGAAGGGGGAGAAACTTTTTCATCGGTGCTCCTTCAAGGAACGTGGACCCATAAATCGAGCATGACCACCGCGCCGGGGACGGCGAGCGCCGGCACCTCGATCGCGGAGAACGGAATGTGCCTTCCGGGCAGGTGCTTGCTCCAGGCCTGCCAGGCGCTGTCGAAGTCCGAGATGGCGGCATGGAACTGCTGTGCGCGGACGACGTTGGCGAGCGAGGTGCCTGCCTTCGCGCAGATGCGCTCGGCCTGCGCAAGGATGTAGTCGGTCTGCAGCCGGGCGGCCGAGCCGAAGCAGGGACGCGCGGGATCGGTCCGGGCGGCGGCGGCGAGGGCCCCGCTCTCGTCCACCGCCATGAGGCCGCCGAGGAAGAGGAGGTCGCCGGCGCGGATGGCCTGCACCTGCCCGGCATAGGGCATTGGCACGCCGGCGTCGACGGCTTCCTTCCGCGTCGCGCCGCCCTTGCGCACGCTGATGGTGTTGATCTCGATGCGGCCTGCCTCGCAGATGAAGCCGGGGTTCGAGGTGGTGATGACGCTCGTCGCCGGCGGCAAGTCGCCGAAGTGCTTCGCCCACACCTCGTTGAAGGCCGGAACATCGTCGAGGTCCCGCAGGTACACCTGCGCCTTCACGACCTCGGTGAGCGTGTTGCCCACCGCGGCAAGCGCGGGCTTGAGCTTGTGCTCGATGACGAAATCGGCCTCGAGCTTGATCGGCGTGCCCTTCCACAGGTGCCCCACGGGCATGCGCGCGCGGGGATCGAGCGGGCCTTGCTCGGTCTTCAGCGCTTCCGAGGTCTGGCCGGCGACGAAGACGAAATCGCCGCACGTGAGCACCGGACTGTAGCCGGAGGTCGCGTGCACCGGCAGGTTCGCCGGCCGGTGCTGCACCGGCTCGAAGCCTTTCGACGCCACGGCCGCCATCAGCTGCACTTCCATGTCCTGCCCGGCGAGCAGGAACTTCCGGTGCAGGTTCGACGTGCTGGCGGGAATCTGGCCGGCGAAGAACTCCCGTCGCACTTCATGATACGGGTCGACGGCGCGCGCGCTGGTGTAGTACTGATCGATGCGCACCGCGTTACGGCGATCGGTGCCCGCGGCCTCGAGCACGCGCGCGAAATTCTCGAAGACGTGCCGGGCCTCGATCTTGTGCTTCGACTCGCCCCGCCGCGGTGCCGCGTCGTCAAACGCTGGCATGGTGGTGCGGCCGGTGGCGAAGACCCAGCGCCCCGCGCGAATGCCCGCCGCATGAAGCACGCCGCCGGGGAGATCCGTCGGGAGGAGCGCCTGGGTCATGATCGGAGGCTATATTAGCCACGCGCGAAAGGGCATAATCGTTTCACCCTAGGAGGAGGGAGCTTGAAGGCACCGGCGTTTGCGTACGCGAAGCCACGCACGCTCGAGGAGGCGTTCGATCTGATCGAGCGCCCGGGCGCGAAGGTGCTCGCGGGCGGGCAGAGCCTCATCCCGGCGCTCAATATGCGCGTGGCCCAGCCCGAGCTGCTGGTCGACATCACCGGGCTGCCCGGGCTCTCGGAGATCCGCCTCGACCGCGGCGTGCTGCGCGTCGGCGGGCTGGTCACGCACACGCAGCTGCAGCTTTCCGAGGATGTGCGCACGCACGTGCCGCTGCTCGCGCAGGCGGTGGAGCACGTCGCGCATCCGGCGATCCGCAACCGCGGCACGCTGGGAGGCAGCGTTGCGCTCGCGGACCCGGCCGCCGAGTACCCGGCGTGCCTGGTGGCGCTCGACGCCACGGTCGTGGTGCACGGCCGCTCCGACGAGCGCCTGGTCGGCGCAAGCGAGTTCTTCAAGGGCCTCTATGAGACCGACCTTCGGGCCGGAGAGATCGTCGCGGCAGTGGAGTTCCCGGCGCTCAAGAAGGACGAGCGCTCGGTGTTCCTCGAGCTCGCGCGCCGCCACGGCGACTACGCCATCATCGGCCTCGCCGCCCACTGGGGACAGGACCGGCGCTTCGTGTACTTCGGCGCCGGTGTTAAGCCGGTATTCGCTGCGCGCGCCTCCGCCGCGCGCTCGCTCGAGGAGGCGAAGGACGTCCTGAAGGACGACCTCGATCCGCCGGCCGACCTCTACAACTCTTCCACTACCAAGCGGCACCTCGCGGGGGTGCTGCTCGAGCGCGCATGGAACACTTTGTCGAAGCCACACTGACCGTCAACGGCAACCCGGTGCGCCGGCGCATTGCGGCCCGTGTGCATCTGATCGATTTCCTGCGTGAAGAATTGGGCCTGACGGGGTCGCACCTCGGCTGCGAGCACGGCGTGTGCGGCGCCTGCACGGTGCGCGTGAACGGCCAGATCGTACGCGGCTGCCTGATGCTCGCGGTGCAGGCCGATGGCTGCACCGTGGAGACGATCGAAGGTCTCTCGGATTCGAAGGAATTGGGTTCTCTGCAGAAGGCCTTTCACGAGCACAACGCGCTCCAGTGCGGCTTTTGCACCCCCGGGATGCTCATGGCCGCGCAGGACCTGCTAAATTCTTCAAGCAAGGGTTCGAAAATCACCAGAGAAAAAATCAGAACCCATATCTCGGGAAACTACTGCCGCTGCACCGGCTATCAGGCCATCGTCGACGCCATCGAGGAGGTGATCAATGGCAAAGGCTGAGCTCCCGCTCCACGCGCCGGGCACCCAGATCGACAAGGGCTACATCGGCCAGAGCGTGCCGCGGCCCAACGCCCAGCGGCTACTCCAGGGGCGCGGCGCCTTCACCGACGACCTGCGCTTCCCGCGTCTTGCGCACGCTGCGTTCTTCCGCAGTCCGTATGCGCATGCTCGGATCAAGAAGCTCGATTTCTCGAAGGCATTGACGGCCGAGGGGGTCATCGGCGTCTTCGACGGCCGGGCGGTCGCGGAGTACTGCACGCCCTGGGTCGCGGTGCTCGCGCATCTGAAGGGCATCAAGTCGCCGGAGCAGCACGCCATCGCGATCGAGCGGGCCTGCTGGCAGGGCGAGCCGGTGGCGGCCGTGGTAGCCGAGTCGCGCACGCAGGCCGAGGACGCCTGCGCGCTCGTCGAGGCGGAATGGGAGGAGCTCCCGGTCGTCGTCGACATGGAGGAGTCCCTGAAGGGCAAGACGGTCATCCACCCCGAGTTCCAGGACAACATCTGCTTCAAGCGCGAGCACGACACGGGCGGCGTGGACGAGGCCTTCGGCTCGGCGGATCTCGTGGTCGAGGACACCTTTCACTTCGGCCGCCATACCGGCGTGTGCCTCGAAGGGCGCGCGATCCTCGCCGACTACAACGCCGGCGAGCACTCGCTCACCGTGTACCACGCCACTCAGGCGCCGCACATGATGCAGGACATCTTCTCGCGGCACCTGAACATCCCCGAGGCGAACGTGCGCGTCATCGCCAAGGACATTGGCGGCGCGTTCGGCATCAAGGTGCACGTCTACCCCGACGAGATGGCCACCGCGGCGCTCTCGGTCATGCTGCGCCGTCCGGTGAAGTTCGTCGCCGACCGGCTGGAATCCTTCCTTTCCGACATCCACGCGCGCGAGCACCGGGTGAAAGTGAAGCTCGGAGTGAAGAAGACCGGCGACATCGTGGCCTTCGAGCTCGACGACCTCACCGCGATCGGGCCGTACTCGGTGTACCCGCGCACCAGCGGCATCGAGGGCAACCAGGTAGTAAACCTGACCGGCGGGCCCTACAAGCACCAGAAGTACCGCGCGAAAATGCACGTCGTATTCACCAACAAGAACGTGACCTGCCAATACCGCGCGGTCGGGCATCCGATCGCGGTGGCCCTCACCGAGGGCATCGTCGATCTGGCCGCGCAGAAGCTCGGCATGGATCCCGCGGAGTTCCGACGGAAGAACCTGATACCCGATGACGCCTACCCTTATACCTTTCCCTCGGGCATCAAGTTCGAGCAGCTCTCGCACCACAAGGCGCTCGACCTGTTGTTGAAGGTGATGGACTACCGGGCCCTCCGTGAAGAACAGAGTCGCTTGAGAAAGCAAAGCGTCTACAGAGGCATAGGCCTTGCGGCGATGATCGAGGTGACCAACCCGTCGCCCGCCTTCTACGGCGTGGGCGGCGCGCGCATCTCGGCGCAGGACGGCGCGACGCTGCGCCTGGAGCCCACGGGGATGCTGACCGTGCTTTGCAGCGTCACCGAGCAGGGGCAGGGCACCGAGGCGGTGTTTGCGCAGATCGCGGCGAGTGCCGTCGGGGTCTCTCTCGAGAAAGTCAAGGTCATCACCGGGGATACGGGCGTGACCCCCTATGGCGGCGGCACGTGGGCCTCGCGGGGCGCGGGCATCGGCGGTGAGGCGGTGCTGCAGGCGGGTCGCGCGCTCAGGAACAACATCCTGGAGGTGGCGGCCAAGGTTCTGAATGCGGACAGGGCGGAGCTCGACATCCTCAACAACGAGGTCGTCAACAAGCTGACGCTCGAGTCGAAGGTGCCGCTCGGGGAGCTCGGCCGCATCGCCTACTTCCGTCCCGATACGCTGCCGATCGACTTCCAGTCGGAGCTCACCGTCACGCGACACTACACGCCGCGCCAATACGGCTTCACGTTCACCAACGGCATCCAGGCCTCCTACGTGGAGGTCGATACCGACACCGGCTTCGTCAAGCTGCTCAAGCACTGGTGCGTCGAGGACTCCGGCACGGTGATCAACCCGATGCTGGTGGACGAGCAGATCCGCGGCGGCATCGTCCAGGGCATCGGCGCGGCGCTCTACGAGGAGTGCCTTTACAGCCCGGAGGGCCAGCTCCTGAACGGCAACATGGCCGACTACCTGGTGCCCATGTCGGGCGAGATGCCCGACATCGTGTGCGCGCACATCGAGACCCCAACGAAGCAATCGCAGCTCGGCGCCAAGGGCGTGGGCGAGGCGGGCACCGCCGGCGCGCCGGGCGCGGTGATGAACGCCGTGAACGACGCGCTTGCGCCGTTCGGCGCGCGGGTGACGGCGATGCCGTTCACCCCCGAGCGCGTCCTGCAGGCGCTGAAGAAGGTCTGAGCGCCTCGAGGTGCTGAACGTCGCCGTAGTCGGCCTCGGCTGGTGGGGCCGCACGATCGTCTCGCTCCTCGCGGGGAACCGGAGGCTGCGGGTGGTGATGGGCGTGGATGTCCAGCCCACATCGCTTGGTGTGCCGGTGAAGAGCGCCTACGAAGCCGCCCTGCGCGACCCGGCGGTGCAGGGCGTCATCCTTTGCACGCCGCACAGCCAGCACGCCGGGCAAGTGGTCCAGGCTGCCGAGGCGAAGAAGCACGTCTTTTGCGAGAAGCCGCTCGCGCTTTCCCTGCAGGAAGCGCTTTCGTCCATCAAGGCGTGCAACGACAACCGCGTCGTGCTGGCGGTTGGCCACGAGAAGCGCTTCGAGCCGCCGGTGCGTGAGGTATTCCGCATGGCGAAGATGGGTGAGCTCGGCACGCTGCTGCAGGTCGAGGCCAACTTCAGTCAGAACAAGTTCCTCTCGTTGCCAAGGAGCAACTGGCGGCTCTCGGAGAAGGAGGCGCCGGCGGGGCCGATGACCGCGACCGGCATCCACCTTCTGGACCTCTCGGTCGGGCTGCTCGGGCCGGCGGCGACGGCCTATGCGTCGGTGAAGACGCTGGGCAGCGGGCTCGCGAACGGCGATACGCTGGGCGCCCTGGTGAGCTTCCACAGCGGCGCGAACGCCCTGATCAGCGCCATCCTCGCCACGCCTTTCGAGGGTCGCTTCGCGGTGTACGGTACGAAGGGCTGGGTCGAGGTCCGCGACAAGGCGCACCCGGAGGCTCCTCAGGGATGGATATTGAGAAAGCACGGCGGGGAATCGACCGACTATCCGCCCGCCAACGCCGTGCTTGCGAATCTGGAGGCGTTCGCGGACGCGGCGGAAGGACGCGGGCCCTATCCTGTGCCTCAGCAGCAGATGATCGCCAACATCGCGGCGCTGGAAGCTGTGTTCGCATCCGCGAGAAGCGGAAAGGTGGAAGCCGTCCAATGAAGCTCGGAACGTTCATGATGCCGCTGCACCCGCCGCAGCGCAACGCCTGGGAGACCTACGCCGAGGATCGCGAGGCAATCCTGCTCGCCGACCGGCTCGGATACGCCGAGGCGCTGGTGGGCGAGCACGTCACCGACCTTGCCGAGAACGTCACCTCGTGCCTCATGTTCCTCGCCAGTCTGGCGCCGGTGACCAAGCGCATCGTGCTCGGAAGCGGCACGATCAACGTGCCGAACTCGCATCCCGCGGCGATCGCTGCGCAGGTGGCGATGATCGACCACCTGTTGCAGGGGCGCTTTATCATGGGCATCAGCCCGGGCGGCCTCATGTCGGACGCCGAGGTGTTCGGCAACCTCGGCAAGGACCGTAACGCGATGCTCGTCGAGGCCATGGAGATGGTGCTCGACATCTGGAAAGGCGAGCCGCCGTACGACCTGAAAGGGAATTTTTTCCAGGTCAGTACTGCAAAGACGAAAATCGTGGAGATCGGCCAGGGGGCCATCCTCAAGCCCTACCAGCAGCCGCATCCGCCGATCGTCGTCACGGCGGTTGCGCCCCACTCCAGGGGCGTCACCGAGGCGGCGAAGCGCGGCTGGACGCCGATTTCCGCGAACTTCCTCCTGCCCGAATGGGTGGCGAGCCACTGGCCCAAGTACCAGGAAGGCTGCCTTTCAACCAATAGAAAACCCCGCGGGGAGGATTGGCGGGTGGCGAAGTCGATCTTCGTCGCCGACGACGAAGCGACCGCGAATCGCTACGGCCACGGAGCACAGGGGCCCTACCACTTCTACTTCAAGCAGCTCATCCGCAAGCTCGTCGGCCTCGGCGGCCGCGGCAACCTCTTCAAGCTCGATCAGAACGAGCCCGATTCCGCCATCACAGCCGACACGATGACGCCGCGGCTCGTCATCGCCGGCACGGTGAGCAGCGTCGTCGACCAGATCCTTGCCTTCCGCGAGAAGGTCGGGCCCTTCGGCACGCTCTACTACCCGTGCCACGACTGGGTCGATCCGAAGCTCGGCAAGCGCTCCATGGAGCTGATGGCGGAGCAGGTGCTGCCGCGGGTGAATGCCGCGCTGAAGGAATAGATCGGGGTCTGACCCCGAACTCGGCAATCCCGAACTCGGCATGGCGCTATTCGCGGGGCCGTGATTACAATAGGCCCACAAGGAGGTGGCACATCATGAAGCAATCCAGACGGAAGGTATTGAAGGCCGGGGCGGCGCTCGCGGTCACCGCCGGCCTGCCGGTGCGCGCGGCGCGCGCGCAGCAGAACGTGGTGAAGATCGGCATGAGCATGCCCCAGACCGGCTCGCTCGGCGCCGGCGGCCAGGCGGCGCTCGTCGCGCTGCGCCTGTGGGTCGACGACGTGAACGCGAAGGGCGGGCTGCTCAACCGCAAGGTCGAGTTCATCGCCTACGACGACCAGACCAACCCCGCCAACGTCCCGGGCATCTATACCAAGCTGCTCGACGTCGACAAGGTGGACCTCATCATCGCGCCCTATGGGACGGTGCCCACGGCGCCGCTCATGCCGATGGCGAAGCAGCGCAACCTGCTCGTGATGGGCAACTTCTCCTTCCAGGTGAATGCGAAGGTTAAGCACGACATGTGGTTCAACAACGCGCCCTGGAACGACGCCTCGAGCTGGTCCGACGGCTTCTTCGCCAACGGCAAGCGGGTCGGTGCGAAGAGCGTGGCTTTCCTCGCCGCCGACCAGGAGTTCGCGCAGAACCTCGCCAACGGCGCCCGCGCGCTCGCGAAGAAAGACGGTTTGAAGGCGGTGTACGACCAGAACTATCCGCCGACGACGACGGACTTCTCCTCGCTCATCCGCGCCATCCGCGCGTCAAAGCCGGACATGGTGTTCGTCATGTCCTACCCGAACGACTCGGTCGCCATCGTGCGCGCGGTGAACGAGATCGGCGTGGGCTCGGGGGTGAAGATGTTCGGCGGCGGCATGGTCGGCCTGCAGTTCACGCCGAACATGGTGAACCTGGGCAGCCTCCTGAACGGCATCGTGAACTACAACTCCTACGTGCCGGGAATGAAGTATCCCGGGATCGAGGACTTCCTCGCGCGCTACAGCAAGCGCGCGGCGGAAGCCAAGGTCGACCCGCTCGGGTTCTACCTGCCGCCGTTCAATTACGCCATCGGGCAGATGCTCGAGCAGGCAATCCGCGCCGTGAACAGCTTCGACCACGGCAAGATCGCCCAGTACCTGCACAACTACGAGATGAAGACGGTGGTCGGCCCGATCAGGTACGGTAAGGACGGCGAGTGGGCCAACCCGCGCGTGGTGCAGGCGCAGTTCCGCGGCGTCAAGGACAAGGACATGGACCAGTGGCGCCAGCCGGGCAAGCAGGTGGTGCTCTTCCCGGAGCAGTACAAGACCGGCGACCTCATCCAGCCGTTCGAGAAGGCGCGCGGTTAGCCACCCGGTGAGGGAAAGACGGCGCGGTCGCCCCGCGCCGTTTTTTTAGGGGGATCATGTTCTTTTCCTTGGACCTGCTGTTCGAGGCGCTGATGTTCGGCGTGTTGCTCGGCTGCTTCTATGCCGCGGTGAGCATCGGGCTTTCGGTATCCTTCGGGCTGCTCGACGTGCCCCACGTCGCGCACCCCGCGATCATGGTGTTCGGGTCGTACTGCACGTACCTGCTCGCAAGCTACGGCTGGGACCCGCTCGTCGCGGGCACGGTGCTGATGGCGCCGTTCTTCCTCCTGGGGATGCTGGTGTACCGCTTCTACTATGAGACCTTCGAGAAGCGGGGCACCGAAGCCGGGGTGCGCGGGCTCGCCTTCTTCTTCGGCATCGCCTTCATCATCGAGGTCGGCCTGATTCTGGGCTTCGGGGTGGACCAGCGCACCGTGAACGCCCCGTATATCGGCGAGAGCCTGCGGCTGGGCGACTACCGCATCCCGCATCGCATGCTCGTCGCATTCGGCGTCGCGCTGGTGCTGACGTTCGTGCTGACGCTCTATCTGTCGAAGACGTTCACCGGGCGGGCGATCAAGGCGGTGGCGCAGGACGAGCCGGCGCTACGCCTGATGGGTGCGAACCCGGTGCGCATCAAGCAGTGGGCCTTCGGCATCGCCACCGCCGCCTCGGCGCTCGCCGGCGCGATGCTCATCATCGTCGGCCCGGTCGAGCCGGCGCTCGACCGGCTCTACATCGGCCGCACCTTCGCCATCGTGGTGCTCGCCGGGCTGGGCAGCATGACCGGCACGCTCGCCGCGGGCCTGATCCTGGGCATCGCGGAATCGATCGTGCTCATGTTCTTCGGCGCCTCGTGGGCGCCCGCGGTCGCCTTCGGCATCCTGCTGCTGGTGCTGGGCGTACGGCCGCAGGGGCTGTTCGGCAGATGAGCCGCCGATGAAGTTCTGGATCCCCGCCGCCGTCCTCGTGCTCGCCGCGATCGGCCTCGCGCTCAGCCCGGTGAACGAGTACTTCTTCTACGCCTCGTACATCGTGCTCACGTTCGTGGTGCTCGCCACGGCGTGGAATATCCTCGGCGGCTACGCCGGCTACGTGAACTTCGGCACCGCCGCGTTCTTCGGGCTGGGCGCGTACACTGCCACGGTACTCTTCAAGTGGCTCGGCGCGCCCCTCGTGGTGCAGATCGCGGTCGCGGCGGCGGTGTGCGGCCTGCTCGGCTTCGGCGTCGGGCTGCTCACGTTGCGCCTGCGCGGCATCTTCTTCGCCATCGCCACCGTCGCCGTGATCTTCATCATGGAGACGCTGATGATCAACTGGCGCTACGTCGGCGGCGCGACCGGGCTGCAGCTCCTGCGCCCCGAGGTCATGGCGCCCTTCGAGACCTACACCCGGATGCTGTTTGCCGCCATGGCGGCGATGGCGGTGGGCGCGGTGGCGCTGGCACGCTGGGTGCAGGTGTCCTGGATCGGGCGCGGCCTGCGCGCGCTGCGCGACAGCGAGGAGGCCGCGGAGTGCGCGGGCGTGCCGACGCTCAAGCTCAAGCTCTTTGCCTGCACGCTGTCCGGCGCGCTGATGGGCGCGGCCGGGGCGCCCATGCCCATGTACCTTTCCTTCGTCGAGCCGGTTTCCTCGTTCAACCTGACCTGGTCGGTGAACGCGCTCGCGGCCGCGATGATCGGCGGCACCGTCCACTGGCTCGGACCGGTGATCGGCGCCGTCCTGCTCGGCACGCTGCAGCAGGTCGTCACCGTCACCATCTCGAACGAGGTGAACGTGCTGGTGGTGGGGGTGCTGCTGGTGCTGTTCGTAGTTGTCGCCCCCGAAGGGGTGCTCGGGTTGATCAAGAGATGGCTGCACTACTTCAGGTAAAGGATGTCTCGAAGCACTTCGGCGGCTTCACCGCGCTCGCCGGGGTGAGCATCGAGATCGCCCAGGGCGAGCGCTTCGGCCTGATCGGGCCCAACGGCTCGGGCAAGACCACGCTCATCAACTGCATCTCGGGGACGCTGAGGAACGAAACAGGCTCCATCAGGTTCCAGAGTTCCGAGATCTCCAGGCTGCCAGCCTACCAGCGTACCCGCTTGGGCATCGCGCGCAGCTTCCAGGTGCCGCGTCCCTTCCACGCCATGACGGTGCTGGAGAACCTGCTCGTGCCCTTCGCCTATGTCGCGCACCGCAAGGAGCGCGACGCGCAGGGCGAGGCGATGGAGATCCTCCGCCGCATGGGGCTCGCCGACAAGGCGCAGGCGCTCTCGAGTCAGCTCTCGCAGGTCGAGTTGCGCAAGCTCGAGCTCGCGCGCGCGATGGCGGCGCGGCCGCGGCTTCTGATCTCGGACGAGGCGATGGCCGGGCTCGCCGGTGCCGAGGTCGACGAGGTGCTGAAGATCCTCTTCGACCTCAACGCCTCGGGCATCACGGTGATCATGATCGAGCACATCATGCAGGCGGTGATGCGCTTCTCGCAGCGCGTGGTGTGCCTGGACGCGGGCAAGATCATCTGCGAGGGCACACCGACGGAGATCGTGGCGAACGGCGACGTGCAGAGGGCCTACCTTGGCGCTTAGCCTCCGCGTCGAGGACGTCGATGCCGGCTACGGCGCGGTGCGGGCGCTGCACGGGGTCTCCCTCACGGTCGATGCGGGGAGCACCGTGGCGCTGCTCGGCACCAACGGCAACGGCAAGAGCACGCTCATGAAATGCGTCATGGGCATGGTCCGGCCCAGCAAGGGACAAATTGCATTGACTCTCGAAAACAAGAGCTACGATCTGACGAAGCTCTCCACCGAGGCGATCGTCAACCTCGGCGTGGCGATGGTCCCTGAGGGGCGGCGGCTCTTTCCCAAGCTCACCGTCGAGGAGAACCTGTTCCTTGGGGCCTTCCGTCAACAGGCGCGATCCGCCATCGCTCGGAATTCTTCGTTCTGCTATGAAGCCTTTCCCGTGCTCGCGGAGCGGCGTCGGCAGCTCGCCGGCTCGCTCTCGGGCGGCCAGCAGCAGATGCTCGCCATCGCGCGCGCGTTGATGTCGGCGCCGAAGCTCTTGCTGGTGGACGAGCCCTCGGTCGGCCTCGCGCCGATCCTCGTCTCGCACACCATCACCAAGATCAAGGAGCTCAAAGAGAAATACGGTCTGACGGTGCTGATGGCGGAGCAAAACTTCCACCAGGCCATCCGCATCGCCGACCGCGGCTACATCATCGTGCACGGCGAGATCGTCTTCGAGGGCAAGACGGTCGCCGAGCTGGAGCAGAACGAGCTGGTGAAGAGCTATTACCTGGGGACGTGACCATGCGGGCATTGATCGGGTTTCTTCTCGTCGTCGTTTCCACGGCAAGCTTGTCCCAGGATTACCCTGCGCGGCCGGTGCGCATGCTGGTCGGCTACGCGCCCGGCGGCGGCATGGACACGATCGCGCGCGTGCTCGCGCCGAAGCTCTCGGAGGCGCTTGGGCAGCAGTTCGTGATCGAGAACCGGCCCGGCGCCTCCGGCGGCGTGGCAGCGGAGGCGCTCGCGGGCGCGGCGCCCGACGGCTACGTGCTCATGGTGGCCGAGAGCGGCACGCTCGCGTTGCCGAGCGTCAACCCGAAGGTGAGCTTCGACCCGTTGCGGCAGTTCGCGCCGGTAGGCGGCGTCTGCATGCTGCCGATGGCCTTCGTGGTGAACCCCGGCTTCCCGGCGAAGAGCACCGCGGAGCTGATCGCCGTGCTGAAGGCGAATCCCGGCAAGTATCCGTACGCCTCGCCCGGCATCGGCACGCTGCAGCACCTCGCCTTCGAGCTCTTCAAGCGCCAGGCCGGGGTGGACGTGCAGCATGTTCCCTACAAGGGCGCCTCGGCGATGATGCCCGACCTCATGAGCGGGCAGGTGCCGATCGGCGTGATCAGCGCGCTCGCCGCGATCGGCGCGTCGAAGGGCGGCAGGATCCGCGCGCTCGCGGTAACGAGCCCCGAGCGCCTTCCGAGCGCGCCCGACTGGCCGACCATGGCCGAGACGCTCCCGGGTTTTTCGGCGGCGCCGAACGTCTTTGTCGTGGCGCCGGCCGGCACGCCGTCCGCCATCCGGGAAAAGGTTTCCCGTGAAATACAAAAGGCGCTGGCGTCGCCGGACATCCGCGAGAACTTCACCAAGCAGGGCGCGACGCCCACGCCGAGCTCGCCCGAGCGGCTCGGCGCGCAGATCGCCGAGGAAGTGAAGCGCTGGGCGGCCGTGGTGAAAGACGCGAATATCCGTATCGAATGAACCTGCGGGAGGTCCATGTCGGCATGTACGGCGCCGTCATGGGCCTCGCGGGCCTCGGCCTTTCGGCCCGCGCCTCGGCGCCGGTGCTGCCGGGATTCTTCCGGGCGCCGGCGTATTTCACCGAGCCGTGGGTGTTCCTCGGGGTTCTGGCGCTCGCGGTGCTCTTGCCGTTGTACCTCCTGAAATTGATTTTTCAGCCGGGAGCTGTCCGCGAGGACTTCACCAACCCGGCGCTGCTCGGCTTCTGCGGGGCGCTGCCCGTCGGCATGTTCCTGGTGGCCGGCGGCATCGGGCCCTACGCGCCTTCGCTTGGCAGCGCGCTGTGGTGGGCAGGGTTCCTGCTGCTCGCCGCGTTCCAGGTCTGGGCGCTGACGCGCTGGCTCTCCGGGGCCATCGAGCTCGCGCAGGTAAACGCGGGATGGCTCATCGTCCTGGTGGGCGGCATCGTCGCGCCGGGGCCGGGCGTGGCGCTCGGCCACGCCGAGGCGGCGCGCTTCGCCTTCGGCGTCTCGGCCGCGGCGGCGCCGCTGCTCATGGCGCTGCTCTTCTACCGCGCGGTGCTCGCCGCGCCGCTGCCGCCGCCGCTGCGCCCGAGCTGGTTCATCCTCCTCGTGCCGCCGACGCTCGTCTATGCGAACGGCATGCTGCTCTACCCGGGAAGCGTGCTCCTCGAGAACCTCTTCTTCGCTTCTCTCGTCCTGGCCGCGTCGCTCTTCCTCCTTTCGAGAAGGCTCTTCGAGTGGCCTTTTGGAGCGACGTGGTGGGCCTTTACGTTCCCGCTCGATGCGCTGGCATATGCCGCGGCGCGCTACGCGCAAGACCATCCCACGCTGCTCTGGCGCGCGGTGTGCGCCGCGACGCTCGCGGCTGCCACGCTCGCGGTGAGCGTGGTGCTGGTGCGCTCGCTTATCGCGCTCTCAATCCGGGCGCGCGAGTAGCCGCGCCAGCGCCTCGGGGTCGACCGGCTTGACGAGGTGCTCGTCGAAGCCCGCCTCGAATGCGCGGCCGCGGTCTTCCGGCAGGCCGTACCCCGTAAGCGCGACGAGGAAGGGCTTGCGCGCTGCGCCGCGTAGCGCCTGCGCACGGCGTGCGAGCTCGTAGCCGTCCATGCCCGGCAGGCCGATGTCGACGAGCGCGACCTCGGGCGGCTCCGCGCGGATCGCGGCAAGCCCGGCGGGGCCGTCCTGCGCGATGCGCACGCGATGTCCGGCGAGCTCGAGCAGGCGGCGCAGCGTGTCGGCGCCGTCGGGGTTGTCCTCGACGATGAGGATGTCGCGCGCCCGCGCCGCGGGCGTCGCCGCGGTCGGCGCGGCAAGCATCGGCGCCTCTATGGCCGGCAGGCGCAGGCGAAAGGTGCTGCCGCTCCCCGGCCCGGCGCTCTCCGCCGTCGCGCTGCCGCCGTGGAGCTCAGCCAGCCGGCGCACCAGCGTGAGGCCGATGCCGAGGCCTCCTTGCGCGCGGTCGAGCTCGCGGTCGCCCTGCACGAAGGGCTCGAAGACTCGCGTCAGGAGCTCGGCCGGCATGCCCGCGCCATTGTCCTCGACCTCGAGCACTGCGTCGTCCGCCTCGCGGCGCACCCGCACCGCGATCGTGCCGCCGGCCGGCGTGTACTTCAGCGCGTTGCCCACGAGGTTGACCACGATCTGCTCGATCCGGGTCCGGTCGGCGTCCACCCAGGCGGGCTGCAGCTTCTGCACCACGCGGTGCGAGGCGAGCCGCCCGGAAGCGCGCAGCGTGCCGAGCGCGGCACCCGCGGCGGCCGCGAGGTCAAGCGGCCGGCGCGTGAGCGTAATCTTGCCGAGCATCGCCCGGCCGGCATCCAGCAGGTCGTCGGTCATGCG
>DASRKB010000194.1:0-7001 GCA_035649175.1 Burkholderiales bacterium | reverse complement strand
GTAATACCGGCCTTGAACATCGCAAGCGTTGCGACGGCAAAAGTTGCCATCGGGACTGCCACTAGGACGATAAAAGTCGTAAGCGCGTACCGCTTTGAAGGCTGGTGAACCGTGGCGTCCATTGTGGGTGACACCTAACGTCCCGGCTTTGGCGCGCTGAAGGAGGCGCGACGCAGGAGCGCCGATTCGTAAGCGTCGCGCAACAGCCGGCTGTTAGATGGCACCGGGCGGCCAAAGCAGCGTAGAGGACTCATTGACCCCGCCGCCTGGCCTCAAACAGGACGCCGATGACCAGCGCCAGAGAGGTGAGACCCACGAGACCGAGCACGACCGTTAGTGCCGTGTTGCCGGTGAAGCCCTCGACCGCAAAGTACCCGGCGACGCCAAGGACGATTGCACCCTCGATGGCCAGAGCTGCGGTCCTACGCATGGCGCGCTGCGTGTGGTGCCATCTAACGTCCGCGTTGTGGCGCGTTGTAGAAGGCGCGAAGCGCCGCAGCGCAAACGTCGCTCACCAACGCGCTGTTAGAGCGCCCGCCCAAACCATTGGCTGTGGTTCTGTGATCAACGGAGGCAGGGGCCATAGCAATATGATGCCTTGGCGCCGCGGCATTCGGCGATCGCTCAATGGCAGCAAATGAGAACTGAGACACGCCAGGCGAACCGCCGACCGAAAGTAAGAATCTGGCGAAAGCGCTCGAGCCCAGGTCAACCGAAGAGCACAGACTCTGCGAGCTGCTTTCGCTCATACCGGTTTGCGCTCTAACGTCCACGCCCACCGGCGCGCGCCCGGTGAGCCAAGCAAACCACGGCGCTCGTGCGCGCGTCCGTGTGCGGCGTGCTGTTAGATGGCGCCTGAAGCGGTGGCGGCGAAGTATGCAAGGAGCAACCCCCATCCAATCATGAGCGCGCGCGGGATGAACTTCCAGGCCGCGAGCCATTTGTAGTGCTTCAAGCCCGGGAATCCACCGTCCAACGGCGGGAAATCCTCCCACTTGAAGCCACGCGAGGCGAGCAGATCACGCCATGAGTTCTTGAAGTATTGTCGCGAATCAAAGCTATTACGAAGCGTGTGACCAATCGATACGGCGATAGCTACGCCCAACAGGCCGACAACGATAGTAGGGAACCAGTGCACCTTGACGAAGGCAGCAGCGGCAGCGAACAGAATGCCCTGTGAGACAAGAAGCCACGCGGTCCTGTGATTAGTCACCTCGTTCTCGTGGCGTATCAGGGCGCGCAGGACGTCGGCGCGCTTCTCGAGCTCGTTATGAGCCTCCTTTTTCGAAGCCTCCGCTCTCTCGTCGGATTCCTGCGCCATCTAACGTCCGCGATGACGCGCACCGTACGGAGCGCGCAGCGCAGAGTGAAAGGTGTCGTCGTCGATCGCGTTGTTAGAACGCAGTCGCCCAACGAAGGGGCTTAGCGGTCCTGTATCAACTCGTACTTGCATAGGAGCTTCATGGAGCGATGCCGTTGCTGTTCGTCCCCATCGCGCGCGGGACCGCCAACGTACTCATTGATCAGAAAATACTCCGGCGCCCCGAACGGTTCAGCGGGATTACTGCCCGGAAACTCTCGTGGCGTATAGACGTAGCCATGAAGATAGGTTCGACCCTTGTATATGAACGGGCGCTGGTGCAAAGGGTATCCGATGACGGCCCTGCGACTTGGCGCGATGCGTTTCAGGAAATCAGCGTGGGTGTGAAACTCATTGAACTGCACGCCACCGGGATCGAAAATCCATAGGTAATCCCAGCTACCTGGAGAACCGGTAAAAAAGCCGACGCGAACAACTAGGTCTTTGCTGCCGTCGTTGTCTATATCGAACTCGGCAAAAAGAGCCGAGCGGGAGCGGGATGTATTGGCGACCTTATACGTATGAGCCTTCCACCTTATGGCGTCGAACTCCGGGCTGCTCGGATATCGCGCGAATTGCGTTTCCCAAAAGGCTTCAGTCTTGTGTTCATCGTTTATCGGAGCGTGCTCCACCCATGGCCTAGCGAATCCATCCTTGTACGTTCTAAGCATGTGGCGGCACAGCTCGAGTTCCTTGCCTTGCAGAAGCGCAAACGTGTACGAGATCTCGAATGCTAGAGCGGGGCTTGCCGTAACGCACACAACAAGGATTAATGCCGCCCAGAGGTTGCGAAATCGATCCATCGGCCGATTCTGCGTTCTAACGTCCACGCTCACCGGCGCGCGCTCGGTAAGCCAGGCAAAGCACGGTGCTCATGCGCGCGTCCGGTGCAGCGTGCTGTTAGGTGCCATAGCATCCACTATGCAAGCAGATCGAGCATAAAACCAGCGGCGAGAGTACCAACGACCAGCGCAGAAAGCGCGAAGAACACCCGTGCAGCCCAGCGGGACGTCCCGCTACGGCTTTGCGCGATACGGCCAAACGACTCCGTGGTCAAGAAGAGAAAAAGGGCGATTTGCGCCAGTACGCCTGCAGGCTTCAAGAGCCACGCCGAATTGGCAAACGTGGACACAAACGCAGCACCCAGCGCGACAAAGAACACCGCGATGACATAGGGCCGGGCTCGGATCAGCGCTTCCATTGGATGGCACCTAACGTCCCGGATCAGCCGCGCGTCGTTCGCGTCGGCTGCATCCGGTTGTTAGGTTGCACGCGGCGAGAGTTCGTTTTCGATTCATGACCCTGCACGATGTTTCCAAACAACGGCGAATTCTGCGACCCGCTGCGCCGAGAACTTTCGGGCCTCTACATTCTTGACCAAGACATTGCCGGCCACGCGCAAGGCGTCCATGCAAGTTTTATGAGGAGCATAGACACAGGCCAGTTCAGCTGCCGAATGAGCCATAAAAAAATCCGATGAGGACTGAGCCTCCGCAACGAGCTGCTGAAGCAGCGGCAGCGCAATTGCAGTCTCTTCTCTTTCAAAGTGACATTCAGCTGCGAATTCGATGACAAGCGAACGGCTGGCATCGTCATCCGTACGCCTGTGGGGCCTTTTGTCGATGTCGCTGGGCCCAAACAGACCGCGCCGGTGGTAATCGCAGTAGTTGCGCGCTAACCACCTGTTGTCTATCGCGTTCAGGGCTTCGCTGTCCCCGCACCTAAAGCTGCGAGTCGCGGCGTTTTGCCTTAGCTCCGGACGCAAATCAAACCTACCGGCGCCGTATCCGACGGGTCCTGAAACCAAGCCCCAAGCGACTACACCTTTGCCCTCTGCTCCAAGGGCGCTTGCCTCTAGCCGTAAGCACGCCGGCCGGTCACCGCCGTGGCCATACATTTCCCCGACAGCCGATATGTAGAACGCCTGGAACGGTCCGCGACGTTGGGAGCGTTGCTCCGCTTGAACCGCGATCTGCTTAGCTAAGCCCGCTTTGGAGATTTGACTAAGGAGCTCGGCAGCCATTGCGAGACGATCGTAATCGTCGGTCGACATGGCATCATCAGCCGCCTCAAGGGCAACGGCAGCTGCTCGTTCGATGTTTCCATCCTTAGCAAATGACTTCGCTACTAGGATCTTGTAAAGGCCCCTATTGCGCGGCTCAAAGCTCTTGATTAGCGTAAGGGCGGTCTCTGGTTCCCCAAGTCGGAGCCATAGTTCTACATGATCCCGTCCGACATCCTTGGGGTTGGCCACGATAGCTTGCGCAATACGCCGAGCTCGTGGAGCGTCGCCTAAGAGGATCAAGGCGTTCGCGAGCCTGATCTGTAGGTAATTTGAGCTTGACCCCGCTACTGCGGACCAATGGTCGACCAACACTAGATTAGTGGAGCGGTCAGCTTTCAACGTACTGTTCCAGAGCCCCTCATTGATTCGCTTGCCGATCCTATCGCTGAAGACAACGCTCTCGCGTGGCAGGTAACCCATCAGACGTGACGCGGTCACGCTAAGCGTAAGAGGATCTCGAACTGACTTTAGTGCCTCGAGATTCCCCTCGGAAAGCGCAACGGCTAGACGTTCGGCGGCAACATATTTCTCCGGCAGTGCCTTCGCTCGATCTTCGTTGGGAATTCTCCCTAATAGATCGTCAGCACGTCGCCATTGCTTCAATTTGGCAAATATCGGGGCTAGTTGGCCAGCGTTGAAACTTCGGCGCTCTTCACGAGCAAGATTCCATGCTATGTCCGCGAGGCAACTGCTGGTCATTTCTCGGCGGCACAGGGTTAGTAACTGGCCGTCCACGGGCGGATATGTTTCCGTGGATTGCGCATTCAGCACTGACGTCTGAAGCATGAGAACTGCACTGGCGACGGCGGCTAGCCTGCGCATATGGTGCAACCTAACGTCCGCGTTGTGACGCGCTGAAGAAGGCGCGGTAGCGCCGCCCGCAGGCGTCGTTCACCAACGCGCTGTTAGACGGCATGGCTACCTTAGCTCCTGCTTGGCGGCCGCACTTAGATGCGGACGAATGATGTTTCTCACTTTCACCTGAGAAGCATGCTCCAAAAGGCAAGTGGAGATAGCGTTCTCCTTTTCGGCACCTGCTGCAACCATGGCGTTAACAAGATCGCAGAAGCGTGTTACTTGGGTTGGTGCACGCTCAAGGTATCCGGTAATCACTGGCGCCAGGCGTTGAACCACTTGGTGATACGACGACACCTCTTCGCCATCCAGCTCGGAGGCGAACTCGGGAAACATGCCCTTCAGGGTTTCGGCGAGAGCATTCGGCGAGGCGACGTCGTTCATGCCGTCTAACGTCCGCGCTGTGGCGCGCTGTAGAAGGCGCGGAGCGCCGCCGCGCAAGCGTCGCTCACCAGCGCGCTGTTAGGCCGCAGGGGCCAGCTAAGGAGTGTCATACCAATAGTGATAGCCCAGCATGAGCATAGCCGCATGAACTGCGAGTGCTATGCCGACGAGAGTGCCCAGATACAGAGCGATTGCCTTCGGGAAGGTTACCGCCCGACCAAGCCAAGTGGCGGCAGTAGCCACAAGGATGCTGTATGCCGCGTTTATATGCCACCCCATTCTCTCGGGCGAGAAAATGCTTTGCTCGGCAGTGGAGCCCATGTAGGCCGTAAACGGGAAAAGAAGCGGTGCCAGGAAATACCAGCTTATCCACCATGCCATCACGGCAAGCATTAGGACACCCCACGGTGCAACAGCAAAGACGAGCCAGCGGGCGATAAGCGCATACGCCATGGATCTGCGGCCTAACGTCCGCGTTGTGCCGCGCTGAAGGAGGCGCGCAGCGCCGCCGCGTAAGCGTCGGTCACCAACGCGCTGTTAGGTGCCACGGCGTTTCCCTTTCACAGTTCCGACCTTGCGAATGAGATGAGGCTCAATGGCGACGGAATGGCTACCGGTATGGGGCCCTGCGGTGATGCCAAACACCAAGATTGCACACCCAAACTGATCGAAGCCGTAAACCTTCCTTCGGCTCCCTGTGATGTGCTTAAAGACTGCTTCCGTCTCGGCGCGGTAGGGATCGCGCATGCCTTTCAAGTCCGGAATGCCAAGGACCTCGACCGTGTCGCCTTTACGAACGGTCCGACCGTCTACGTCTTTAATGCTCGATGGCTCGGCGGCGGTGGCCATGGCACCTAACGTCCGCGTTGTGCCGCGCTGAAGAAGGCGCGACGAAGGAGCGCCGCAGCGCAAGCGTCGGTCACCAACGCGCTGTTAGAGCGCTCCGGCCGTGTCCGCTCCAACCGGAGATTAGAGCACTCTCTTTCGATACAGCGTGGCATGCTCGACGGTGTATTCGGAGAATGGACCAGCGATGATTTCAGCGCCTGAGAGGTTTCGAGGGTGCTTGAGGTATGCATGTACAAGCAACTCATCTTCGGACTCTGCGGATTGTGACCTGACCGTGATCTGAGTTCGTTCGTACCCGTCCGGCGCGCTCACTCGTTGGAGGATGTCCATCCGCTCAAGGACTTCTAGGTTCACCTCGAAGATCTGACCAATTACCTGTTTTCCCTCTCCGGGAGTGTTGATCATCCATGGTGAATGACGTTCGCCGATAAGATAGAGCGGGTAGCGGTCCTTCGTGACAAAGACGCCTGGAATTCTGGTTCCGGTGTTCGTGCCGAAGTTCGGGAACCCTTCTTTAAGGGTACCGTATACGAATACGCGCGTACGCATCGAGCGCTCTAACGTCCCGGCTTTGGCGCGCTGAAGGAGGCGCGACGCAGGAGCGCCGATTCGTAAGCGTCGCGCAACAGCCGGCTGTTAGATGCCATCAGCCCATGTCCTGTGGAAAGGAATCGCCAGAATCCGACGTCTTGCGTCCACCCCAAAGCAATGGGGTCGCGATGCCGATGCCAGCGAAAAGCAACACCGCCCATAGGGCCAGGAAGCCAGTACTCCAGCCCCAGGGCTCGCGTCCAAACGCTGGCTTGCCCTGGTCTCCGCCAAGAATCCACGACGCTAGAAACCACGCAGCCACGGCAATGAGCCCTAGCGCGGCGACCTTGAGTGCGTTGATAGCGTGAAACCGCCACATGGCATGTAACGTCCGCGTTGTGGCGCGCTGAAGGAGGCGCGTAGCGCCGCCACGCAAGCGTCGGTCACCAACGCGCTGTTAGAGCGCATTTGTGGGCTCACTGCGCATCCGTTTGACGCAGGGCGCGCGACCCATACCGCAAGAACAGCGCACCGAACACAAACCACAAAGCGACTTGGATCAGGCGCACGCCGGTACTTCCGAAGGTATTCAAGAGCCAGTCGGTAAAACCCGGTATAGGGCTCGAGATCTGCACGGGCTCGTCGAGAGCGAACAAGTCGAAGACGCCTACGATGACAAATACCACTCCGAGCGCAAGGCTGCTGTACCCCAACATTCGCGGATCGACGGTTGTCATATGCGCTCTAACGTCCCGGCTTTGGCGCGCTGAAGAAGGCGCGACGCAGGAGCGCCGCCTCGTAAGCGTCGCTCAACAGCCGGCTGTTAGACGACATCATTGCCGACACCAATGCGCACTAGTGCGAATCGTCCTGATTTGCTTCGGATCTGCGGGAAACAAAGTCATAGTTCCCTCCGTGTACTCGGCGACATAGACGTCCCTGTACTGCTCCCAGTCG
>DASRKB010000193.1:0-12868 GCA_035649175.1 Burkholderiales bacterium | reverse complement strand
CCAGGCGGCGCTCTCGGTGGTGCGCACGCGCTCGCGCAAGCTCGGCGTGAAGGAGGACTTCTACCAGAAGAACGACATCCACATCCACCTGCCCGAGGGCGCAACACCCAAGGACGGGCCGAGCGCCGGCATCGGTATCGCGACCTCCATGGTGTCGGTGCTCAGCGGGATCCCGGTGCGCTCCGATGTCGCCATGACCGGCGAGATCACGCTGCGCGGCGAGGTGCTGCAGATCGGCGGGCTGAAAGAGAAGCTGCTCGCGGCGCACCGTGGCGGCATCAAGACGGTGCTGATCCCCGAGGAGAATGTAAAGGATCTCGTCGACATTCCGGACAACGTGAAGAACAAGCTCGAGATCGTGCCGGTGAAGTGGATCGACAAGGTGCTCGAGATCGCGCTCGAGCGCCAACCCGAGCCGCTGCCCGAGCACGCGGACTCGACGCCGATTCCACCCAAGCCGGACGACCAGGCCGGGATGGTGAGGGCGCATTAACAAGGCCGACCTCATCGAGCAGATCGCCCAGGCGGCGGAGATCTCCAAGTCCGCCGCCGAGCGGGCGGTCGACGCGCTCGTCGGCGCAGTGAAGGCGAGCCTGCGCAAGGACGAGATGGTGACCCTGGTCGGCTTCGGCACTTTCTATGCCGGCAAGCGCGCCGCGCGCACCGGCCGCAACCCGCGCACCAACGAGCCGATCGAGATCAAGGCAGCGCGTCTGCCCAAGTTCCGCGCTGGCAAGGCACTGAAGGACGCGATAAACTAGCGCCCCTTCGAAGAGGTATGTGGGGGGACACTCGTGTCGCGGGGGTGCTTAGCTCAGCGGTAGAGCGTCGCCCTTACAAGGCGAATGTCGTAGGTTCGACCCCTACAGCACCCACCAGGAAAGCAGCAAGGAGCGGTAGTTCAGTCGGTTAGAATACCGGCCTGTCACGCCGGGGGTCGCGGGTTCGAGTCCCGTCCGCTCCGCCAACACTCTTGTTCGATTTCTTTCAAAAGCACAAGCGCTTCGCACAGGTTCTCTTGGTGCTGATTGCGCTCACGTTCGTCACCTGGGGCATCGAGTCCTACACGAGCATGCGCGGCGGCCGCGACACGGTCGCGACGGTGAACGGCTCGGAGATCTCCCAGGCGGAGTTCAACGAGCAGCTGCGCCTGCAGCAGGAGCGTCTGCGGCAGATGTTCGGCGGTGCAGTCGACCCTCAGGCGCTCGACAATCCGGAATCGCGGCGCGCGCTGCTCGATTCCCTCATTGACCAGCGGCTGGTCGCGGGGCATGCGGCGAAAGCAAACCTCTTCATGAGCCGCGAGCAGGTGATCGAGGCCATTACCAAGGCTCCGGAGTTCCAGGAGAACGGAGAGTTCTCTCCGGCGCGCTACTCTGCCTACCTCGCGAGCCGCGGACTCACCGACCAGGGCAACGTGGCGCAGCTGCAGTCCCAGCTGCCGCTCGCGCGCCTGGTGGGATCGGTCGCGGATACCGCGATCGCCTCGCGCACCGTCGCGCAGCGCCTCGCGGCGATCGAGTCGCAGGTGCGGGAGGTGTCGGAGGCGCGTATCCCGGTCCAGCAGTTCCTCGCACAGGCGAAGGTCGACGAGGCGGAGGTCAAGGCGTATTACGACGCGAACCTGGCCGAGTTCCGCACGCCCGAGCGGATCCGCGCCGAATACGTCGTGCTGTCGGCCGAGAGCCTCGGGCGCGGCGAGACGGTGAGCGAGGACGAGATCAAGGCCGCATACGAGGCGAGGGCTCCGGACTACCGAACCGAGGCGCAGCGCCGCGCGAGCCATATCCTCGTGAAGACTCGGGAGGAGGCAGAAAAGCTGCTCGCTGAGGCGAAGAAGAACCCGGGAGGCTTTGCGGCGCTCGCGGAGAAGCACTCGCAGGATCCTGGCTCGGCGGATAAAGGCGGGGACCTCGGCTGGTTTTCCCGCGGCATGATGGTGAAGCCCTTCGAGGACGCGGTGTTCCGCCTGGCGGAGGGCGCAATCGACCTCGTGCAGAGCGAGTTCGGTTTCCACGTGGTGCGCGTGACGGGCATCCAGCCGGGCAAGGCGCGCCCGCTCGCGGAGGTGAGGAAGGAGCTCGCCGACGAGCTCGCGCGCCGCAAGGGCGCCCGCAAGTTCAACGAGACCGCCGAGGCGTTCAACAATCTGGTCTATGAGCAACCCGAAAGCCTGAAGCCCGCCGCGGCCAAGTTCGACCTGAAGGTGCAGACCACGGGCTGGATCTCCCGGTCGGCGGCCCAGGAGCTCGGCGCGCTCGACAACCCGAAGCTCCTCGAGGCGCTTTTCTCGCCGGAGGCGATTCGCACGCGGCACAACACCGACGCGATCGAGGTGGCACCTAACACGCTCGTCGCCGCGCGCGTCCTGGAGCACCAGGCGGCGAAGCAGCGAGAGTTCGCGGAGGTGAAGGAGGAAATCGCGCGGCTGCTCCAACAGCGCAAGGCGTCCGAGCTCGCCTACAAGGAGGGCGTCGCCAAGCTCGAGCGCCTGGAGAAGGGGGAGGACGCGGGACTCGCGTGGGGACCGCCACGGCGCGTTTCCCGGCGCGAGGCGCAGGGCATGCCTGCAGACGTGCTGCGCCGCGTGGTCTCAGCCGACGTTTCCAAGCTCCCGGCCTACGTGGGCATGCCGATTCCCGACGCGGGCTACCTCGTGCTGCGCATCTCGAATGTGATCGACGTCGATCCCAAGCTCGACGATACACAGACGGCGCAGCGCATCGCCGGAATGCTGGGAGCGGCGCAATACGAAGCGTTCGTCGCCAGCCTGCGCGGCCGCGCGGATATCGAGGTCAGGCCGTCGATTCTGGAGTCGAAGTAGCGCCGATCCCGGCCACGACGTGGCTGAAACCGCCGTCGACGTACAGTATCTCGCCGGTAATTCCCGAGGACAGATCCGAGAGCAGGAACGCAGCCGCGTTTCCCACGTCCTCGGTGGTCATATTGCGTCGGAGCGGCGCGTGCTCCTCGACGAACTTCAGGATCCGGCCGAAGCCGCCGATGCCGGCCGCGGCGAGCGTCTTGATCGGGCCGGCGGAGATGCCGTTGACTCGGATGCCACGCGGTCCGAGACTGCCTGCGAGGTAGCGCACCGAGGCCTCGAGGCTCGCCTTGGCGAGCCCCATGGTGTTGTAGTTTGGCACCACCCGCTCGGCCCCCAGGTAGGTCAGCGTCAGCAGGGAGGCGTTCTTCGCGAGCAGAGGCCGGGACGCCTTGGCGAGCGCCGCAAAGCTATAGGCGGAAATGTCGTGCGCCTGCCGGAATGCCTCTCGCGAGATGCCATCGAGGAAGTCGCCCGCGATCGCCTCCCGCGGAGCGAACGCGATGGCGTGAACGAGCCCATCGAGCGAACCCCAATGCTGTCGAATATTGTTAAAGACTCCCTCGATTTCAGCATCGCTCGTGACCTCGCAGGGCAGGGCGAGCTTCGAGTCGAACTCCGCCGCCATGTCGGCGACGCGCTCGCGAAAGCGCTCGTTCTGGTACGTGAAGGCCAGCTCGGCGCCCTCGCGGCGCGCCGCCTTCGCCACGCCATAGGCGATGGAGCGGTTGGAGAGCAGGCCGGTGACGAGAATCTTCTTTCCGGTGAGCAGTGCCATGCCAAGTATTATAGAGGCGGCGTGCGCATCGCTCTGATATTGCTTGCGTTTCTCCCCGGCTGCGGCGAGGTGTGGAACGATCCCTACCCGGCGAGCGAGCGAGGCGGGAACATCCTCTACAGCGCCTTCGAGCAGCGTCCGAAGCACCTTGACCCGGTGCAGTCCTACACGAGCGACGAGTCGCGATTCACCCGCCAGGTCTATGAGCCGCCGCTGCAGTATCACTACCTCAAGCGGCCGTACGAGCTCGTGCCGCTGACCGCGGCCGAGATTCCGCGGGGGCGGGAGATCGACGGCGGCAAGTTCACCGTCTACGAGGTGCGCATCAGGCCCGGGATTCGGTACCAGCCCCATCCGGCGTTCATCGAATCCAACTTCGGGCTTCCTGCAGAGAAAATCCGCGACCTGGAAAGTCCCTATGAGCTTTCGTCGGGAACGCGAGAGCTCGTAGCAGAAGACTACGTCTATCAGGTCAAGCGGCTCGCGCATCCTCGGCTGCATTCGCCGGTCCTGGGCCTGATGTCGGAGTACATCGTCGGCATGCGCGAATACGCGAAGGCGCTGCGCAGTGCCGGCGCGCGCGACGGGTGGCTCGACCTGCGGCAGTACCCGCTCGAGGGCGCGGAGGTGGTGAACCGCTATACCTACAGGATCACTCTGAAGGGCCGATACCCGCAGTTCGTGTACTGGCTCGCGATGCCGTTCTTCTCCCCGGTGCCCTGGGAAGCGGAGAAGTTCTTCCACCAGCCCGGAATGGCGGAGAAGAACTTCACGCTCGACTGGTGGCCGGTCGGGACAGGGCCGTACATGCTCGTCGAGAACAACCCGAACGCGCGCATGGTGCTCGAGCGCAATCCCAGTTTCCGCGGCGAGGCGTATCCCGCCGAGGGTGAGCCGGAGGATGCCGCTGCGGGGCTGCTTGCCGACGCGGGCGGGACGATGCCCTTCGTCGACCGCGTGGTCTTCAGCCGCGAAAAGGAGGCGGTGCCCTACTGGAGCAAGTTCCTGCAGGGCTACTACGACGAGGCGACGATCGGCTCCGACCAGTTCGACCAGGCGGTGCGCGTCTCGATCGAGGGTGCGGCCGAGCCCTCGGCCGAGATGCTCGAGAAGGGCATACGGCTCAGCACCCTCGTGTCCGCAAGCACCTACTATTTCGGCTTCAACATGAAGGACCCGCTGGTGGGCGGAAGCTCCGAGCGCGCGCGTAAGCTTCGCCAGGCGATCTCGATCGCGGTCGACGTGGAGGAGTACCTGTCGATCTTCCAGAACGGCCGCGGCGTTGTGGCGCACAGCCCGATCCCGCCGGGAATCTTCGGCCGCCGCGAAGGCGCCGAGGGGATCAACCCGGTCACGCACGTGTGGCGCGACGGGCGCGCCGAGCGCCGCCCGATCGAGGAGGCGAGGGGGCTCCTCGCGGAAGCCGGCTACCCGGGGGGACGGGACCCCGCGACGGGAGCGCCGCTGCTCATCCACTTCGATACCGCCACGCGCGGCCCCGGCGACAAGCCGCGCCTCGACTGGTGGCGCAAGCAGCTCGCCAGGCTCGGCATCCAGCTCGAGGTGCGCGACACCGACTGGAACCGCTTCCAGGAGAAGATCCGCAAGGGCACGCAGCAGATGTACGGCCTGGGATGGGCGGCGGACTACCCGGACGCCGAGAACTTCCTCTTCCTGCTGCACGGCCCGCAAGCGCGCGCCGACGGCGCGGGCGCCAACAGCTCGAACTACGGGAACCCGAAGTTCGACGCGCTCTTCGAGAGGATGAAGAGCATGGCCAACTCCCCCGAGCGCCAGAAAATCATCGATGCCATGGTCGAGATCGCACGCCGCGACGCGCCTTGGGTCTTCGGCTTCCATCCGAAGGACTTCAGCCTGCGCCACGCCTGGCTCATGAACGCGAAGCCGAACGACATGGCGGGAAACACCCTCAAGTACCTGCGCCTCGACGTGGACAGGCGCGAGGCGCTGCGGCACGAATGGAACGCGCCGGTCCTCTGGCCGCTCGCGCTGGTCCTGGTGGCGCTTGCGAGCTTCGGCGTACCGGCGTTGCGCAGCTATCGCAGGCGCGAGCGCATGGCGGCGCGGCAGGGCTGATGCTGGCATACGTCGTCCGGCGCGTGCTGTACGCGATCCCGATCCTGATCGGGGTGAACCTCATCACCTTCGCGCTGTTCTTCGTCGTGAACACGCCCGACGACATGGCGCGCATGCAGCTCGGCGTGAAGCGCGTCACGCCGGAGGCGATCGAGAAGTGGAAGCAGGAAAGGGGCTACGACAAGCCTTTGCTGTTCGCTTCCGGCAAGGAAGGCTTTTCCAGGCTGACGGAAACGATCTTCTTCGAGAAGTCGCTGAAGCTCTTCGCCTTCGACTTCGGCCAGGCGGAGGACCGCCGCGACATCGGCTCGGAGATCCGCGCGCGCATGGGGCCGAGCCTCGCGCTCGCCATCCCGGTGTTCATCGTCGGGATCCTGGTGAACATCACCTTCGCGCTGCTGATGGCCCTCTTTCGCGCCACTGCGCTCGATTTTTGGGGCGTGGTGCTGTGCGTGGCGATGATGTCGATCTCGACGCTCTTCTACATCATCGGCGGGCAGTACGTGTTCGCGAAGCTGTGGAACCTCGTTCCGATCTCCGGCTACGACGGCGGCATCGACGCGGCGCGCTTCGTAATCCTGCCGGTGCTCATCGGCGTGGTGAGCGGCATGGGCTCGGGGAGCCGCTGGTACCGCACGATCTTCCTGGAGGAGATGGGGAAGGACTACGTGCGCACGGCGCGCGCCAAGGGCCTCGCGGAGTCCGCGGTTCTCTTCCGGCACGTGCTGAAGAACGCGATGATCCCCATCCTGACCGGCGCGGTGGTGCTCATCCCGCTGCTCTTCCTCGGCAGCCTGCTCGCGGAGTCGTTCTTCGGCATCCCGGGCCTGGGCAGCTACACCATCGACGCCATCCAGGCGCAGGACTTCGCAGTGGTGCGCTCGATGGTGTTCATCGGATCGGTGCTCTACATCGTGGGACTGCTCCTGACCGACCTGTCGTACACGCTCGTCGACCCGCGCATCAGATTCGATGGATGAGCGCGTGATGCCCTTCGTCCCGGTCATCCTTGCTACCGACGCGCTCCTTTGGCTGCTCGTGCTCGCCCTCGCGGGGTACGCGTGGAGCTGTGCCCGCCGGCCGCACGTCGCCGCGCCGTGGCGCCGGGTGTTCAGCTCGCGCGCGGCGGTCGGCTCGGCGACCGTGCTCGCCGCGTTCATCCTGGTCGGGCTTGCAGACTCGGTTCACTTCAGGCGCCCGCCCTCGCTCGCCGCGCAGTCGCTGCTCGACGTCGCGCTCGGGCACCTCAGAGCGCGCGGCGAGAAGACCTATTCCGCACCGCTAGCCACGCGGCTCTACGCGAAGGAGCAGATCGAGACGGGCGATGGCAGGACGGTGCGCGACTATCCGCGGCTGCGCTTCGGCGGCGCCCACCTGGTGGATGAGGCCGACGCGCTCGGCGATATTGCCTGGCTCGCCTTTCGAGGTCTTCTGATCTCCGCCATCCTTTGGACCGGTCTTTTCTTCAGTGCGGGAAAGCTCCTGATGAGGCGCGCTCCGCACGTGCCCTGGGGCGCGGGGTGGGCCGGGCTTGCCGTCGTGCTTGCGCTCGCCGGTCCGGCGCTCAGCCTTTCGCAGCACTGGCACGTCCTGGGAACGGACAAAGTGGGGAACGACGTGCTGTTCCTGGCGCTGAAATCGATCCGCACCAGTTTGGTGATCGGGACGCTCACGACGATCGTCCTGCTTCCCCTGGGCGTGGGCCTCGGCATCGCCGCCGGCTACTTCAGGGGCTGGGTGGACGACGTCATACAGTATGTCTACACCACCCTCAACTCGATTCCCGGCGTGCTGCTCATCGCCGCCGCGGTGCTCATGATGCAGGTGGTGATCGACCGCAACCCGGAGTGGTTCGCCACGGCGGCGCAGCGCGCCGACTTCCGGCTGCTCGTCCTGTGCGCGATCCTCGGGCTCACGAGCTGGACCGGGCTCGCGCGGCTGCTGCGCGGCGAGGCGCTCAAGCTCTCGCAGCTCGAGTACATCCAGGCCGCGCATGCCTTCGGCGTCCCGGACGCGCGCATCCTCGGGCGACACATCCTCCCGAACGTCGCGCATATCGTGATCATCGCCATGGTCATGGACTTCTCCGCGCTCGTGCTCGCCGAGGCGGTGCTCTCCTACGTCGGCGTCGGAGTCGACCCGGCGACTACGAGCTTCGGCACCATGATCAACGCCGCGCGGCTGGAGATGGGCCGCGAGCCGGTCGTCTGGTGGTCGCTCGCGGCGGCGTTCGTCTTCCTTTTCGTGCTGGTCCTCGCGGCGAATCTCTTCGCAGACGCGGTGCGCGATGGCTTCGACCCCCGCGTACGCGTCGGGGGGCTGGCAGCCGCATGAGCGCGGTGCTCGAGGTGGAGAACCTTCACACCGTCCTCGACAGCCCGCGGGGAACGGTGCGCGCGGTCGACGGCGTGGACTTCGACCTGCGGCACGGGGAATGCTTCGCGCTGGTGGGTGAGTCGGGCTGCGGCAAGTCGATGACCGCGCTTTCGCTCATGCGCCTGCTGCCCGAGGTGGCCCGCATTCCGGAAGGCAGGGTAACGCTCGCCGGCACGGACCTGCTCGCGCTGCCCGAAGCCGCGATGCGCACGGTGCGCGGCCGGCGCATCGCGATGATCTTCCAGGAGCCGGCCACCGCGCTCAATCCGGTGCTGACGGTCGGCCGGCAGATCGAGGAAGTGCTCGAGCGACACTCGCCTGGGACGCGGGCGCGCGAGAAGGCGCTCGAGCTCCTGCGTGCGGTGGGCATCCCGGAGCCGGAACGGCGTTATTACCAGTATCCGTTCCAGCTCTCAGGGGGGCAGCGCCAGCGCGTCATGATCGCCGCGGCGCTCGCGGTGGACCCCGAAGTACTGGTCGCCGACGAGCCCACCACTGCGCTCGACGTCACGATCCAGGCGCAGATCCTCGACCTTCTGAACGCGCTGCAGGCCGAGCGCGGCATGGCGCTGCTGCTCATCACGCACGACTTGGGCGTGGTGGCGAGGATGGCCGACCGCGTCGGGGTCATGTATGCCGGCGAGATCGTCGAGCTCGCCTCGCGCGAGTCGTTCTTCCGCGCCCCACAGCACCCGTACTCGCAGAAGCTCTTTGCCGCGCTGCCGACGCCCCGGCGCCGGGCTTCGGAGCTCGCCGTCATCCGCGGCCAGGTACCGCCGCTCACCCGGCGCTTCGAGCACTGCCGGTTCGCCGAGCGCTGCGATCTCGCGTTCGAGCGCTGCCGCGGCGAAGCGCCCGCGCTGCTCGAGGCCGCGCCGGGCCACCTTGCGCGCTGCCATCTCAGGCAGCACGGCCTGGCGGGGCCTCGCCGGCTGGACGATTCGAAAGAAGAATCTGGCGTAAGGGCGGATGAAGCCCGCGTTCTGCTCGAGGTCGAGGATCTTAGGGTCCACTTCCCGGTGAGGCGCGGCATCCTGCGCCGCACCGTGGGACATATCCGCGCGGTCGACGGCGTGTCGTTCACGCTCAAGGAAGGTCGCACGCTCGCCCTGGTCGGGGAATCAGGCTCCGGCAAGACGACGACGGGAAAGGCGATTCTGCAGCTCGTTCCATCGACTTCGGGCGCGGTGCGCTATGAGGGCGAGAACATCGCCGGGCTGTCGCGGGCGGCGCTGCGCTCGCGGCGGGCGGCGCTGCAGATCGTGTTCCAGGATCCCTATGCCTCGCTGAACCCGCGGCTGCGCGTGGCGGAGATCCTGCTCGAAGGCATGCGCTCGCTGAGGGTCGGAGCCGACGACCGCGTGAGGGTCGAGCGTCTCGAAAGGCTGTTATCGGAGGTCGGGCTGCCGCCCGAGGCGATGGAGCGCTATCCGCACGAGTTCTCCGGCGGCCAGCGCCAGCGCATCGCGATCGCGAGGGCGCTCGCCGTCGAGCCGCGCCTCATCGTGTGCGACGAGCCGACCAGCGCTCTCGACGTCTCGGTGCAGGCGCAGATCCTCAATCTGCTGCGATCGCTGCAGGCGCGTCACGGCATAGCCTATCTCTTCATCACGCACAACATCGGCGTGGTGGACTACCTCGCGCACGAGGTGGCGGTGATGCGCGGCGGGAAGATCGTGGAGAAGGGGCCGGTCGACGACGTGCTGCGCCGGCCGCGGCACCCGTATACCCGAGAGCTCCTCGCTGCCGTGCCGGCGCTCGAGTGAGCTAGTTCACGCGGATATAGACCTTCTCGCCGATCTGCAGGTGGCGCCCGAGGCTGTTCCAGCGCTTGAGGTCGCTGACGCTCACGCGGTAGCGGGCCGCGATGCCGCTCAGCGTATCCCCGGGGCGCACCCTGTGCACGGCGCGCACCGGGCCCTGCACCGGGATCGGCGGCGCGTACATGATGGGCAGGACGCTCACGGCTTCCTTGGCCTCGCCGTTCATCGGCACCACCAAGACCTGCGGCATGCGCGAGGAGCGCGGGTGGATGCCGTTCACGCGCTTCAGGTCCGCGACGCTGACCTTGTACTTCTTCGCGATGGCGAGCAGGCTCTCGCCCCTCTTGGGGTGGTACACCTCCCAGGAGACCAGCGACTTCTCGCCGTGCTTGGCGAGGTTGTCGTGGAAGACGTCGACCTTGTCGGCGGGCAGCACGATGCGCGTCGCCACGGAGGAGCGGATAAGCGGCCGGCTGAACCCGGGGTTGAGCGCGATGAACTCCTCGACCGGCATCTCGGCCAGCGTGGCGGCAAGCTGCACGTCCATGTCCGGGGTCTCGCTGACCACCGCGAAGTAGGGCTCGTTCGGGATCGGGTCGAGATTGATGCCGTAGGGCTCGGGATTGGAAATGATGTTCTTCATCGCCTGCAGCTTGGGCACGTACTGCCGCGTCTCGCGCGGCATCCGCAAGTTCATATAGTCGGTCGGCTTCTTCGCGCTGCGGTTGCGGGCGATCGCGCGCTTCACCGCGTTCTCGCCCCAGTTGTAGGAGGCAAGCGCGAGGTGCCAGTCGCCGTGCATCTCGTACACGTAGGTGAGGTAGTCGAGCGCGGCGTTGGTCGAGGCGACGATGTCCCGGCGTTCGTCGTACCACCAGTTCTGGGTGAGCTCGTAGCGCTTGCCGGTGCCGGGAATGAACTGCCAGATGCCCGAGGCGTGCGCCCGCGAGTAAGCCATCGGGTTGAAAGCGCTCTCGATCATCGGAAGCAGCGCGAGCTCGGTGGGCAGGCCGCGCTTCTCGATCTCCTCCACGATGTAATAGAGATACAGCCGGCTGCGATCGAAAATGCGCTGGAGGTATTCCTTCTCCCTTGCGTAGTAGGCGGCGTGCTGCTTGACGAGCTTGTTGTCGATGTTCGGGATTGCGAAGCCCTGGCGCACCCGCTGCCAGAGGTCGGGCGGCGCTTCGGTGCGGTCGATGGTTGGCAGGCCGCGCAGCGGCTCCTCGACCACCAGCCGCTCGCCGTCGAACGGAGGCAGCTTGGTCGCATCGAGCGCCGCCGGCGGGAGCGGCCTCGGCGGGGGTGCCGGCGCGGGCGCCGGCTCGACCTGCTGGAACACGGTCTGGGGCACCGGCGCCGGCGCGGCCTTGGCGGCGGGCGCGGCTGCCGGCGCAGCGGGCTCGGGGGCAGGCTCGGGCGGCGCCTCGGGCGCGGGCGCGGAGGCGCAGGCCTGCAGCAGCGCGGCTGCGGAGGCGAGGGCGGCTACGGCTAGTCTGCGCAACTCGGTCAAGACCTGTTTTTCAACTCCCGGATGGCAGCAAATACTCTCACAGGATCGGCCACCCTTGCGCCGAGATACTTGTTGGCGGACTCGATCACCGCCGGCTCGGCGCAGCGCAGGAACGGGTTGGTGGCCTTTTCCTCGCCGAGTGTGCTAGGAAGCGTCGGCTTTCCCGCCGCGCGCAGACCGCGGTCGCGCGCCTCGCGCGAGGAGAGCGCCGCGTTGCCCGGCTCCACCGATTTCGCGAAGCCGATATTGGCGAGCGTGTATTCGTGGCCGCAGTACACGCGCGTGTCGTCGGGCAGGGCGGTCAGCTTCGAGAGCGATGCGTACATCTGCTCCGCGGTGCCTTCGAACAGGCGCCCGCAGCCGCACGCGAAGAGCGTGTCGCCACAGAAGAGCGCCCCTGCTCCATAATAGGCGACGTGCGCGCGCGTGTGTCCCGGGATATCGAGCACCGAGAAGGTCGCGCCGAGCTCCGGGATGCCGACCTTGTCGCCCTCCGAGACCGGGCGGTTCACGGTGGCAATCGGCTCGTGACGCGGTCCATAGACGGGAATGCTACGGCCTCGCAGCAACTCCGCGATGCCACCGACATGGTCCGGATGGTGGTGGGTCGCGAGGATGGCCGCGAGCTCGAGCTTCTCGAGGGAGAGGAACTCCAGCACCGGGCGGGCCTCCCCCGGGTCCACCACGGCGGCGTGCGTAGCGTTTCGCAGCGTCCAGATGTAGTTGTCCTTGAACGCGTTGACCGGGACGATATCGAGCATGGTCCGGCATTCCTTCGTGCAGAACGGGGCACCGAAGTATAACGGCGCTCGCTCGTCGCTCTCGGGCTGGCTGTCAACGCCGCAGGGTGCCTACGTGCTCGACTGGGAGCTCGCGCAGTTCGACAGCGCGGTCGACGACGTATTCGGCTTCCGGGCGGTCCAGGTGGGCCTGCCGGAGGTCGACTTCCTGCGGCAGAACCGCATCCAGTTCCGCTTCAGCCTCGCGCTGGAGCCCGGAGCGGCGCTCGCCGCGGACCCGGCGGAGCTCCCGCTCGCCTCGCAGAGCGTGGACTTGCTCGTGCTTCCGCACGTCCTCGAGTTCCACGAGCATCCCCACGAGGTGCTGCGGGAGGCCGAGCGCGTCCTGATGCCGGAGGGACAGGTGGTGATCTCGGGGTTCAACACCATGTCGCTCTGGCGCGCCCGGCAGCTCTTCTCGCGTCGTGCCGGGATGCCCTGGGACGCGCGCTTCATCGGCCTGCTGCGCCTGCGCGACTGGCTGCGGGTGCTGGGCTTCGAGCTGAACGGCGGGGCGTTCGGCTGCTACGCGCCGCCGTTCCGCCAGCGCCTGTGGCTCGATCGTTTTGCCTTCATGGAGAAGGCAGGGGCGCGCTGGTGGCCGGTGGGTGGCGGCGTCTACATCGTCCGCGCGATCAAACGGGTGCTCGGCATGCGGCTCATCGCGCCCACCTGGCGCCGCGAGCGGGCGCGACGCCGGCAGCTCGCCCCGATCCCCCAGCGCGCCCCGCAACGCTC
>DASRKB010000192.1:0-25222 GCA_035649175.1 Burkholderiales bacterium | reverse complement strand
GCTTGCCCATCAGCCCGATGCCGATGAATCCGAGTTTCATGCGCCCCCTCCTCCATGCGTGACCGCCCCGCGATGCGCCGATCCCACGAGCGCGGCGTACTTCTCCAGGACCCCCGTGGGCGGGGGACGGCGCGGCGCTCTCGGCTTTCTTTTTTTGAGCTCCGCTTTTCCGATCAAAAGATCGAGAGAACCCCTGGCTGCATCGATGCGAATGCGGTCACCGTCGCGCACCAGCGCGAGCGGCCCGCCGGCGGCGGCTTCCGGCGACACGTAGCCCACCATCATGCCGCGCGTAGCGCCGGAGAAGCGCCCGTCGGTGAGAAGCGCCACCTTCTCTCCCATGCCCTGGCCGTAAAGGAGCGCGGTGATGCCGAGCATCTCGCGCATGCCCGGCCCGCCCCGGGGGCCTTCATAGCGGATGACGAGCACTTCTCCTTTCCGGTATTTCCTTCTCTTCACTACGTCGGCGCAGGCCTCTTCCGAATCGAAGACGCGCGCCGGACCCTCGAACACGAGGCTCTTCAGCCCAGCGACCTTGATGAGCGCACCTTCGGGCGCAAGGTTTCCCTTGAGCACCACCACGCCACCGGATTTCATGATGGGCACGTTTCGTACAACCTCGCCGTCCGGGTTTGCATGTAAGGAAAGAGCTTTCTCGAGAGTCTCCCCAGACAAGGTCAGGCAATCACCGTGGAGGGCACCGTGCGTCAGCAGAGCTTTCAGGACCGTATACACGCCGCCGGCGCTGTGCAGGTCCTTCGCCAGGAAGCGCCCGCCGGGCTTCATGTCGGCGATGAGCGGCGTTCGGCGCGCCACACGCGCGAAGTCGTCCATCGTGAAGCGGATGCCGGCCTCGTGCGCGATCGCCGGGATATGCAGCGCCGCGTTGGTCGAGCCGCCCGTGGCCGCGACCGCAGCGCAGGCGTTCTCAAGGCTTTTCCTCGTGACCAGATCGCGGGGAAGCGGCCCCCCGCCGGAGAGAATTCTCATCACGACCTTCCCCGCGTCCCTGCATAGCGCCTTTCTCTCGTCCGCCACGGCGGGCAGGGTCGCCGAGCCGGGAAGCGCGAGACCCAGGGTCTCGGAGACCATCGCCATGGTGTTGGCGGTGAATTGTCCGGGACAGGAGCCGAGGGTCGGCAGGCAGGCGTGCTCGAGCTCGTCGAGCTCGGCGCGCTTCATGTCGCCGGCGAGCACCGCGCCGACCGCCTCGTAGGTATCGAGCACCGTCACATCGCGGCCGTGCCAGCGCCCCGGCAGCGCCGCGCCGCCGTAGACGAACACCGAGGGCAGGTTGAGGCGCACCATCGCCATCATCATCCCGGGCAGGGTCTTGTCGCAGCCGGCGAAGGCGACCAGGGCATCGTACGCGTGCCCGCGCACTACCGCCTCGATGCCGTCGGCGATGATCTCGCGCGATACGAGCGAATAACGCATGCCGTTGTGGTTCATGGACATGGAGTCGGCGACCGATACCGAGGCGAAGTCGAAGGGCACGCCGCCCGCCTCGCGTACCGCCGCGCAGGCCTCGCGCGCGAGCTCGCCGAGCAGCGCATTGCAGGGCGTGACGCGGCCGTCGGTCGACGCGACGGCCACGAACGGCTTGCCGAGGTCCGCATCGCGCAGGCCGAGGGCTCTCAGGAACGCGCGGTGGGGCGCGCGATCCAGGCCCTCAACCGTGACGCGCGAGGGCAGCTTCTTTTTCGTAGTCATCGACGATCTCTTCAATGTCAGCGCTTGCCGGGAAACCGAGCGCACGCGCGCGCCGCGAGCGCGTCGCCTTGGGCACCGCATCCATGATTTCCTGCAGGCGCGAATCCGGCTCGAAGCGCACCCTGCCCTTCGCCCGGGAGCGCACCGCCTCCCACATCTCCCCGGCGGACACGGGAATGCCCTCGAGGAGCACCGAGCGCCGGGGCCCGATGCGCTCGCCGGGGAGCGCGGCTGCGTGGAGGAAGGCCTCGACCACCTTGGCGCCGGAAATGCATGCCATGCGGGTCTCCGGCCGCACCGGGCAAACGTAGTCGCGGCCGGCGAGCGGCTCCCGGATGATGGCGCTCGCCCATCCCGAGACCGCGGTGTTCGCGGCGCCGGGCCGCACCATCACGGTCGGCAGGCGCAGCGAGCGGCCGTCGACGTAGCCGCGCCGCGTGTAATCGTCGATCAGGATCTCGCACACGAGCTTCTGCGCGCCGTAGGAAAGGCGGGGGCTCGGCGGCGTATTGTCGTCGACCTCCTCGATGTTCGCGCCGTAGACCGCGATCGACGAGGCAAAGACGAACTTCGGCCGGTGCCCGGCGAGCCTGCAGGCCTCGAGGAGATCGCGCGTGGCATCGAGATTCACCTTGGTGCCGAGCTCGAAGTTCTGCTCCGCGCCGCCCGAAACAAGCGAGGCGAGATGGAATACCGTATCGACTTCCCGTGTGACGAGCGAGCGAGCGAACGGCGGGTACGCGAGGTTGCCGGTGACCGCGCCGGGGAAAGGCGGCGCCGACTGGTCGGTCGCGATCAGCAGGCCGCGCGGCGCGAGCGCCCGCGCGAGCGCGGAACCGATGTAGCCCGCCGCGCCGGTGACGAGTATGCTCATGGCCCGCAGTTATTCTACGAGGAGGAAATATATGCGCAGGCTCGCTTTCGCACTCGCGCTCTCGTTGACCAGCGTCGCCGCGTGGTCGCAGGGCTTTCCGTCCAAGACGGTGAAGATCGTGGTTCCCTACGGCGTCGGCGGCTCGGCGGACGTCTACGCGCGCTACCTGGGCGCGAAGCTCGAGAAGGACCTGGGGCAGCCGTTCATCGTCGAGAACCGGCCCGGCGCCGGCTCGATCGTCGGCACCGACTACGTCGCGAAGTCCGCCGCCGACGGCTACACCCTCCTCATGATGTCGAACACGCACACGGTCAACGAGACGCTGATCCCCAAGAAGCCCTTCGACCTGATGAAGGACTTCGCGCCGATCACGGGCGTGAGCTATTCCGACCTGCTCATGGTCATCCACCCTTCGGTGCAGGCGAATTCCGTGAAGGAGTTCATCGCGCTCGCCAAGGCGAAGCCCGGCGCCATGAACTACGCCTCCTCGGGAAACGGCACGCCCTACCACATGGCCGGCGAGCTCTTCAAGGCGCTCGCGGGCGTCGACATCGTGCACATCCCGCACAAGGGCAGCGACCAGGCGCGCGCCAGCGTTCTCGGCGGCCAGGTTCAGATGATGTTCGACGCGGTGCCGACGATGGCGGCCCAAGCCAGGGCCGGCAAGGTGAAGGCGCTCGCCACTTCCGGCGCGAAGCGCTCGAACGTCACTCCCGACCTTCCAACCGTCGCAGAAGCCGCCGTGCCGGGCTACGAGTCGGGCATCTGGCTCGGGCTGATGGCTCCCGCGGGCACGCCGCGCCCGGTGCTCGAGAAGCTCAACGCCGAGGTGAACAGGCTGCTTTCCTCCGCCGAGGTGCGGGAGAACTGGGCGAAGCAGGGCACGACGACCATGGGCATGTCGATCGAACAGTTCGACAAGTTCCTGCGCGACGAGATCGTGAAATGGGCGAAGGTGGTGAAGCTCGCCGGCGTGAAGGTCGACTAGAGACAAGCGCGAAGACATCGCCCGCGCAGGCGGGGGCCCGGTCCGTAGGGGTCAGCCCGGGGGGCCGGACGGTGCAGGCCAGCCGGCGCCGTCCCGTGTCGAACGTGCGCAACAATGCTCGCGCAGCATGCGGCCATGCCGTCCCTGGCAGCGCACAACATCGCAGACCTGCAGCGGGCGGCGCACCGGCGCCTGCCCAGCGTGGTGTGGCGCTACATCGAGGGCGGCGCCGAGGACGAGGTCACCCTGCGCGCGAACCGCGCCGCCTTCGAGCAGATCCACTTCACGCCGCGCACCCTAGTCGACGTCTCGCAGCGCTCACAGAAGGTCACGGTGCTCGGCCTGCCTTACGACAGCCCCTTCGGCATCGCGCCGATGGGACCGCTCGGGATTTGCCGCTATCTCGCCGATATCTCGCTCGCGCGCGCCGCGCGCGCCGCCAACGTGCCGTTCACGCTGTCGATCCACGCCTTCGTCTCGCTCGCACGCGTCGCCGCCGCGTCCGGCGGCGCGCCGTGGGTCCAAGTCTATCTTCCGGCCGACCGCGGGCGCGCGCAGGAAGAGCTCGCGCACGTGCGCGCCGCGGGCTGCGAGGTGCTCATGCTGACGACCGACGTCCCGGTGCGCGGCAACCGCGAGTACAACACGCGCGCAGGCTTTGACGTGCCGCTCCGGCCGGGACTGCGCACGGTTGCCGAAGGTCTCATGCATCCGCGCTGGCTCATCGACGTGTACCTGCGCTCGCTCGCCGGCCGCCGCATCCGGCACTCGCGCTTGCGCCGCGACATGCACGACTGGCGCGACTTCGACTGGCTGCGCGCGGCGTGGCCGGGAAAGCTCGTGGTCAAGGGCATTCTGAGCGCCGAGGACGCGCGCCTCGCCGCACAGCACGGCGCGGACGGCGTGCTCGTCTCGAATCACGGCGGCCGCCAGCTCGACGGCGCGCCCTCGCCCATTGAGGTGCTGCCCTCGATCCTCGCCGCGGTGCGCGGGCGCGTCGCCGTGTTCGTGGATGGCGGCATCCGGCGTGGCGCCGACATCGTCAAAGCCCTCGCCATGGGCGCCGACATGGCGTTCGTCGGGCGTGCGGCCCTCTACGGCGTCGCCGCGGGGGGCGAGGAAGGCGCATCCCGCGCCCTGCACATCCTGCGCAGCGAGATCGACCGTGTGCTCGCGCTGCTCGGCTGCAACTCGATCGCCGAGCTCGGTCCGCACTGCATCGGGCGCGGGGGCATTCCGGGCCCCGAGCCGCGGCCGCAAGGCACGAAGCCCACCGTGGTGCGGATCGCCGGCTAGGCCGCGCGCTGCCAGCGCTTCAACAGCCGAGCTTCTCCGCGAGGTCGACGAAGTCGCGCGCGACCAGGTCGACGCACGAGCGATCGGCCTCGAGGTCGGTGCGCTGCCTTGGCCCGTACTCGGTCGTGCGGGCGATGAACGCGGTCGCGAGCCCCTGTCCTTTCGCCGCCTTGAGGTCGCCGTTGTGCGCCGCGACCATCGTGACTTCGGCGGGCGCGAGCGCGAGGTGCCTGCATGCGGCGCGATAGGCCTCGGGCAACGGCTTGTAGGCGCGCGCCGTCTCCGCGCCCAGGACGCAGTCCCAGGGCAGCCCGGCGTGCTTCGCGAGGTTCACCATCAGCGCGATGTTGCCGTTCGAGCACGGCGCGATGATGAGCTTCGCTTTCAGGCGCGTCAGTCCTTGGACCACGTCGGGCCACGGCTCCAGCCGGTGCCACGCGCGGTTGAGATGGTCGGTCTCGGCTTCCGACAGCCCTCGTATGCCATAGCGTGCGAGGAGCGACTCGAGGCTCTCGCGGTGCAGGACATCGAGGATCGTCCAATCGCGCCGCCCGCAGCGGACCGCCTCCATCGAGGGCTGGTAGAGCTTGCGCCACTCGTCGGCGAACTCGACCGGGTCGACGTCCTGGATCGCCTTCTCCCGGAAGAAGGCGGCCAGCTGGCCGCTCACGCTGGAGCGCCAGTCGACCGTCGTGCCGAACACGTCGAAAAGACAGGCCTTGGTCCTCATGGGTAGAGCAGCACCGCCTTTCGCTCTTCCAGCCAGGCGCTCTCCTCGGCGCGCGCCATCGCGTCGAGGTCGCCCGCCTCGGCTTGCGGGTCGTCCACCCAGTGCCGTAGCGCCTCGGCGCCGTTGATGAGGTCGATCGCGAGCCGGTCGCGCTCGTACTCGTAGGGAAAGTCGCGCCACAGATCGTAACCCGGCTCGAGCCGGCGCAGCGCCTTGAACGCCGCGGCGAGCAAACGCCACGGACGGAACGCCTCGTGCAAGTAGGCGCGATCCTCGACGTGGATCTGGACGCCGGCGCACAGCTTGCCCGCGTGCTTGTGGAAGGTCGGCTCGAACCAGCACTCGCGCAGCCGGCATCCCTCGAGCCATTCAGGCGCGATGCGTTTCATTTCTTTCAGAATGGCGTTCACTCGAAGATCCGGCGCGCCAAACAGCTCCAAGGGCCGGGTCGTGCCCCTCCCCTCCGAAAGCGTCGTGCCTTCCAGCATCACGGTACCGGCGTAGCAGCGCGCCATCGACAAGCTGGAAGCGTTGGGGCTGGGATTCACCCAGGCACGCTCGCCGAGCGGCCATCCGTAGCCGGGCGCCGCGGCCGGATCCCAGCCCTGCATCGCGACGACCTGGAAGTCGACATCGAGCCCCAGCGTGCGCACGAACCAGCGCGCCGCCTCGCCGAGCGTGAGCCCGTGACGCAGCGGCATAGGGCCCGCGCCCACGAAGCTTTCCCAGCCCGCGCGCAGGCAGAGGCCTTCCACCGGCCGGCCGGCGGGATTCGGCCGGTCGAGCACCCAGACGGATTTTCGGTGGGCGGCCGCCGCCTCGAGCACATAGCGCAGCGTAGTGAGGAAAGTGTACACGCGGCACCCGAGGTCCTGCAGGTCGACGAGCAGCACATCGAAGGTTTCCATCATCTGGGGCGTAGGGCGGCGCACCTCCCCGTAGAGGCTGAAGACCGGGATGTCACGGGCGGGATCGGTGAAATCGCGGGACTCGACCATGTTGTCCTGCTTGTCGCCGCGCAGCCCGTGCTGCGGGCCGAAGGCTGCGGTCAGCTTCAGGCCCGGCAGTGCTACGAGCAAGTCGAGCGTATGCCTGAGGTCCGCGCTCACCGAGGCCGGATGCGCGAGGAGCGCGACACGCCTTCCCTCAAGCGGCTTGCGCAGCACGGGCTCGGCGAGCAGCCGGTCGATGCCGAAGTTCATTGCAGCTCCAGCGCGAAGGCCTCGCGCTCATGGAAGTCCGGCGCGCCGGGCGCATGCCGGAGCGCCCAATACGAGAGCGCGCCGTCCGCGGCCTCGATCACGGCGGCGAGGCCGATCGAGAGCGGACCTGCCTTCACTTTGATCACTGCATCGAGCTCCAGGATGCCGGCTCGCCGGCGCACCACGATGCGAGGATCGAGCGACTCGTCCGCGAGCATTGCGCCCTCGCGGTAGCGCCCGAACGCGTGCACCGCCCACTCGCCCGAGGGGGAGAGGTTGAATTCATGGTACGCGGCGTGCTCCCGCCGGGCGATGAAGATTTCGCAGCAGGTGTGCTCCCACAGCCGCGCCGCAATGCGCGGGGGCCGCAAGCCGGGGACGCGAAGGGACGCGAGGTCGGCTTCGATCGCGTAGGTTAGGGAAAGGTGCCCCGCCGAGCGCTGCAGGCGCACCGTCACGGCGCGGACCGGCCCCGCCGGGGTCAGAGGGTGCGCAACGAGCGGATGCACACCGGCAGTCTGCCAGCTTGCGCGGGGCTCGGGAAAACCCTTCACGACCAATCTCCCCAGCCAATTTGCGACGCGCCGCCGACCGTGCTACCGGCGCGCGGTCAGCCGAGAGCGTCTTTGGTGCTGGTGATCAGTACGCAGGTGCACCCCGTCTCGCTCCACACGCGCTTGTCCCCCGTGCCCGCGTGCGCGCGGTTGTAATCGCCGGGATACAGCTTCCTTTCGTCGATCCACAGTTCGCCATCGAGCAGATGCAACTCTTCCAGGCCGGCGTGCGTGTGCGGTGGATAGTCGGCCCCGGGAGCGAGGCGGACAAGCATGCTGACGCGGTCGCGCTCCGTGTCGGTCGCCAGCAGCTTACAGGAGATGCCGGGCGCGACCTCCTCCCACTCGGGCTCGCGCCAGTCCGTCCGCGCCGGCCGTTCGCGCGCTGCGCCCGTTTCCTCCGCGATACGACGCGCCAAGTGCTCCTTCAGGGAAGCCGAAGGACGCAGCACGTCGGCCGGCCAGTACGCCAGCGCGTCGAGGACCGGCTGCAGGCTCTCCAGCTCTCGCCGGCATTCCGCGCAGGAGGCGATGTGCGCCTCGACGAACGGGTCCCCGCCCGGCGAAAGCGCGCCAAGGGCGTACGCGGACACAAGCTCGCACTGGCCGCAGCGGCTCGCGGAGGGGGAGTTCATCGCTCCTCCGCCCCCGCCGACAGCACGCTGCGCAGTTTGTGCAGGCCCGTACGGATGCGCGTCTTGATCGTGCCGAGGGGCTCATTCAAGCGCGCCGCCACCTCTCCGTATGTCAGCTCGTTGAAGAATGCCGTCTCGATCGCTTTGCGTTCCTCGGGCGCGAGCGCCGCGAGCGCCGTACGCAGCGCGATGCCTTGCTCTCTGCGGGCGACGACGTCATCGCAGTCGTCCGCCGTCTCGAGATCGGCGCTCTCCTGCCCGCCGTTGCGCTTCTTCCGCTGCTCGAAGCGCAACCGGTCGATGGCGCGCGAACGCGCGAGGTTCATGATCCAGCCGAGCACCGTTCCCTGGGCCGGGTCGTACCGCGACGCGGTGCGCCAGACATAGTGGAAGACGTCCACCGTCAGCTCCTCGGCAGTCTCACGATTGCCCGTGATGCGCATGGCCAGGGTGAAGACTGGACGATGGGCGCGCTCGTAGAGCATGTGCAGGGCAGGCTGGTTTCCTGCCGCCACGGCGCGAACCAGGCGAGCCCAGTCGGCCTCGGCGACGCGCGGACCAGGCTTGGCATAGAGAACATCCCCGAGCGTGACCGCCGGGCTCTCGCCCTCCGCGCCTTCCCTCGGCTCCGCCGCTCCCACGGCGGGAATTTTGCTGACCCGCCCGGGCGGCGTCTGTCAGGATAGCCCCGACAGGCTCACTCAGGCGCCGGCTCTCCGACGGGCGGCGCAACCGCAGGTGCGCGCAGGTGCATTTCGCCGTGTCGATCGGCGAGGATGATGTCGACCGCGCGAAGCAGCAGCGCGTCCGGGAGCGCGCGCGTGCCGGCCATGAACCTCGCGAGCAGCGCCTCGCCGATGCCGAGGCGCTCCGCGAGCGCCGTTTCGCCTCCGGCGATCTCGGCGGCGGCCTGGAGGAGTCTGGAGGTCGTCGTACTCATCCCTGACAATACGTCATCCACCGGCTTCCGGATTGCCGCGTCATGCCGGGCCCGCAAGCCATCGCGTCGCTTCTTCCATGTCGACAAAGCGCCGGACGGTCCAGCCGCGATTGCGGCCCACCGACACGATGAAATCCATGACGTCAACCTGCTCGGGCAGCCCGACGATCGCCGACCTGAAGCTGCCATCGAATCCTATCGATGGCAGCAGCTCGGCATGGCGAACGACGTAGTTGTAGTAGTTGACGAGGCCCGAGGAGCGGGCATCTATGATGATCTTCTTGCTGCCGATCTCCAGCGCCATCTTGACGACTGCGGCAAGCGCCCGGGTGGTCTCATCGAAAAGCGGCGATCCCTCTTGCACGAGGACGGCGATATCGCCGCGAACCTCGACATGAAATCTCGCCGCGGGCCATGACCCGTTTCGGCAGCATGCGCGGCGATCGCCCCACGGTCAATGGCGATGCAAACGAACTTATGGCACTAGCCCGCTTCGGGAATCGAGAAACGCTCCGCAATGCCAGCGGTCCAAGCAAGGATTGTCGCTTAAGCCAGGTCGATGATAAACAGGCGGATCAGTTGTTCAAGCGTCTCGCGCGAGCCGACCACCTTGCAGCCGATGCGGCTCGCGCGCTCGCCGTTAGGCAGCGCCACGCGCGAAACGTTGCGCACCTCGAAGTCGACCTCGAACGGCTCCACCCGAGGGTGCCGGATCCGGGCGCGCTGCAGCCGCGTGCCGGCGCACAGGGGAATCGTGGGGTCGGACATCAGCATGCAAATGCCGTCTTGGCTGACGTCAGCCACGCGCGCGGCGAACGATTGCAGTCCTAGACGCACGTCGCAGCCAACGGGGGCGTTCTCCGGGAGGTGCCCGCGGACCTGGGCGCGATGCTGCATGCCTACGACCTGCCGCGGCACCGAGCACTGGATGCAGGCGTGGCCGCTGTGGGAGGTCTGCCGTGGCCCCTCGCCAGCGAACGCGAACTGCGCGCCGCGATGGTTGCAGCGCAGGGTAAGCGAGCGCGACGCCAGCGCGGCCGAGTTGGCGGCCTTGTGGTCCGCGAACGAAAGCAGCATGAAGCCACGCACCGGCTCCACGTACACCAGCCGCGACAGGAACAGCACCGATTGGGGGAGGGTCGCAGTCAACGGGTCCTGGTCCTCGAGCATGGAATCGAGGAGCCGGCCGATTTCAATGCCCGAGCGGACCAGGAGACCGCCGGTCGTGACCAGCCGCGAGGTGATGTCGGGGGCGCTCAAAGCGGAGGTCATCTTGGCCAGCTTGCGGGTGCTGCTCAAGGGAAAACTCCGCAGATTCCCGTCGCCGGCGCCGCCCGGCGGGTCGGTTGTGCATGGCTCTGCGTAGTGGTGCAACGGCCGCCTTCGGCCAGTTAATGAAGATCGCGTACGAACCAGGTGGCCGGTGTATCTTGAAGCCGTCGATGAAATGTGCTCGCTGCCAGCACGACAGCCCGGCCGGACAAAGTTTCTGCGGGAACTGCGGGTCCCGGCTCGCCAGCTCCTGCTCGAAGTGCGGTGCCGCCAATCCCACGGGCCAGAAGTTTTGCGGTGAATGCGGCGCGGGCCTGAGCCCCGTCGATGCACGGCAGCCGACCACGCCTGACGCCTACACTCCCAAGCACCTGGCAGAGAAGATCCTCACCTTCAAGGACCTGCTGGAGGGTGAACGCAAGCAGGTCACGGTGCTCTTCGCCGACCTCAAGGGCTCGATGGAATTGCTCGCGGAGAGTGACCCCGAGGAGGCGCGCAAGCTGCTCGACCCGGTCATCGAGCACATGATGGAGGCGGTTCACCGGTATGAGGGCACGGTGAACCAGGTCATGGGCGACGGAATCATGGCCCTTTTCGGCGCCCCGCTCGCCCACGAGGATCACGCGGCTCGTGCCTGCTATGCCGCGCTGCGCATGCAGGAGTCTGTGAAGCGCTGCGCGGAGGGAGTCTTTCAACACCATGGCGTCCCGGTCGAGATTCGCGTGGGGCTCAATTCGGGCGAGGTGGTCGTTCGGGCCATTGGCTCGGATTTGCGGATGGACTACACGGCGGTCGGACAGACCACGCACCTGGCCGCGCGCATGGAGCAAATGGCGAGGCCAGGAACCATCCTCCTCGCTCCGGATACGCTGGCCCTCGCGGAGGGCTTGGTGCAAGTCACATCGCGCGGCACGGTGCCCGTAAAGGGCTTGGCGGCCCCGATCGAGATCTTCGAGCTGACCGGGGCCAGCCCCGTGCGCAGCCGCCTGCATGCGGCCGCTTCCCGGGGGTTGACGCGCTTCGTGGGCCGGGATGCGGAGATCGAGCTCCTAAAACGCAATCTCGGACGAGCGAGCGAGGGCCATGGCCAGGTAGTCGCGGTCGTGGGCGAGCCCGGTGTGGGCAAGTCGCGGCTGGTGTGGGAGTTCACGCATTCGCACCGCAGCCAAGGGTGGCTGGTGCTCGAGACCGCCTCCGTGTCCTATGGCAAGGCGACGACGTACCTCCCCATTATCGAGCTGCTCCGCAGCTACTTCGGCATCGAGCCTCGCGACGACGACCGCAAGATGCGGGAGAAGGTGACGGGCAAGCTCCTCTCCCTTGACCGCGCGCTGGAGGTGACACTGCCGGTATTCCTCTCCCTGCTCGACATGCCCGTCGGCGACGCCGAGTGGACCAAGCTCGATCCCTCGCAGCGCAGGCGACAGACCCTGGACGCGTTGAAGCGCCTGCTGCTGCGGGAGAGCCAGCTGCAGCCGGTCTTGCTCGTGGTCGAGGACCTGCACTGGATCGACTCGGAGACGCAGGCTTGGCTGGATCTGCTGGTCGATAGCCTGCCGACGGCCCGGTTCCTCCTCCTGGTGAACTACCGGCCCGAATACGGGCACACCTGGGGAAGCAAGACGTACTACCAGCAAGTGCGGCTCGACACTCTGCCGATGGCGAGCGCCGAGGCGCTGCTAGAGGGCTTGCTGGGAACCGGGCCCGGGCTCGACGATCTCGCGCGGCTCCTGATCGATCGTACCCAAGGCAATCCCTTCTTTCTCGAGGAAAGCGTGCGGGCCCTGGTGGAAACACGAGCTCTCACGGGCGAACGCGGTGCCTACCAACTCCCCGGGCGGGTTCACACTCTTCAACTGCCCGCAACGGCGCAAGCGATCCTGGCCGCTCGCATCGACCGCCTCGCTGCCGGAGACAAGCGCCTGCTCCAGGCGGCGGCTGTGGTCGGCAAGGATGTGCCGTTCCCGTTGCTCGAGGCGATCGCCGGCGAGCCCGACGAGCGTCTTCGCGAGGCGCTGGCCCGGCTGCAGGCGACGGAGTTCCTGTACGAGGTGCGGCTTTTCCCCGAACTCGAGTACACCTTCAAACACGCTCTGACTCACGAGGTCGCCTACGGTGGCCTCCTCCACGAACGTCGTCGCACGCTCCACGCCAGTGTTCTCAACGCGATGGAGAAGCTTTACGGGGACCGCCAGGATGAGCACGTAGAGAGGCTCGCCCACCATGCTGAAAAGGGCGATGTGCTGGAAAAGGCCGTGCTGTATCTGCGGCAGGCTGGTACCAAGGCGGCCGAACGGTCAGCGCTCCAGGACGCCCGGGCGCGGTACGAGCAAGCGCTGGCGATCCTTGAAACACTGCCCGTAAACCAGTCCACGCTGGAGCAGAGCTTCGAGGTCCGTCTTGAGTTGCGGACGGTCCTTACCCAGCTCACAGAACTCCGGGCGGCACTGGAGCGCTTGCGCGAGGCCGAAACCATCTGCGAGCGGTTGAATGACGACCACCGCCGGGCCCGCGTCTACTCCGTCCTGATGACACTTCACACGTTGCTCGGCGAGACCAACGAGGCGGTCGCTACTGGGACTCGTGCGCTGCAGATGGCTGAACGCCTCGGTGACCTGAGACTTCGCATTCTCACGACCAGCTACCTTGAGCAGGCTCAGTATTACCGAGGGGAGTACGCGCGGGTCGCCGACTTGGCCAAAGACGCCCTGGCGGTCCTGCCGGCCGACTGGGCCTATGAGCATTTCGGAATGGTTGCCCCGGCATCGGTCTACGCCCGCTCGTGGCTCGTCATCAGCCTCGCGGAGCTCGGCAGATTCAGCGAGGCCGTCGAGCCGGCGGCCGAGGCGATCAGGCTCGCCCAGCCGACCCAGCATGCGTACACCATAGGGCTGGCCTGCCGTGCTGCCGGCACGCTCAACCTGCTCAGGGGCGACTGGGCGACAGCCCGTTCACTGCTCGAGCAGGGAATCGCGGTGCTCATGGCGGGGAACGTCAGACTCTCGCTAGCCCCCACGATGGCCGGCTCCGCCTTGGCGTTGGCGCGCGTAGGCGAGGCCAGCGAGGCTTTGAACCGGGTCGAAGAGGCAGAGCGCGCCGTTGCACGTAACACCATGGGCGGAATGCGGCGGGCATGGGACGACCACGTGCTTGGTCGCACCTATCTGCTGCTCGGCCGTTTGGAGAAGGCTCGAGAACTGGCCGGTCGTGCCGTCGAACTGCTTCCATCGCAGCCCGGCGCCGCAGCTCACGCGCTGCACCTGCTTGGAGACGTCGCGACGCATCGCGACCAGTTCGACGCCGAGTCCGCCGAGAGGTGCTACAGGAAGGCGCATGCCCTCGCCGAACCTCGCGGCATGCGACCGCTCATTGCTCATTGTCACCTCGGCCTCGGTTTGCTCTACCGACGCACGGAAAGGCGGCAGGAGGCGCGTGAGCACCTTACCTTCGCGGCGAAAATGTATCGCGAGATGGCTATGGCTTCTTGGCTTGAGCAGGCCGACGCCGCGATCGCCTCATTTACCGCTTGAAGGTGACATGAGCACGAAACAAACGCGCAACAAATCGGTCGCGATCCGACATCAGCGGAAAACGCTCTCCCGATAGCATTCCTTTCACCAGGATGCACCGAATCTCCGGTGCGCCTGATTGAAAAGGTACACGCATCATGAACACGCTGATTCAGGTCGCGCGCAATGCGAGCCCGTATCTGGCCATTGAGCTGCTGCTTCCGGGTGGGTCGGTCATCGCCCTGCTGCTTTGGCTCTTCCGCCATCGATTCAACAAGGGACCTGCGCTCCTAGCGTCTGGCGTCCCCGCGGGGATTCTTGCACCGCTACCTAACCGGCAATCCGAGGGACGGTGAGCCCGCTAGCGCCCGATCGATCGCCGAGCATCCGCGTCGCGACGGGTACCCGCCTGCACTACGCCGAGTTCGGCAAGCCCGACGGCCGCGCTGTCCTATTTCTGCACGGTTGGCCCGACTCCTGGTTCTCGTTCAGCCGCGTCCTCGCGCTGCTGCCCGAGGAGTTGCGCGCGCTCGCGATCGACCAGCGCGGCTTCGGCGACTCGGATCGTCCGGAGTCCGGCTACTCGATTCCCGAGATGGCCGACGACGCCATCGCGTTCCTCGATGCGCTCGGCATTCGGCGCGCGATGCTCGTCGGGCATTCGTTCGGCAGCTTCGTCGCGCGGCGCGTAGCGATCGCTCACCCGGAACGCGTGGCAGCCCTCGCGTTGATCGGCACCGGGATCTGCGGGTCGAACGCGGTGACGCGCGATCTGCAAAGCTCGCTGCGCGATCTGCCGGATCCGATCCCCGTTCAGTTCGCCCGCGACTTCCAGGCGAGCACCGCGTTTCGCTCGATCCCGGCGGATTTCTTCGACAGGATCGTCGAAGAGAGCCTGAAGCTCCCGCCGCGCCTTTGGCGGCTCACCTTCGATAAGCTGGTCGAGTACGACGATACGAAGCAGCTCGGGAAGATTCAGGCGCCGACGCGCCTGCTGTGGGGCGACAAGGACGCGCTGTTCTCCCGTGACGAGCAAGAGCGCCTCATCGCCGAGCTGCCGACCGCGCGTCTCACGATATACCAGGACACGGGTCACTGCCCGAATTGGGAGCAGCCGGAGCGGGTTGCGGCCGACCTCTCGGCGCTCATTGGCGGCTGACGCGCAGAACGCCAAGCGCCGATCGCGCCGATGTCCACCAGCGCAATGCGGCGCGCAGTATACTCGCGCGCCATGGTCGCGCGCGACGCCGAGCTCGCAGTCGAGACCGTCGAGAACGATCCGGTGCCGACGCGTGTTCGCGCGTCGGGCGAGTGGACCTTCGCAGGCCTGAAGACCCGGCGCACGGAGATCCTGCGTACGCTCGATGACCTGCGACGCATCGCGCCGAGCCGCGTCGCCTGGGACCTGACCCCGATTGCCGATCTCGATGACACCGGCGCGCTGTGGCTCGCACGCGCGATGCGCGGCGTCGACCACTTGCAAGCCTCAGTCCAGCAGCGCGAGATCCTGGATCGCGTGGCCCAAGGCTCGCGCGTGCGGATCGCGATGGAGCATCCGATCGATCCCTACGCGCCGGTCGTGGCGATCGGCGAAGCGGCGCTGCACTTCGGCGCGCACCTGCGCGATGCGACCGCGCTGCTGGGGCGTGTCGTGCTCGAGGCGGGCGCGCTCGCGCGGCGCCCGCGCGACACGCCGTTGCGCGAACTGTCGGCGAGCGTCTATCGCGCGGGCGTCGCTGCGTTGCCGGTGACGATGCTGGTCGGATTCCTGGTCGGAATCGTGCTCACGTACCTTTCCGCGCTGCAGCTCAAGCGCTACGGCGCCGACCTGCTCGTCATCAACATCGTCGGCGTCGGCGTAGTGCGCGAGCTCGGGCCGATGCTCGCGTCGATCATCGCCGCGGGGCGCTCGGGCTCGGCGATGACCGCGCAGCTCGGTGTAATGCGCGTGACCGAGGAGATCGAGGCGCTGCAGGTGATGGGCGTCTCTATCATCACTCGGCTCGTGCTGCCGAAGGTGATCGCGCTCGCGATTGCGCTGCCGCTCGTTACCTTTTGCACCGACCTTGCGGCGCTCGCCGGCGCGCTGCTCGCCTCGCGCTTCACGCTCGGCATTGCGCCGCTGGCGTTTCTCGAAGCGCTGCCGCGCGCGGTCGAGCCGGTCAATTTCTGGATCGGGATCGGCAAGTCGGGCGCGTTCGGCTTCGTGGTCGCGTTCGTCGCATGCCATTACGGGCTCAAGGTGCTGCCGAATACGGACAGCCTCGCCGCCGGCGTCACCCGCTCGGTCGTTGCGTCGATCACCTGCGTCATCATCCTGGACGCGATTTTCGCGATCCTCCTGCGCAATGTCGGCTGACCCCGCTGAATACGCAATCGAGGTCGAAGGCCTCGTCAACGCGGTCGGCGCGGGGCAGATCCTGCACCGCCACCTGAACCTCAAGGTGCGGCGCGACGAGGTGATGACCCTCGTCGGCGGGTCGGGCGCCGGCAAATCGCAGCTGCTGAGGGTGATCCTCGGATTGAAGCACCCGGTCGCGGGCTCGGTGCGCGTATTCAACGTGTCGTGGCACGACCCGAGCTTCAAGAAGGTGCGCGACGCGCGGCGCCGCATGGGGATGCTGTTCCAGAATGGGGCGCTTTTTTCCGCGCTGACTGTGTTCGACAACGTCGCCTTTCCGCTGCGCGAGCGCGGCGGCATCTCGGAGAAGAAGATCCGTGCGATCGTGCACGCGAAGCTCGCGGAAGTGGAGCTCGCGCCGCACGACGGGACGCTGTTGCCGGCGAACCTTTCGGGCGGAATGGTGAAGCGAGTCGCGCTCGCGCGTGCGCTTGCCCTCGCACCCGACCTGCTGATCCTCGACGAGCCGACCGGCGGGCTCGATCCGGACCGCTCCGAGCGCTTCGTGCAGCTGATCAAGCGGCTGCGGGCCGACCACCGCTTTGCCGTGTTAATGGTGACTCACGACCGCGATACGCTCCATGCGCTCACCGACCGCGTCGCCGTGCTGAGCGAGCGGCATATAATCGCCTGCGGCACGCAGGAGGAAGTGGGGGAACTGCCGCATCCGTTCGTGCAGAACTTCTTCGGAGGAGAACGCGGCCGCCGCGCGCTCGCGCAAGGCGAGGCCGCCGCCTAAGACCAATGGAAAGCCGCGCATACGCATTCATTACCGGACTCTTTGTCGTCGCGCTCGTCGCGGCGATCGTCGTTTGGGCGAACTGGCTGGCGCAGGAGCCGGAGGATCGAGAGCCGTACCGCGTGATCGCGACCACGCCAGTCAGCGGGCTCAATGCGCAGGCGCAGGTGCGTTACCGCGGCATGAGGGTCGGTCGCGTCATTTCGATCAAGCTCGATCCAGCCGATCGCCGCAAGATCCTGATCGATATCGAGGTGAACAGCGACATCCCGGTGACGCGCGGAACGTACGCGCAGCTCGGCATGGAAGGCATCACCGGAATTGCCTATGTACAGCTGCTCGACGACAGCCAGGAGACCGCTCCGCCCCCGAAGGGGACAAGCGGGCTCGCGCAGCTTTACCTTAGGCCTTCGTTCCTCGACACAATGACCGACAGCGCCGAAGGTACCGTAAAGGATGCGCGCGAACTGATCGCGGCAGTCAACGCAGTATTGACTCCGGAGAACCGCAATCACATCAGCCTGATGCTCGCGTCGCTGCAGAAGAGCGCCGCGAACCTCGAAAGCGCGAGCGCGAAGCTCCCGAGCACGGTCGCGCGAGCGGACGCCTGGCTCGGACCGGACAACCTGCGCCTCGTGCGCGACTCGCTCGAAAAGGTGAACGAAACGGCAACGACGCTGCCGCAGATCGCAAGCGATGCCCAGCGGCTTGTTGCCGATCTGCGCGCGCTCGCCGCCGAGGTCGGAAACCTTGCGACCCAGGCGCGAGAGCTGGTCGGCGAAATCGGCCAGCTTTCGGCGGAGATCAAAGGCGATACGCTGCCGCAGGTCGGCGCGTTCGCCGAATCGGCGGATCGCGGCGCGCGCAAGGTCGGGAATCTCGCCGGCGATTTGTCGCGAAACCCGGACAGCGTGCTTTGGGGAAGAAAGGCAGGACGCCCTGGGCCCGGCGAGCCCGGGTTCCAATGAGGAGAGGCGCGGCGGCGCTCGCGGTTCTCGCGCTGCTCGCCGGCTGCGGCGGCAATGCGGTAGACGCGATGCCGCGCGCGTTTGATCTCGGAATTACACCGCCCGCCGCGAAATTCCCCGCGTTGCGCGTCGTCTCGCGGGCGGTGGCCCCGTTCGACGGCGTGCAGATGTACTACCGGCTAGCGTGGAGAAATCCGTCCGAGCTCGCCGACTATGCGCACAGCTTCTGGGCAGCCCCGCCGGCCGACTTGCTGCGCAAGCAACTCCTGCGATCGACCGGTGAAGGCGCCGGCAAGTGCACGCTGGAAATCGAGGTTCAGGAGTTCACGCAGGTGTTCTCCTCCGAGAGATCCAGCGAAGCGCGCATTGAAATGCGCGTTGCGCTCGCGACCGGCCCGTTGCGCATCGCTTCGCGCGGTGTGACTGTGATCGAGGCCGATGCAGGGGGCGAGGCTTCATCCGGTGCAGCCGCGATGGCGCGTGCGGCCGATCGCGCGCTCGACGTGCTCGCTGCCTGGGTCGCAGCGCACTCCGGGTGCAGATAAGTGTTCAACGCCAAGGCGCCTTGCGAATCTGTCGAGCCCGAGCTGCCGGAATTAACATTCCGCACTCCTTGATGGTGCGAGCGGACAAGGTTATCCGCTGACGGGTAGAAGAGCATGATGGTTGTCGGCCACGAGCCGACTATGGCCCAGGCGCGGTCATTCAGAGCGTAGACTTGCAGCGGGTAGCCAGGAAACCGGGAGTAATCTGTGTTCGGCAAGATCAACTTAGCGTATCTGGCCCTTCAGGTTCGCGATCTGGCGCACTGGCATCGGTTCGCCGCCGATATGCTGGGCCTGCCGATGGCCGGACCAGATGGGGATGGAACGCTCGCCTTGCGGCTGGATGATCGCGTCCATCGGTTCATCTTGCGCCAAGGCGCAGCTGACGATATTGACGCGCTGGGCTGGGAAGTTGCCAACCAGGAGGATTTCGATGCTGTAGTTGCCCGCGCGGAGGCGGCCGGCGGCAATCCGACAGCGGGCGATGCGGCCCTGTGCCAGGCTCGCCATGTCGAGCGGTTGGTTCGCTTCACCGGACCAGATGGCGTGCGCAACGAGTTGGTGAGGGGCCTGGGCAAAGCCAGCACGGCGTTCGCTTCCACACTAATGCCGGGCGGCTTCCGCACCGGCACCATGGGATTGGGCCACGCGGTGTTATCGAGCACCGATATGCAGCACGCCGCTTCCTTCTATCGCGATGTACTGGGCATGCGCCTGAGCCAGGAATTTCATGGCAGCGTCGGCCCGATCAAGATCGGCGGCGTTTTCCTGCACTGCAATCCGCGTCATCATTCGCTGGCGCTGTTCCAGATCCCGACTAAGGGGCGCATGCACCATTTCATGATCGAAGCCAACGAAATGCGCGATGTCGGCGCCGCCTGGGAGCGGGCGCAAAGGTTGAAGGTCCCGATTACCTTGACGCTCGGCCAGCACCCCGAGCCCGATGGCATGGTTTCATTTTACGCCATGACGCCATCGGGGTTCGATTTCGAAATCGGCGCCGCCGGCCGATTGATCGATGCTGAACATTTCGAGCCGATCACCATCCATGTGACGAGCGATTGGGGACACCATCCGACTATGCGCGCCAAGTGGAACCTGATCTCGGCCGCTATCATGGGCAAGTTCAGAGGCGGTCGCAAGAAGAGCGCCGCGTAAGTTCGGCATGAGGCGCCGCGAGCGAGTGTGCGCTAATGATTGTCGCTGGCGACCGTCCCTGCGGTCGCTAAGCGGCCAGAAGCGCTCATTCGATGACTCGATTAGCTCGCAGTAGCAGTTCCTCGGGAATGGCTAGACCGATTTGCTTGGCGGTCGTCAGGTTGATTGTCAGTTCAAGTATTTGTGGGCTGCTCTATTGGCAAGTCACGCGGCTTTGCCCCTTTGAGAATCTTATCGACATAAGCGGCTGCTCTTCGCGAGAACGCGTTGTAGTTCTGGCCATAGCTGAGTAGCACGCCCCGTTCTGCGTCGAAGACTGATGTTGCGATTGACGCCATGCGGTGTTTCACGGCGAATTGAGCAATCTGCGATGCGTTGGCGAAGAACAGCCCGGTAGGAAGAAGAATAACGGTCTTGACGTCTTTCCTATCCAGGAGATTAAACGCGTCTTCGATCTCGTCGGCCGTGGCAGCGTAGGCGACCGGAACTTCGATCCGCAGTTTCTGCGCCACGCTTTGTATGCTTTTTGCGTACCACTGAGCAGTCTGCTGCTTGGGATTAGCAAGAACACCGATCTTGGATCCAGGCGAGACACTCCTAGCCAATTCAAGCCACTTCGCCGGCAAGTCTGTGTTAGCCAACGACAACCCGGTGATATTGCCCCCCGGTCGCGCGAGGGACGTGACAAGCCCGCTGGCAACCGGATCGCCTACGGTATCCATGACCACCGGTATCGTGGAGGTCGCCCGCTTTACCGCATTAGCAGCTGGAGTGCCGCTGACGACAATCACATCGAATTTTCTTTTTACTAGATCAGCTGCCTCAGCGGGAAGCCTGCTGAAGTCACCACGGGCAAATAGCGACTCGATGAGAACATTCTTTCCCTCCAGATACCCAAGGTCGCGCATCCCCTTGCGGAATTCCTCGCTTTGCTCAACTCCTGCACCCGAGCTGATATATGCGATCCGCCAGACTTTGGAGCTTTGCTGAGCAAGAGCTGATGACGGCGCAACCAACAGAGCGCACATAGCCAGCAGGAGCCGCCTACGGTTTTCCTGACCCATCATCCCCCCTCAAGCAGTCTACTCCTCGGACGTAAAGCGAGTACGCGGGCGGACAATAGGCGCTGCGAGGTTGTAGTCGTCCGGGTGCCCCGCGCTTCAGGGGTGCATGTGCAGTATCCTTCAGGAGGAACGCAAGCCAATCCCGGTGCGACATCTGCTTGACTAAGCGTGCCAATCGCTCAATGACGGCACTAGCCGGCGCACGGGCCGCCGACGAATCGCGCCAGAGCTTCCTTGCCTCGATGGGTCCGATGTTCCGACGGCTCCTGGAGATGCACGGTCGGGATGCGGTCGGCATCGCAAGGGATGCCGGCATCGACCTAGCGACAATCCCGGCTCCGGGCGAGCGCATCGAAGTCGACAAGATCGACGCGATCCTCCGCGTGGCTATTCCGCTCATCCGCGATCCCGCGTTCGGGCTCCAGGCTGCGCGCTGCTGGCACCCCTCGGAGCTCGGTGTGCTCGGATATGCCTGGCTGTCGAGCTCGACGCTCCGCACCGGGCTCGAACGAGCGGTGCGCTACTCGCGCCTGGTCGGCGAGCGCGGCATCACGGAGATCGAGGACACCAGGCTGGGTCTTAAGGTCCGCTTCCGGGCGAAGCGGGGCGATCCCGCCCTCGTGCCGGTGGCGGCGGTGTTCGTCGACATCGTGATGGCTCTGCTGCTCGACCTGTGCCGCATGAACGCCGGGGCGGCTCTTCGGCCTCTTGCCGCGACCCTGCGCCGCAGGAAACCCGACCCTGCGGACGCCTACGAGCGCTTCTTCGGCTGTCCGGTCCAGTTCGGGGCTGACGAGAACGCCTTCGTGCTTTCGGCCAGGGACGCCGACCGCCCGCTCCCGTCGGCCAACCGGCAGCTCGCGGTCGTGTTCGACCGGATGCTCACCGAAGAGCTGGCGCGGCTCGAAAAGTCCGATGTCGTCTCGCGGACCCGTGCGGCGGTGCTAGAGCATCTCTCCTCGGGCGAGGGAACTGCGCAGGACATGGCGAAGCAGCTCCACATGAGCCCGCGCACGCTGCAGCGCAAGCTCGCCGAGGCGAAGACCACTTACCTGCAGCTCGTCGACGACACTCGCAAAGACCTCGCGCTTCGCTACATCGAAGACCCGCGCCGCTCGGTAACCGACATCACCTTCTCGCTCGGGTTCTCCCAGCCGAGTGCATTCACTCGCGCGTTCAAGCGCTGGACGGGGCTCAGCCCCAGCGACTATCGAACGAAACGCCTCATAGGCCGATAGCACCGAGCAGCCCCTCGCACATGGCGCGCCAGGATTAGCGGCTGACGCCGGCGGTCAAGCTCGTTCTTCCGGTTGGGTGAAAACTGGCGCCACACGACTGCAAACTCGAGGCGACCAAAAATGGATGTCAGACTATTCCGTATCCTCGATCGAGAACCGATCGAGACTCTGGAAGCATACGTCCTCGCTCGCGCCTACCGCGCGGTCTGGCTTGCGCTCTATTACGTCGAGCCCTCCGGTGAGCACCTCATCGAAGGTCTTGGTCTCGCGATCCATTACGGCCCCGGCGCCGTACGCACACACTAATCTGACAGCGTGGAGCAGTCATGAGCGCATACCTGATCATCTGCGGCGCGCTAGGCTTCCTGGCCCTCACGCTCGTCTGGGTAGCTGGCAAGTTAAACACCGCCGGGCAATCGCGCAAGGAGCAGTTGAATCGGTCTTGGCGAGAGGCCGATGCGGCATGGGCTCGAACGCTGGAGCTCGAGGGCACCCAGCGCCGAATAACCCAGCGCCGGCACGCGGTCGGCAGGCTACGGAGGTGAAATGAGACCTCAAATTGCGCAAAAGATCGACGCCGCCGTGGAACGAGCGCTGTTGACGATCGTCTCGCTGTTCGCTTTCGCCGCCCAGCGGCTGCGCCCCGAGCAAGAAGAAAGCGCACGCCAACGCACGAGGCGCGCCCCCGCAGACGGGTGACAGATCATTCCGGGCACATAGGTGACACTTTGCGGCAGATCGAGACGCTGATCGCCCGCCGCTTTCGGGCCAAGAGCCGTCATTCGAGGTGCCGTTACTCGATCACCCGGTCGGCACGCAAGAGTATTGCCTGCGGGATCGTCAGGCCCTGCGCGCGCGCAGTTGCAAGATTCACGACAAGCTCGATAACCGTCGGTTCCTGGACCGGCAGATCCGCGGGCTTGGCGCCGCGCAGAATGCGATCTGCATACTCCGCGGCCAGCACCGAAAACTTTGGTGTTTGCCATGAGTAAGCGATCAGGCCGCCGTCATCGGCGAATCGCGTGATCCCATAAATCGCCGGAAGGCGCGAGCGGCGGATCGCCGCGGCAAGCTCGCGACGCATGGCAAAGCTCGACCCCGTATAGACAACGTAGTAAGCATTGACGCCCGTCTTCTGCAGTCGAACCACGGCGTCGAGATACTGGTCATGACTGCTCGCCTCGGCAATTTGAACCCGCAAGCCGGATTGTTGCGCGGCCTCGGAAACGAGCGCCAGCTCCTGCTGAATGGGGAAACTCGGGTCCAGCAGTACGCCCAGTGTCTTAATGTCCGGAAAACTGTCCTTCAGCAACTCGACGCGCTTGCCGGCGATGCTCGGCGCACCTTGCGTGAAACCGGTGGCGTTGCGACCTGGATGGGCCAGGCTATCGATGAGGCCTGTGCGGACCGGATCCACAGCCACAAAGATAATGGCTACCTCGTCCGACAGTCGCTGCAGAGCCAACGCCCCCTGAGTATTGGGTACAAACACCACCTCGACCCTTTCATCGAGCAGTTCCTTGGCCAGTTCGGGAAAGCGCGTGGGCACTCCTTCGGCAAAGCGCGCAACGATCTCCACCGTCCTGTCCGGGATGTGTCCTAGTTCTCGCAGGCGCGCGACAAACGCTTCCATTTCGATCTTGACGCCCTCGCGGGACGACCCGAACAACAGCCCAATACGCCCGGGAGGGCTGGCACTCTGCGCCAGCAGTCCAGCCGGTGCGACCAGCAGCGCGGCGGCCCCGATCACTAACTGCCTGCGTCGGAATTGCGGCATTGCCTACTCCGCAGAATACGGCTGCGCAGTCTATCCTTGAAAGTCCGCGTCGGGTCGATTCTGTGGACTCTTTTCCCACCCATAAGCTCCCCCCAAGATGAGCGTCTCGGGGCTCAAGCGGCTGCGGGAGCTGGAAGCCGAGAACGCGCGGCTGAAGAAGATGTACGCGGATCTCGCGCTCGAGAACGAGGCGATCGAGGCGGTCTTGAGTCGAAAGCTGTAACGCCATCTGAACGCCGGGAGGCAGCGTGGATCATGGTCGGGAGCATCGCTTGTCGATTGCCCGGGCCTGTCCAAGGTCGGGGGGAACCAGGTTCATTTGATCTTGACGACGACCTTGCCCTTTGAACATCCCTGGGCGAGGTATGCAAGCGCATCCTTTGCTTGCTCAAACGGAAACACCTTGTCAATCACTGGCTGGATGCGCCCCGCCTTGAGGAGTTCGCCGATTTCGGTGAGTTGATCGTCATCGGGACGCGCGAAGAGAAATGAGTAGGTGCGTAAGCTCCCCCGTCAAGTAGACAGTTCGGAAATAGAGTTCGTCTTTGATTCTATAAGCGCTCGGAAGACGGCCGGAGGCTGTCTTCCGAGCGCGTCGTGCGGCCTTTCTTCGTTGTACATCTGAAGCCATTGAGCGCTGAGTGCCCGAACCTGCTCGAGATCTTCAAACACGTAGGCGTCAAGCACTTCTTCGCGAAAGGTCCGGTTGTAGCGCTCGATGAAGGCATTCTGGTCGGGCTTGCCAGGCTGAATGTGAAGCGGCTTGACGCCCTTGGCGTCGCACCAGTCCAGAAGCTCCTGGGCGATGAGCTCGGGGCCGTTGTCCATGCGTAGCGCAGCTGGCAACCCTCGTAGCTCGGCCAGGCGAGCGAGCACGCGTACCACACGCTTTGCCGGCAAGCTCGTATCGACCTCGATCGCCAAGCCCTCCCTGACCCCTTCGTCGAGCACGTTCAAGACCCTGAAGCGCCGTCTGTTCCATAGCGCGTCGCTCATGAAATCAAGCGCCCACACCGCATTCACCGCCGCCGCCACGGTGAGCGGCTGGCGCAGCCGCTGCGGCAATCTCTTCTTCGTCCTGCGAGGCAGATTCAGCCTGAGCTTGCAGTACACCCGATGCACCCTCTTCGGGTTCCAGGGATGCCCCTGGTTATGCAGCCGGTCGAAACACTTCCAGAATCCCCAGCGCCCGTGCTTCTCGACCACCGCGTTGAGCGCATCGATTACCGGCGCGTCACGCTCGCCCCAGTCGATGCCCTGCCGGTAATACGCCGCCCGAGAGAGCTTCGACGCTCGACAGGCCCGGGCAATCGACAGGCGATGCTCCCTGACCATGATCCGCGCTGCCTCCCGGCGTTCAGACGGCGTTACAGCTTTCGACTCAAGACCGCCTTGATCGCCTCGTTCTCCAGCGCCAAATCCGCGTACATCTTCTTCAGCCGCGCGTTCTCCGCTTCCAGCTCCCGCAAACGTTTCAACTCCGAGACGCTCAAGCCCCCGTACTTCGCCTTCCAGTTGTAAAACGTCTGCTCCGAAACTCCGATCTTCCTGCACAGCTCCTTCACCGGCACCCCGGCTTCAGCCTGCTTGAGCACCCCGATGATCTGCTGTTCCGTAAA
>DASRKB010000191.1:0-7099 GCA_035649175.1 Burkholderiales bacterium | reverse complement strand
GGTGATTTCCTGCGCGCCGCTCTTTGCGGAGGTCCTGTCATGAGCCGTCTGTTCGATTCCCGACTCGACGCCGGCCGGAGACTGGCAAAAGCGCTCGCCGGTTATCGCGGCCGCAACCCGCTCGTGCTCGCGATCCCGCGCGGCGCGGTGGAAATGGGCGCGATCGTCGCCCGCGAGCTCCAGGGCGAGCTCGACCTCGTGCTGGTGAAAAAGCTGCGCGCGCCCTACAGCCCGGAGTTTGCCGTCGGCGCGATCGACGAGACCGGCTGGGCGCACGTCGCGAGCCACGCCGGCGCGGCGCACGCCGACGAGGCCTACCTCGAGAAAGAGAAGGCGACGCAGCTCGAGCTCCTGCGCCGCCGGCGTGCGCAGTACACGCCGGCGCGCCCGCCCGCCGATCCCGCGGGCCGCGTGGCGATCGTCGTCGACGACGGCATCGCCACCGGCGAGAGCATGATCGCCGCGCTGCACGCCGTGCGCGCGAAGAACCCCGAGCGCCTGGTCTGCGCGGTGCCGGTCGCCGCGCCCGACAGCCTCGAGCGCATCCGGCCCTACGCCGACGAGGTGGTGTGCCTGGATGCGCCGGAGGACTTCCGCGCCGTCAGCCAGTTCTACCGCGACTTCCCGCAGATCGAGGACGATGAGGTCGTCTCGTTGTTGCACCGCGGAACGAAAAGCGCTTGACGACGCGCGTGGGCTTTTCTAGTCTAGACCGACCGGTCTAATCCAATACTTGGCCAAGAGCGATGGAAGTCAGGCAGCAGCTTCTCGAAAAAGGCATGGCGATGCTGCTGCGCCGGGGCTACCACGACCTCGGCATCGCCGCACTGCTCGAGGCCACGGACACGCCGAAGGGCTCCTTCTACCACTACTTCAAATCCAAGGAGGACTTCGGCTTGCAGGCGATCGACCTCTACATGGAGGAGGTGCACAAGGGGTTGGACCTCTGCCTCGGCGACGCAAGCCTGCCGCCGCTTGCGCGTGTGCGCCGCTTCTTCGAGCTGAGCGAGGAGAAGTACCGCACCGAGGGCTATCTTGGGTGCCTCCTCGGCGGCCTCGGGCAGGAACTCTCCGGCGTCAGCGACATCTTCCGTCGCAAGGTGGAAGAGTGCTTCGCCGCCATCGAGGCTCGCATCGCCCGCTGTCTGCAAGAAGCGATCTCCCGCGGCGACCTGCCGAAGGACACCAACCCCGCGCACATGGCCAAGCTCCTTATCAACTGCTGGGAAGGCGCCGCGCTGCGCTGCCGGCTGGCACGGGATCCCGCGCCGCTGCGCGAGATGCTGCAGTTCTATTTCGGCGCCGTCTCGAATTAGCCATGGCCCCCTTTTTTTCACCCGACGTTAGACCGACCAGTCTATTAGCCACCTATGGAGGAGGATTGAAATGAGTACTGCTTCCCTTTTCGAACGCCTCGGCGGCTCGCGCGGCATCGAAGCCCTCGTGGAGGAGATCGTCTCCCGCCACATGGAGAACCCGGTCATCCGCTCGCGCTTCCGGCCCTATCTCGAGACGCCCGACAAGCTCTCCATGACGAAGAAACATCTTTGCGCGTTCCTCGAGGCAGGCAGCGGCGGCAAAGCCCAGTACACCGGCCGCACGATGCAGGCCGCACACCGCGGCATGAACATCAGCGAGGCGGAGTACATGGCGGCGCTCGACGACATCCTCGCCGGCCTGCGCAAGTGCAGCGTCGACGAGCAGACCCAGAAAGACGTCCTCGCCATCGCCTATTCGCTCAAGGGCGACATTCTTCACGTCTAACCTTCCGCAAGAGAAAGGAGCTCCCACGAACATGCAGAACCTCCTTCCCGAGACCATGACCGTGACCCTCGAAACCATCGAGGCGCTGGACGAGGCGTCGGCGCGCCTCCTGCGCGTGCTGCGCCAGGCCGCGCGGCCGAACGCCGAGCGCGACGCGGGCGCCATCGAGTACGAGTCGTGGCTCGGTGGCTCCGACGGCACCATGGAATACGAGTCCTGGGCAAAGCGGCCGAGGTAAGGCGAATCGCCGGCCGGCTTGATCTTCCTCAACACGGCCGTCGACCGCCACCTTAGCCTGCTCTCGTGCGCCTGACCTCGCGCTCCGACGGAAGCGGCAAGCCGCTCAGCACGGCGCTCGCCGAATGGGCAGCCGCCTGCCCCGACATCGAGCGGATCTGGATGATCCCGCGCGCCGCGCATCAGCCGATCGAGCTTATCGCGGAATTGCAGCCGGCGGTGGACGGCGAGGAGGCGCTCGCGATCTGGCTCGCCAATGCGGGGCGCTGGCGCGGCGAGCTCGAAGCGCGCTTCCACGAGCCGGTCAGTCTCGACTGGTTCGACCCCGACGGCGCCGTCGGGCCGCCCGACGAGACGCGTACGCTCGTCTACGCGCGCGTTTGAACATGGCCCCCGCCTTCGCGGGGGCCGACTACTCTGAGAATCTCTGCGCGCGCTGCGGCTCCCAGTGGCGCGTCGACCGGTTGTCCTGCGCCCTGTGCGGCAACCGCGCGCCGGATTCCCTCGAGTACTTCCATGGCGATGGGGAAACTGCCTGGCGCATCGATCCGTGCGCGAGCGGCCGCCACTACATCAAGACGATCGACGCGAGGGGCCTGGAGGCGCCCGACCCCGTGCTGGAAGACCTGGCGACCTTGCATCTCGACGTGCTCGCCGCCGAGAAAGGCTATTCGCGCGGCGCGTCGAACCCCTGGAGTCCCTCGTGAAGTAAGAGTTGCACGCCGATGGGGAGCGGTCTTGTCCTAGATCAAGTTCCCTTGTTTGCGCTGCCTCAATATGAGCCTCATGTCGGCGTTTGCATTCATATTCGAAAACATCATGAATCATGAGGACTAATATTTCTATGAAGAAACCCTTGCGATGGTCTCTCGCAGTTGTCGTCGTCGCCCTGGGATTCACGAATGTCCTCGCGGCGCCCGCGGACGAGGAAAAGAAGGTGTTCAACGAGCTGTCCTCGCTCATTCCGAAGAACCGCATCGTCTCGGTCGACGATCTCTACAGGAAGTGGCAGGAGGTTCAGGCGAAGAAGAGCAACGCGGTCATTCTCGACATTCGCACCTTCGACGAGTTCGACAACGGCCACCTTCTCGGAGCGAACAATATCGACTCCGGTCATCCCTACCTGGTGCCGGCGACCTGGCCGGATCCGAATACGGAGATCTGGGTCTTCTGCCGCACCAAGCACCGCGCGACGTATTTCTCCTCCTTCCTGTACCGCTATGGGTACAAGAACGTCTACCTGGTCGATGGCGGCATCGCCGGCTGGGCGGAGAAGGGCTACCCGCTCTTCAGCAACCATCTCGGCGAGATCAGGGTCATCAAGTACAACAAGGACCTCAAGGAAGAGTACAAGGTGCGGCAGCGTTGAAGGCCCTCGCCGCCTACCGCGGCCGCAACCCGCTCGTCGTCCTGGCCGCCGAAAAAGACTATTCGCGGAGCATGTTGAACCCCTCCCTAAGGAGAAGCTGACATGAAACTGTCTCACATCGTGCCGTTCGCCGTTGCAGTCCTGCTGGCGCTTCCCGCGACCGCGCAGACCTCGTCCGAGATGCAGATCCTCGCCGAGAAGATCAGGGCCGACAAGAAGCTCGTCGTCGCAGCCAACATGGAGCTGACCGAGGCCGAAGGAAAGGCCTTCTGGCCGGTGTACGAGGCCTACCAGAAGGACCTGCAGGGGATAAACAAGCGGCTCCTCGGGGTGATCAAGAGCTACGCGGACGCAGTGGACAAGGGGCCGGTGTCCGACGCGGCGGCGAAGAAACTGATCAACGAGGCAATCGCCGTCGAGGACGCGGAAGTGAAGCTCAAGCGCGCCTACGTGCCCAAGCTGGAGAAGGTGCTGCCGGGCATGAAGGTCGCGCGCTACATCCAGATCGAGAACAAGATCCGCGCGATCGTCAAAGAGGAGATCGCGACGGAGATTCCGCTCATTCAGTGAGGAGCGCTCAGAAGGCGCCCCGGCGGACCCGGACTACGGAGACCCGCCGGGGCGAACTCGTCCTAAGCTACCGCTGGCCCTATTTCACGCTGACGGTCACCTTGCTGATCTTGCCGGTAAATCGCGACTTTGCTTCCGACCCGATGGCCTCGACCACCGGCGTGCCGAGATCGATACCCACGTCGGCGGTCTCGTCCGCGGAGAAGAGGCCGGGCTGCGTAACGTCGATCCGTCCCTCGCCGACCTTCTCGCCATTGACGAGCAGCGCCGCCTTGCCGCCCTTTGCCGGGCCGCCGCCGTCATAGTCGAACTGGAGCACCACCGTGGATATGCCGGGGGCGAGCTTCTTCGTGGAGGCGACCGTGAAGCGCTGCAGGCCAAGAAAATTGTAGTGATACGCCGGGACGCCGTCCTTGACGTAGAGCGACCAGCCGCCGAAGCGCCCGCCCTGCGCGATCACCGTGCCGTTGCCGCCGCTCGCAGGCACGTCGACCTCGGCCGTGATGACCTTGGAGCGGTTCTTCACGTTGGGAAAAACGGCCTCCATCATGCCGACCATGCCCCCCGAAAGCGTTATCGACGTCCGTGCGCCCATGAGATCCGGACGGCCGACGGCCTTCGCGTCAAGCCGGTCGAAGACACGGTCGTCGAGGGGCAGCACGTGATACTTGCCGGCTTCCTTGAGAAAGAGCGCCTGCATCTCCGCCACCTTCTTCGGATTCTTCGCGGCAAGGTCGTTGGCGAGGCTGAAGTCCGACCGCACGTCGAAAAGCTCCCACGCGGTCGTGTCGGTCAGCGCGCGGCGCGGCTTGGACTCCCACGGCGCGCGGTGGATCGTGCGCGCGAGCCAGCCGTCGTGATAGATGGCGCGGTTGCCAGAAATCTCGAAGTACTGCGTTCTATGCCGCTCCTTCGCCTTGGCGTTGTCGAAGGTATATACGAGGCTTGTCCCTTCGATCGGTATCTGCCGCAGCCCATTGACCGCCTTGGGCTGGGGAAGTCCGGCCGCCTGCAGGACCGTGGGCGCAACGTCGATCACGTGGCTGAACTGCTGACGGATCTCGTTCTTCGCCTTGATCCCCTTCGGCCAGCTGACCACCATGCCGTTGCGCGTGCCGCCGAAATCCGACGCCACCTGCTTCATCCAGCCGAACGGCGCATCGAGGGCCACTGCCCAGCCCGCCGCCATGTGCGGGTAGGTCTCGGGGCCGCCCCACTGGTCGATCTTCTCGAGCATGTCCGCTACCTTCTCCTGCACCCCGTTGAAGTAGGTCATCTCGCTGTACATGCCGTTCTCGCCGCCTTCGCCGCTCGTGCCGTTGTCGCCGGCAATGTAGAACACCAGCGTGTTGTCGGCCTGCCCCACCTCGTCGAACGCCTTCAGCATCCGGCCAGTCTCGTGATCGGTGTACTCCGCAAAAGCGGCGAACACCTCGGCCTGGCGCGTGAACAGGCGCTTTTCGTCGGCCGTGAGCTTGTCCCAGTCCTTGATCCCCGCGGGTTTCGGCGCGAGCTTCGTTCCCGCGGGCACGACGCCCATCTTGATCTGCCGCGCCAGGGTCTCCTCCCGCAGCTTGTCCCAGCCCTGGTCGAACTTGCCCTTCCACCTGGCGATCCACTCCTTGGGCACATGGTGCGGCGCGTGCGTCGCGCCGGGAGCGAAGTAGACGAAGGCCGGCTTGTCCGGGGTCATGGCCTTCTGGTGCTTGATCCAGGCCACCGCCTTGTCCGTCATGTCGGTCATGAAGTGATACTTCGGGTCGCTCGGAATCTCGACCAGCGTGACGCCGTCGTAGACCAGCGGCGCCCACTGGTTCGTCTCGCCGCCGAAGAAGCCGTAGAACTTGTCGAAGCCCTGCCGCGTCGGCCAGCGGTCGAACGGGCCGGACACGCTGATCTCCCAGGAAGCGGTTTCGTGCCACTTGCCGAAGGCGGCCGTGCTGTAGCCGTTCAGGCGCAGCGTTTCCGCGAGCGGCGCAGCCGCGCTCGGAACCTGGCCGGTGGCGCCCGGGAATCCCGTCGCCATCTCCGTGATGAAGCTCATGTTCAGGGTGTGATGATTGCGGCCGGCCTTAAGTGCCGCCCGGGTCGGCGAGCAGACCGCGGTGGTGTGGAAGTTGTTGTAGCGCAGTCCGTTCTGCGCCAACTCGTCGAGGGCGGGCATGCTGATCGGGCCGCCGAAGGTGCTCGGGGCGCCAAAACCCAGATCGTCGATCAGGACGATCACCACGTTCGGCGCGCCCGCCGGAGCCTTGACCTCGAAGCGAGCGGGCACCTTGGCCTTGCGCGCATCGAGCTCCTTGTACGCCGGCCGCTTCGGCTCAGGGATCGGCAGAACGGTTCGATCCAGGCTCGCGCCGGTCTGCGCGAGCGCCGGGACCGCAAAGCACATCGCCAGCACAGGCGCCGAAAGGCCCCGCAAGCTCACCTGCCACATGGATGACCCTTTCATGATGACCGCCCGATTCTCTGGGGGACCGAAAGGTGCAGCTTGATCTAGATCAACCGGGCGCCGCTACTGCGTGGGCCGCCGTCCCTCCATCTCGATTTCGGCCATTCTTCGCGCATAGGGAAGCGCGTCCTGGGGTTTGCCGGCTTCGCGGTGCATGAAAACGAGCGCGCGGAGAATATCGAGGTCGTAAGGATGGCGCGCCGTCGCGGCGCGCAGCACGGAGAGCGCCTCGCCCCGGCGCGCCGCCGAATGCAGCCCGACGGCATAGACGTAGCTATAGCGGGCGTTGTCCGGCGCGAGGCTTGCCGCCACCGCAAGCTCCCCGAGGGCCGCGGCCTTGTCGCCCTTGCGCACCAGCAGCAGTCCCAGCGCATGGTGGAGATCCGCGTCGCGCGGCAGGAACGCGAGGCCGCGTCGCAGCAGCTTTTCGCCTTCGGCATCGCGTCCGAGCGCGCGGTAGGCATCGGCAACGTTGACGTACGCGCCGGGGAAGCGTGCATCGAGTGCAAGCGCGCGTTCGTACGCGGCGACCGCCTCCTCCGGGCGGCCCTGGCGCATCCGGAAGTTGCCAAGGCTGACGTTGGCCGCCGGCCAGTCGGCGTCGAGCTGGAGTGCTTCCATGTATTCGCGCGTCGCTTCATCGCGCGCCGGGCGCTTGTCGGGCGGCAACTGATCGTCGTTGACGTCGGCCAGGATGCGGGCAGCCT